>NZ_JBMIQH010000046.1:0-57088 GCF_056155635.1 Paraburkholderia sp. BR10141 | reverse complement strand
GTCTGGGCCGCGTGCTGCTCAACGATCCGGCCACGGGCGTGATGCGCCACGCGGATGCCGGCTACGAACTCGCGCAGCAGACCGCGCGCGAGGCGGGTCTCAAGCTGCCGATGCTCGGCCGATGAGCAATGTGACGCCGCCGTTAAAATGCGGCGGCGTCACACTTGCGAGTGCTCGCTCAGAGCGTTTCGGGCAGCCGGTGTGAGTCGTTGTCGACGCAACAGACTAGCACTTCGGCATCCCCGGCACCCGTGCTGAGATACACGTGCCCCACGGCGCTGTCGAAGTAGAGGCTGTCGCCGGGCGACAGCCTGAAGACGGTGCGGTTTTCAAAATGCAGTTCCAGCTCACCGCGCAGCAGGAACAGAAACTCCTCGCCGCTGTGACGGATGTAATCGGGAAACGCGTCCATCGTGCGGGCGTGGATGCGTCCGCGCATCGGCACCATGCGCTTGCCGGTGAGGTCGTTAGCGATCATGCCGTACTCGTAGTTCGGCGTGTCGTAGATCATTTGCTTGCCCGCGCGCGTGAGCGACGGCTTCATCGGGCCGGCCGCCTTGCGCTTCCTGCGCCCGAAAATCGTGTCGAAGTCCACGTTCAGCGCGTGCGCGAGCGCCGCGAACTTGTCATAGGTGAGCGCAATGTCGCCGCGCTCGGCCTTCGAAATCGTCGAGACGGCGATACCCGATAACTCCGATAGCTGCATCAACGTCAAGTCGCGTGCCTTGCGCGCCTCGCGCAGGCGCGTGCCGACGGCCGCGTGGTCGATTTCTGTTGCCGCCTGTCCGGTTGCTTTCCCGGTTGCGTGCTCAGTTGCGTGATTTCGTGCTGCGCTCTTTGCCATGAAAGGGACGGTTCCCGGTTACGGGTTTTGTCGTATACGAGAAATAATTTTTTCTCGTATATGATAACTCGCATCTCGACCCCCTTTGAAGGAGCAGCGTCGTGGCCTCAATCGCACTGGGAAAAACGGGTCTTTCGAAGGGCCAGGTCATTGCCGCGACGACGCTGGGCACGGCGCTCGAGTACTACGACTTCACGGTCTGCAACTTTTTCGCGATCCTGCCGTGCGGCGTCGATCATGCGGGCATGCCGTTCGGACTCCAGATCGTGGGCCCGTTCCGCGGCGACATGAAGACGCTCGCGGTCTCGCAGGCGCTGGAAACGGCGTTTTCAGCGTATCCTCATCTGCGTCGCCCGCGTCCCGATCTCGCGCGCCTGACGCGAGCCAATCCGGCACTGACGTCCATTGTCACGGCGCCTCCCGTTTACAACCCGGCCGGTAGCGACGCTGCCGGTCTTTCGGCGGTATGAACATGAGCAACGACATCCAAAGACTGCAAACCAACGCACGCATGAGCCAGGTGGTGATCGCCAATGGCGTGGTGTATCTCTCGGGCCAGGTGCCCGATACCGCAGGCGCGCCGATCGACGTTCAGGCAACCGAAATCCTCACGCGTATCGACAAGCTGCTCGCATCGGCGGGCGTGGACAAAACGCGCGTGCTGACCGCGAACGTGTGGCTGAGCGACCCGAAGCATTTCGACGCGTTCAATGCCGTATGGGACGCCTGGGTTGCGCAAGGGCAGGCGCCCACGCGCGCCTGCGTGCAGGCCTTGCTGATGCGACCGGGCCTCGATGTCGAAGTGGCCGTCACCGCACTCGCCTGAGTGCCTTCGAGCCAGGAACTTTACGTGATGAATTTCGATTCGGTCGTGCTTGGCGGCGGTATCGTCGGCGTCTCGGTGGCATTGCAATTGCAGCGGCGCGGCCTCTCGGTCGCGCTCGTTGACCGCAGGGCGCCAGGCAATGAAACATCGCACGGCAACGCGGGATTGATCCAGCGCGAGGGCGTCTACCCCTATGCGTTTCCGCGCGAGCTTTCCACGCTGCTGCGCTACGCGCGCAACCGCTCGACGGACGTGCGCTATCACCCGGGGGCGATGCCGAAGTTGCTGCCGTTTCTCTATCGCTACTGGCACCATTCGCGCGCCGACCGGCACGCCGAGATCGCGCGCGCGTATGCCACGCTCATCGAGCATTGCGTGATCGAGCATCGCGCGCTGATCGAGGAGGCGGGCGCACAGGCACTGTTGCGCACCAACGGCTGGATGAAGGTGTTTCGCAGCGCGGCAGCCATGGACGCCAAGCTGGCCGAAGCACAGCGCTGGCAGCGCGAGTACGGCGTGGGCCACGAGGCGCTGGATAGCGTGGCGCTGCGCGCCGCCGAGCCCGCGCTCAGCCACACGCTGGTGGGCGGCGTGCGCTACACCGATTCCGATTCGGTTAGCGATCCGAATGGAGTGGTGACGGCCTACGCAAAGCTATTCGAACAGCTAGGCGGCCGCGTGATGATTGGCGACGCCGCGACGCTCGAACCGTCGTGGCGTGTGATGACACAGGATGGCCCCGTGCTGGCGAAATCGGCGGTCATCGCCATGGGGCCGTGGTCGGGCGATCTCACGGCGCGGCTGGGCTACGCGTTGCCGCTCGCCGTGAAACGCGGCTATCACATGCATTACGCGCTCACGAACGGCGCGAAGCTGAACCAGCCGGTGCTCGACGCCGAAGCGGGTTTCCTGATCACGCCCATGGTGCGCGGCACGCGCCTCACGACCGGCGTCGAACTCGGCTTTCGCGATTCGCCCAGGACGCCGGTTCAACTCGAAGCCGTGGAGCCGCTCGCGCGCGATATCTTCCCGCTCGGCGCGCGGCTCGATGCCGAGCCGTGGCTGGGCCGTCGCCCCTGCACGCCCGACATGATGCCGATCATCGGGCCCGCGCCGAAGCACGACGACCTCTGGTTCGCGTTCGGCCACGCGCACCACGGCCTCACGCTCGGCCCGGTCACGGGGCGCCTGATCGCGGAAATGATGACGGGCGCGCCGACGGTGGTGGACCCACGGCCCTTCCGCGCCGAGCGGTTCTGACGCGGCGCGCACCGGCGCACGTGTTTAGAACCGGTAGTTGAGCCCCGCGAACGCCGTGATCTCGCGGCGGCTCTCGGTGATCGGGCTGTCGGCGGCGTAATGTTGAAGGCGTCCGAACGTCGCGTTCACCGAACCGACCCAGTGCTTCGAGAAGTCGTGCGTCATGTAGAACGTCATGTGCAGATCGCGAATGCCCGCGCCCGGCGAATAGGCCGGCAAGCCGGATGCCGCACTCTCATCCGGCGTCACACCGAACAGCGTGCGCGTGTAGACGCCGTTGGCCCACGTGAGCCCCGGTCCCACCGAGAACAGCCAACCCGTTAGCGGCAGCGACACATAGAGGTCCGCCGTTGCCGTCGTACCTTGCCCGTGGCCGCTGATGTCCTGGTACATCGCAACCGCGCCCGTGAACGCCCACGCCGTGTAATCGGCGAAGAGGCGCAGCTTGGGGCCGTCATCGACATTGCTCAAGCCGTGCAGATGCGGGTCGTCCGACACGGTGCGCGACTGGAAGTCGAAGCTCAGCGAAGCGCCCACATGGTAGTTCTCCGCGGAAATCACGTTCACGCCCAGCACGTCCGGCCCTTGCGAGAAGAAGCGGTCGCGGTACGAGATATCGAGCGACGGGAACGGATAGAACTTCATGTGGCGCGCGCCCGGATACTCGGGAGCGAAATAGGCGCCCGGACCGATCGAGATTTTCCACGGCGAGTCGGTTGTTGCGGTACTGGACGTATCGGTATCGGCCCACGCGTGCGAGGCCAGGGTCAGCGCGGCGACGCACGCCAGCCCTTTCATTGCTACGGATTGCTTCACGTATTTTTCCTTCCCACTGCCGCCAGTTGGCGCAAACGCCGGGCGAGCGCCTTGGAGACGACCGGCGCGTCTTTCGCGCCGCGCGCGACTTCGCTCTCGCGCAGGAACAGGGCCGTTTCGCGCGCAACGATCTCGCGTTCGTTGTCCGAGGTGATCATGTGATACGAATCGTCGAGCCACAGCGTGCGCAGGAAGTTCGAGCCGATGCGGTCGATCACGTGGCGCGGATTGCGCGGGCTCGACGTTTCGTCGTCGATCGCGTGGATCACGAGCGTGTCGTTTTCGATCGCGGGGACATCCTTGCGCGCCGCGCGCGCGAGGCGCAGCGCCTGATGCAGCGCGGGCAGCGCGATCGTCGAGGGGCCGACCTCGCTGAAGTCGCTGCGCTGCATGGCGCGCGCGATTTTCTTGCGCAGCGCTTCGTTACGCACGCCGAACGGTTCGGCCTCGCGATAGCGGTAGCGGTGGCGCAGCGGCGTGAAGTATGCCCAGTCGAGCAGGAAGCGATACCACGGGATTGCCCAGCCGTCGTAGGCGAGCGTGAGCGAGAGCAGGACCAGCGACTGGGCTGCGGGGCGCTTGCGAATCAGACGCAGCGCAAGCGCGCCGCCGATCGACAGCCCGCAGATCGAGACGCGCTCGTAGCGCGCCGCCAGGGCGTCGAACTCGCGCGCGGCGTTTTCGACCCATTGTTCCATCGGCAGCTGGTCGGTGCCGGCGCTATAACCGTCGATGACGGGGGCGCATACCGTGAACCCTTCGCCCTGCAGATAGCGCGCAAGGTAGCGCAGCTCGATCGGCGAGCTGGAGAGTCCATGAAGCATGAGCACGGCGTGGCCGTCGCCTTCGCAGAAAAAGCGCGTGGATTGCACGGCTGGCGCTTCGGCAGCGGCCAGCTCCAAGTCGAGCGTCGCCATGTCAGCTCTCCGTGCGCAGCACGAGAAAATCGCCTGCGTGAGTGGTGAAGCGTTCGCAGTTGCAATTGACGTGCCGGTACTCGCGCCTGGGCTGCTCGTTGCGCAGACGCACGCGATGATGGCCCGGCGACAGTGCGTGCGTGAGGCGCTGCACGTCGTCGGGATGCAGCGCGTCGAAGAGCGGACCGGGCGCGACTTCGGCGGCGGCCGGCAGCGCTTGCGACATGCTCTGTCCCACGCTCGCGCGCTGGGCGGCATTGCGCTCGAGCCCCTTGATGAGGATGAAGCCTTCATGATGCTGCGCGAGATGCCGCAGCAGGCGATGCGTTTCGTCGACGGCGCGGCGCGCCAGCGCGCGCTCGTTGTCGTGGCGCAGCAGCATTTCGTAGCGGGACTGCGCGACGGAGGTGATCAACTGCGCGCGAAACTGCTCGCGTCGCAGACGCTCAATCAGCGTAATCACGATGATCGTGACGAGCGGATAGGACACCATCAGGATCACATCGCGGGTGTCGAGGAATGTAATGTAATTGTAGGGAGGCACGAACATATAGTCCGCAATGGCGAGACCCAGCACCATCACGGTCAGCGCAGGCGCGAGGCCGAGGAAGTATTCGACCAGCGAAGCGGCAATACAGAACGTCGTGCCCGGCATCATCGGGCCGAGCAGGGGATGGAGTGCGAAGCGGATGGCGCTCGCGAGCACGAGCGCGCCAGCGGCAATGCACCACCGGCGCGGGCCTCTTGGCGCCCAGAGGCGGGCGTTACGGACTTTCATGGTTTCCCGGGTCGCCCGCCGCGTGACGGGCCGTCGCGCGCGTATTGCGCATGGGCAATCGCTGACGCCTTAGTTGTGAGCAGTGCAAGGAATTCGACAGGAACGGCAAAACGGAGCAGCGGTGACCGGCCTGTCACCGTCAGCCCTCTGACGATTTTTGCGTGTCCCGGATATTACCACTGTTTACAATCATCGGATCAGCCGTGCGAGACCGCCGGGAAACCGTGGGAGCTTTAGACGTCAGGCTTCCACGTCGGCCAGGCTGAAGATTCCGGTCTTGTCGTTATACGAAAAGATTTCGGCGTAGCGGCCCCAGGCAATCACGGTGTCGAGCGTTTCCTCTGCGGCGTCGTCGGCAAGCAGATCCTCCAGTTCCTGCTCGAAGCGCACGCGCGGGGCGCGATGTCCAGGGCGCTCGTTGAGCACCGTGTTGATCCGCGCGGCCAGCGGCACGTTGCGCAGCAAATGTTCGGCGAACATCAGCTTGCGCTCCTGCGTACTGAATTCGTTGAAGGTCTTGCCCGCGTGCGTGAGCACCACGTCGCCTTCGCTGACCTCCGCAAAGCCGAGATACTGCAGCATTTCCGCGACCGGGAAGAGCTCGTCGACCTCCAGTTGCAGCGCTCGCGCGATTTCCGGCATGTCTGCGCGGCCGTTGTAAGGCGCGGCGGCCAATGTTTCGATCAGGCCCGCCATCAGGTTCACCGACATGCCCGGCAGCCAACTGCCCGGTTCGAGTTCGGGTTTCGCCGGGCCGCCCGGCTGGCGCGCGGTCATTTTCGCGTAGATCTCGTCGACGAGCGCGCGGAACGCCGGGTCGAGGCGATTGCGCGGGTGCTTGAACGCCACCGGAATTTCGGCCACCACGCGGCCGGGGTTCGACGACAACACGAGAATGCGGTCGCACATGAATACCGCTTCCTCGATGTTGTGTGTGACGATCAGCACCGACTTGATCGGCAGGCGGCCTTGCGTCCACAGGTCGAGCAGGTCGGTGCGCAGCGTTTCGGCAGTGAGCACGTCGAGCGCGGAGAAGGGCTCGTCCATCAGCATCAGCGTGGGATCGACCACGAGCGCGCGTGCAAAGCCCACACGCTGGCGCATGCCGCCCGACAGCTCGCGCGGATAAGCGTTTTCGAAGCCGTCCAGACCGATCAGGTCGATCGCCGCGAGCGCGCGCTTGCGCCGCTCGTGCGGGCCGACGCCGATCGCCTCCAGTCCGGCCTCGACGTTTTCCAGCACCGTGAGCCACGGGAACAGCGCGAAGGTCTGGAACACCATCGCGACGCCTTCGGCCGGACCGCGCAGCGGTTTGCCGAGGTAGTTCACGTCGCCGCTGGTAGGCGGAATCAGGCCCGCGATGATGCGCAGCAGCGTGGACTTGCCGGAGCCCGAGCGGCCCAGCAAGCCGACTATCTCGCCTTCACGCAGCGTGACGTCCACGTCGTCGAGCACCAATTGCTCGCTCGGGTTCTTGCCGAAGCCGCGGCACACGTGCTGGACGCACATCACGTCCTGGCCGATGCGGGGCCGCGTCTCCGCCATGTCGGGAGCGATCGTTTTGAGGTTTTGCATGAGATTGATACTCAATCAAGGCGAAGACAGGACTCGGCATACGCGTACAACAGCCGATTCATGGCGAAACGAAAAGCGCGCGAAAGGGAATATTCAACTCACGGCCACGATCAGGGAGCGCTTCGCTCTTTTAACGATGGCGAAACTTCGTGACCGGAGTTTGGCAGAACTTAGGAAAGCCGGGACTTGATGCGGCGCCACAGATTCTTCCAGGGGTGACGGCGGACAGGTTCGAGCGACAGCAGCGCTTCGTAGTGCGCGCGCGCCTCGTTGACGTGAGGCAGATGCGACAAAAGCAGACCGAAAATCATGATGTTTCTCCGGACGTCTGGCGTGTATGGGCGAGTGCGAAGCCCGCAGACGCGGGCGCAAGCGCTCGCGAGGTCGCGCCAATGCCAAGCAGAGCAGAGATTCGATTCTGAAGGTTGAAGCAACGCGATTGAAAGAAATGGGAGTCTGCGGGGCTGTTGCTGGCCGGCCTCGTGTTTATGCTTTTTTTACTTGCTTTTTGGCCTGCGTGCCCAATACAATCCGCCCCGTCATAGCAAAGGAGTCCTCCGTGGACGCATGTTCTAGTAGTGGAAGTCCGATGCCGGCCAGCGCCGGCAGCACCACCGCGAGATAGTCGCCGCAGGTTCACTCCTTCGCCGCTAACTCGCTTACGCCGGGTTAGCGCGCTTCGTTACTGACTGGTCTCAGTCGCCTTCGCGACCAGTCTGCCAGCAGCACGCTCCCTCTTGTCGATTGCCATTTGCAAGCTTGCTTGCAGGAATGGCTGCGCTTTCGCATTTCGTCCGCTTTTGAAGCGGTCAACGCGGGGGGATGATGTTCGTCTTTCTTTTTCCTGTTTTTCAGCTGCGCGCGTTGCGGACTGTCTGCCGTCGCGCACGGGCGCTGATGGCCGCAGCGGCGCTCGCCTGCCTGCACGGCTTCGCTTTCGCGGCTGCGGTTCGCGCCACGCCCGCCGGCGTGCGCCGCCGTTCGTTGCACCTCGCACGCCGCGTCGCGTATGTGGCGGCGCGCGGCGCGCTGCGCACCGTTCACGCGGGGCATCCGCTCACGCCCATGGGTTACGTGCTTCTCGGCGCGACCGTAGCCGCAGCCGCACTGGTTTCGCTGCTGTGCGCGTCCGCTTGCGCCTGCACCTCCGAGCCGGAGCGCCCTTTATGTCGGCATTCGGGCTTCGCGTAGAAACCTGCGCGCCGGACACAGTTTCATCAAGCTTCGCAGGCACGCTCTGCGTTGAATAGCGGCCTCGTCCGCAACTTACTACAGCCCCACAAATACTATGAAAAACATCCTCAAGAGCAGGCTGCTCGGTTCTGGCGCACCTATTACACTGAGCGCGGTTCTCTCGCTGGGCGTCGTGCCCGCCGCCTTTGCGCAGACCAGCAGCGATAATGCGTCCGCCCAACCGGCTCCGCCTGCAGCTGCTTCGTCATCGGGTGCAGCGGATCAGCAACAAGCGCCCGCTGCCGATCAGAGCGCTGCCGCGCCGACGGGCCTTTGGGAACGCTCGAATCTCTTCGGCGACATGGGCGGCTTGCGGCCCTGGCTCGCCCAGTACGGCTTGTCGTTCGGCCTGCAGGAAACCAGCGAGTACATGGGCAACGTGAGCGGCGGAACGAGTCGCGGCGGCGCCTATCAAGGTGTGACCGAGTTCAGCCTCGGCATGGACACGCAGAAGGCGTTCGGTTTGCCTGGCGGCATCTTCAATGTGTCCGGCTTCCAGATTCACGGCACGAGCCTGACTTCGCGCAATCTGCAAACGCTGCAGAACGCGAGCGGCATCGAGGCCGATGCCTCGACCCGCCTATGGGAATTGTGGTACCAGCAGACGTTGCCCGGCGACAAGGTCGACGTGAAGGTCGGTCAGCAAAGCCTCGACCAGGAGTTCATGGTCAGCCAGTATGCGAATACGTTCATGAACGCGACGTTCGGCTGGTCGGTGGTGCCGTCCGTCGATCTGCCAGCGGGCGGCCCTGCGTATCCGCTTTCGTCGCTCGGCGTGCGCGTGCGTGCTACGCCTACGGACGCGATCACCGTGCTCGGCGGCGTATTCGACGGCAACCCGGCGCCGGGCGATGGCGACCCGCAAAAGCTCAACGCGAGCGGCACGAATTTCAACCTGGGCAATGGCGCGCTGGTGATCGGCGAAATTCAATACGCAATCAATCAGCCGCCCGCCAATAATTCGGATCCCAAACCAGGTGGCATGCCCGGTACCTACAAGCTTGGCTTCTGGTACAACAGCAACCGCTTCGCCGATCCGGCAACGGGCGTGACGGGCGTGGGCGGCCCGGTCAGCCATCGTGGCAACTACAGCATTTATGCCGTGGCGGACCAGATGGTGTGGCGTCCGAGCGCCGATAGTCCGCAGTCGGTGGGCGTGTTCGCGCGCGTGATGGGCGCGCCCGGTGACCGCAACCTGGTGGACCTCGGGATCAACGCGGGCGTGACGCTCAAGGCGCCGTTCAAGGGACGCGACAACGACGTGGCCGGCCTGGCCGTTGGCTACGCGCACATCGGCTCGCATGCGCAGGACTACGCGAGCGCCCAGGCGGTCTCGACGCCCGGCTACCCGTCGCGCAGCGCGGAGACAGTTCTGGAAGCGACTTACCAGTATCAGATCGCGCCATGGTGGCAATTGCAGGCGGATTTTCAGTACTTCTTCCGCCCGGCCGGCGGTATTCCGGACCCGCAGAACGCGTCGCGACGTATTGGCGACGAGGCGGTGTTCGGCGTGCGTACGACAGTCGCGTTCTGATTGGAAGACGCCGCTCCTGCCGCTGGCTTGGCGGCGGCAGGAGCATGCAGGACGACGAGGCGTTGCGTGGTCTGCCCGAAAATCTGAGCGAAAGACGAGGGAAGACCCCGATTGGTCGTACTTGCGATTGATCTAGACTCCAGGGGCAAGTGCTGCGCAGTTATTCGATGCGGCACCAGTTTCCAGACGCAGATTTCGTTCCATGAAGCATCCGATCCAGGGATGGCTTTTGGGTGTCTCTCTGCTGGCGCTTGCCAGCGTCTCGGCGGCCGAACCCACCAAGTCGGCGCACACCCAGAAGCCCGTCCAGAAGCACGTCCAAAAGCACGTCCAGAAGGACGCGAGCGGCCGCGCCCCGAAACACGCCGTTGCGGCCGCACCGGCGCCGGCGGCGCCATCCGTCTCTTTGCCCGCCATTGCGAAGCGCTTCGAGTACCAGTCGCCGTTTGAACGGCAGTACGACGCGCATCTGGCGAAGACCACCGCTGCAACGCCTGGCACTCCGGATGAGACCGGCGGCGCGGTCGATGCGGCAGGCAACGGGGCGCGCACGCCCGGAGCCCAGGTTGACGGCAACGGCATCCCCAACCAGGCGCTCCATCCGCAAACGCCGCCGCTCGTCACGGTCGGCGACTGGGATCTCTCCGCCGATGCGCATCTTCCGCTGTCGCGCTCGCATGACACGGGGGCGGCGATCAGCGCCAGGCATGGGTTCTAACGCGCGGGCCGAACATCCCCCGCCACCCGCTTCCTTACCGCCGCGAGGTAATTGGTAAGGCATAGCCGTTGTGACACGTTGCTCCCGGGAATGCGAATGAGGCGAGTCAGTAAGCTGACAGCCTCAACTTCCGCAAAAAAATCCTCCCGGACCCACGCCCCATGTCACAACGACGCCCAACCTGTTCGCGCATTCTGGGTCAGTTCCTGCTCCCCGTGCTGCTCAGCTCGACGCTGATGCTGCAGGGCTGCGCGACCACCGCGGAAAATATTGCCCTGGGTTTTGGTCTCGGCTCGGTCGGTACGATCTCCGCCCTGGGTTGCCTGCTCGCCTGCCAGATGAACGACGCGCGCTGGTAGCCGGCGCTCAGTAATACATCCAGCGCCCATACTGCGGCGACCAGTACACCCAGCGTGCCGGCGGTTGCTGGTACTGCGCGCCCCACGGTGCGGGTGGCGGGTAATAAGCTGGCCGGGGCTGAGCGTACACGGGCTGCTGCTGCGGGTATTGCTGCTGGGCGTATTGCTGCGCATATACCGGTTGCTGCTGCGCGTAGGCGGGCGGCTGCGCGTAGGCCGGCCGCTGCTGCGCATACGCCGGCTGCTGGGCATAGCCATACGGCTGGGGCGGCGGCGCGTATTGCTGGGCCTGCGGCGGGACTTGCTGCGGGACCCGTGGCTGCGCCGGCTGGTAGTAGGGCTGGGCGTAACCCTGGCCTTGCGTCGAGTAGATCTGCGCAGAGCGCGGCGGCTCCGGTTCGTCGACGGTTTCGTCGCTCGCCAGCGACTCCGGCGGCGCGACGTCGTCCTGCGCGGGCGGCGTGGCCGCAACGGGGCGATGGTTCGCACTCGCCTGCGCGTAGGCGTGCGCCTGCGCTTGCGGCTGCGGTTGCCGGGCGGCCGCAGCCGGCGCTGCGTTGGCTGCGCGCGCGACGGTGGCGCGCGCGTTCGTCTGCTCGGGCGCCGCCGCTGCGGCCGGAGCCGCGGCGGTGGAGTCCTGGACGTCTTGCGCCTCTTGAGTCTCTCCCGCGCTGTGTTCGCTTTGCGCGCCTTGCCCATCCGCGAGCGGCTTGACCACGACCGGTACGGTCATGACCGTCGAGACCTCGCCCGCGTCGCTATACGTATGCTTGATGTCGAGGATAGGTTTCTGCGCCGCCGCGCCGGCGGCCTTCTTCGCTGGCGCTGCAGCAGGCGCAGCAGCGGGAGCCGCCGCCTGCGCCATCTCCTCCCTGGCTGCCTTGTAACCCCGGTCATAGGCTGCCTGGACTTCGCGGTCCTGCGCCGTGGCGTCTTCCTCCTTGCTATAGGCGTGAGACGCTGCCGATATTGCGCAGCCCGTTGCAAGCAATGCAATGGCCGTCGCGTGCCGTGCGGTCGTGTCCATGGAGGGACCTCTAATTCTGTTCTTTGATGATCTCATCGTACTACGCGGCTGATGACATTCAAGCGGCGGAAAACCCCCTGGGTATGCAGACGAACGCAAGCGCTCACCCCGCCGACGCTTGCGCCAGCAATCACTGCCGGAATACGGCCAGGCGGCTCTGCTTGACGTCGGTCGTGCGGCACGAAAGGAAATGCGTTTCGCGTCAAAAGCGCGTGAAGCGGTCGGCGCCGACCTCCACCAGATCGCCGCGCGCAAGCTCGCGCTCGGCGAGGCGCGTGCTTTCGAGCACGATGCACATGCCGTCGGCCGCCGCCGAAATCGCCAGCGCCGCGCGATCGAACAACGGGCGCGGCCGGTCGGTCAACGGCAGACCGTTCGCGGCGAACCGGTCGCGCCAGGTCACGCGGCTCGAGGGGCTGTCGATCAGCGTGGCCTCCTGCATTAACGCTTCCACCGAGCCTGCGCTCGCCAGCAACGCGGGCGAGCACATCGGCACGCGGCTCAGGCTGTCGAGCAGGCGCAGCGCCACCGGGGTCGGATCCATGCGGCGATTGCGCCGGTTGAAGATCGGCCGCCCGAAATACGCCTCGAGCTCCTTGACCTGATGGCTGATTGCCGACGGCGTGAGATGGAGTTCGCGTGCCGCGAGCGCGAAGCTCTGGAGCCGTGCCGCGGCTTCAAAGGCGCGCAGCAGCCCAAAATTCGGGATTTTGCGCAGGGGGCCCGGACTCTTCTGAACGGTGGGCTTGGGAAATCGCTTCCAGGCCTGCCATCCCGAATCGCGCGTAGTCCAAAACCATTGCGTCACGTTTGGTGCAAGCGGCGGCCAGAACCGCCGCTTGCACTCGCCTCGGGATGCCAGGCGAAACCGCGCATGCCAGGCGCTGCTTGCGCGCAAGTTATCGGGATTCCGAAAGAGTTGCCGATGCGCAATAGCCGAGCTGCGTCGCCGCCTTTTCAGCGAGCGCGAGGAGCGCGTTGTCCGTCGTTGGCGTGGGCGGCACGACGTAGAGATCGGCGATATCGGTCACCGGATCGCTGAACGGCGTTGGGGCGCTGCGCTGGGCGTGCAGAAAATCGCGCATCGGCGCAGGGTCCGCGAGGCCCAGAAAACGGCTGATGCTGGCGATCGTCGTATCCGCATCCTCGATGAGATTGCGATAGCCGATCGTCAGCGTCTGCTCCTTCGGGATTTCGGCGAAGAAGTCGATGATCTCGCTCACATACTGGCCCCAGACGCGCACGCCGTCGTTGACGGACCCGATCCAGTGCTTGCGTACCAGAGAATTGGCAACCCAGCCAGGATCGCGATGAAGATGGATGAAGCGAGCGTTGGGCAGCAACTCGTGGATGAGCCTCAGGCACGATCCGGAGCGCGGCAAGCGCTCGATTGCGCCGGTGCGCCCGGAAAGAATCGTCGGATCGGCGTAAGGGGGATGCTTGTCGCCCCAGATCGGTGCCGACATGTCGAGGTCTTCACGATAGAAGCGCTCGACCCAGGCGCCGAGCGTGCGCCGGCTATAAGCGTTGAAGCGGTCGCGGCAGGCCGCGCCAAGAAGATCGGGGCGCTGGCTGTCCACATCCAGCATTTCCTTGACCAGCGCGAAAATACGGCATTCGTTGGTGAGCTGGATGTGCGGGTGCGCATTGAGAACCGAGCAGAGGAACGTCGTTCCCGAGCGGGGTGCGCCGACAATGAATAGCGGAAAAGAATGCATTCTGCCCTCACCTCTGTTGCGTCCTGCGCCATGGCTTCGTTTGCACCGATCTTACCTGCCGACGCTGGCGCGAAACTGACGCCGCGATGGCCAGGGTGACAAAGCGGTTATGCCGGCCGGGCTACCGGGCAGCGTGAGAGCTAGCGCCGGGAAGGTTGATTGCGGCCACAACGAAGCCCGCATCGGCGATGCACTTCGGCAAGGTCATGGGGAAGAAAGAACTGCGGATACGAGGAGTCCGAATGCGCAGCACTTTCCGCACTGCAAGGTGAGTCATCCTGATTTCCTGCCGCGTGCGCGGCTGCGCAACTGGTCACGCTGCCGAAAACCACGGCAATCGTCACTGCAAGCCGGTTTCTCATGACAGTTGCGCCTCGATTGCAGCCTTGTCGATGACCGACCAGACCTGTGCGATTTTCCCGTCGCGCCAGGCGTAGAAGACATTTCCCGAAAACACGATGCGCCGCCCGTCGACAGGCACGCCGAGAAAGACTTGTCGAGGCGTGCAATCAAAACGTAAGCGGGTGGCAACGAGCGGCGGCTCGACGGCAAGCAGTTCGATTTCGAAGCGCAAATCGGGAATGTCGTGAACGTCCCGTTCCAGCATGGCGCGATATCCCGCGAGGCCAAGCGGGCGTTCGTTGTGAATCGCGTCCTGAGCGACGAATTCCCCGAGAGAAGCCCAATCGCGCCGGTTCAGGCAGTCGATGTAGCGCCGGTAAAGGGTGCTCAGTTGCTGTGCGTCCAATACGGTCTCCTGATCGGATGACGAAGCATACGCGATGGTAGACGAAAGCGGCGTGAGGGGCCTCGAACGCGCCGTATGGGCATGCGAACCGTGCGCGCCCGGTCTCCCGCGCCCTGGCACCCTCCTTGCGCATCGAGGATGCGACGAGATCGGGAGGGCGTGAGCAATGAAAGACATATCGGCACTCGCAGTGGTGCGAAGAGAGAACGCGTGCACGCTCGATGCACGCATTCTGCTCGACGAGATGAGCGCCATGCTGGCGCTCTACCGTGGGGACAGCGTGCAGTCGCAGTTCTACCTGGGCGACCTGGGTTCGGCGCGCAGCGCCTTTGTCATGGCGCGCACCATGGATGGCCTCGCGATCGGCTGCGGCGCGCTGTGCCGCTTCTCGTTCGAGGTGGCCGAATTCCAGTGCCTCTACCGTCGCCCCGAATGGCCGGGAACCGGCACGGCGATTCTTCGTTTTCTCGAGACGGTGGCGGCCGGGGCGGGTTATCGGCGCGTCATTCTTCAGGCGCGCGAAGCCAACCGGCGCGCGATCGCGTTTTATCAACGGCACGGTTACGAGCGGGCTGAGCCGTTCGCGGATTGTGCCGGTTTGAGCGACGTGCGGTGCTTCGCGAAGGCGCTCCCGCTCCGCGCGGACGAATGACGCTGCCGCGCCGCCCGCGCGACAGGAGGCACAGAGATTGCGGGAACGAGGGGTTGGGGCGCGGGCTGCGGCCCGCGCACCGCCGCAACTATCGACGAGGAGGGACGTCTTTCGATGCCGGAGGAAGCACTGTGGTTTTTGCTGATCGGCGTGCTGCTGATGTTCGTGGCGCTCGCGCGCGGCCCGATCGCGCGTCTACCGCTCACGGGCGCGATGATCTATCTGGCCGTGGGCGTGGTCGTCGGACCCGGTGTGCTCGGGCTCGTGCATGCCGACCTTGCGCAGAACGTGCGCACGCTCACCGTCGTGGCAGAAGCCGGGCTCGTGATTTCGCTGTTTTCGGTCGGCATGCACCTGCGCGTGCGGCTACGCGACCGCCTCTGGCATTTGCCGCTGCGCCTGGGCGTGCTGGCCATGGCGCTCAGTGTCGCGCTGATGTACGCGTTCGGCGTGGCGTTGGGTGCGGCCACCGGCGTGGCCCTGTTCCTTGCCGCCGCGCTCGCGCCGACCGACCCGGTGCTCGCCAACGAGCTGCGCGTTCATGAGGCCGGCGACGCCGAGCCCGTGCGATTCGCGCTCTCGGGCGAGGGCGGCCTCAACGACGGCGCGGCGATGCCGTTTGCGCTGCTCGGCCTCGCGTTGTGCGGCGTGCATGGTGTCGGCACGCAGAACGCGGCGGCATTCGCCGGGTGGGTGGCGTGGGGCATCGCGGGTGCGCTCCTCGTGGGTGCCGTGCTCGCTACGCTGTGCGTGCGCATCGTGTTCCATCTGCGGACTCGATATGGCGAAGCGGTGGGCCTCGACGGCTTCATCGCGATCGGGTTGATGTCAGTGACCTACGGCGTGGCGCTGCTGCTGCATGCGTACGCGTTCGTGGCCGTATTCGCGGCGGGCGTGGCGCTGCGTCACGAGGAACTGCGCGCAACGGGCGAGCGCCGCCCTGCAGAAGCGCTCGAAAGCGTGCAACTCGGCGAGCGCACCGAGGTCGCGAAAGACCCGCAGCGCGCGCATGCCTGGCTCGCCGAAGGCATGACGGGCTTCACACTGGAAATCGAGCGGCTGGCCGAGTTCTCGGTACTGCTGATCATTGGCTGTGTGATTTCCGCGCATTGGCGCGAGATGCTCGATCTGCGCCCCGTGCTGTGCGCACTCGTGCTGGTGTTCGTTGCGCGGCCCCTGGCCGTGTTCGCGGCAATGGCGGGTTCGCACGCGGACGCGCCGCAGCGCGTGCTGATGGCTTGGATGGGCATACGCGGCGTGGGTGCGTTCTACTACGCGGTGTGGGGCATCGACGAGGCCGGCGACGTGTTGCGGCCCGTGCTGCCCGCGGCACTCGACGCGATCGTGCTGTCCGTCGTGCTGCACGGCGCGACGGCGGGCTACGTGCTCGAACGCTATTACCGGCGCCAGGAAGCGCTCGCAGCAGCGGAGCGCGGCGTGCGCGCGAGGCAAGCGTACGACTAGCCGGCGGGTGGCGCGGCACGCATCGATGTAGACCCGGGTCGTGCCGCATCCAGCCCGATGGTTACGGCACGCGCCGCTGGGAAATGTCTTCGAGCGTATTGGCGATGCGCTCGCGCTGCGCGCCGTCGCAGCGCGTGGCGATGTCGCCGAGTGAGAGCGTGCCGACCAGTTCGCGTTCGTGGTTCACCACCGGCAGCCTGCGCACCTGCGCCTCCGCCATGCGGCGCTGAACGACGTTCACGTCTTCGTCCTCGTAGCACCACTGGACGCCCGAGGTGGCCACGTGCGAGACCGTTTCCTCGCCCGTGCAACCCTGGGCAAGCCCGCGCATGGCGAGGTCGCGGTCGGTCACCATGCCGACGATCTGCTCGCCTTCGCATACCGGCAGCGCGCCGATGTCATGGTCGCGCATGAGCTCTGCGGCGTGCCGGATTGTCGTATCTGGCGCGATATGGACGACCTCGCGTGACATCACTTCGCGAACCTGGGTCATTGTCTTCTCCTTTCGTGGTTGTCGTGTCTTTTCTCATGCAAATTGCGCCGCGCGCTCGAACCGCTCGGGCGGCACGTGCGGCGGCGGATCGCCTTCGGGCAGCGTGGGCGGCGGGCGGTCGTCCGGTTGCGGCGGCAGCGGCGGGCGTTGCGGGTCGTCCAGCGGATCGGGCGGCGGCAAATGAAACGACGTCATGCAGGCGTACGGCATCGGCATGAATAACTCCTGTGGAGAGGCCATGGCGGTTGGAGGTGAGACACTTGCGTGCTACTGCGGTTTGGACACTTTCAGCTCGTTCGTTACGTAGACCACGCCGTCGAGGCCGTGGACCACGCTTTCGGCCTTGTCGCGCTGCGCCTCGTCGGGGACGGTGCCCGTGAGCGTGACGGCGCCGCGCTGGGTGGTGACGTGCACGTCGCTGGAGTTCACGCCGTCTGCAGCCATCAGCGCAGCCTTTGCGTGGGCGGTGATGAACGTATCGCTTGCCTCGCCGCCGTACCCCGGATTGCCCCCCGCGAGGTTGTGCGGCGGCAACTGATTGGGCCGCGCGGCGTGCTGAGACTCGCCGCTGCCCGCCTGTGGGCTACTCTGGGAAAGCGCCAACTGCGTGCCGAGCACGGCACAGAGGCCGACGAGGCCCGCGCGCAAGGCGCATTGCAACGGGTACATGGTAGCCTCCTTCACTTTGAGAGCCACAACTTGCCTGCCGCAACAGGCGTGCCGCAGCACTCGGCGCGTCCCGAGACACGCATCGCTCTCGCAAAAGCCGGTTCGGGCACAGCCGGTGCGCATAGGCGGGGAGACCTTTTCAAAGGAGCCGGCAATGCTTTACTACGCGATCGTTTTCTTCGTGATAGCCATCATCGCGGCTGTGTTCGGGTTTGGCGGGATTGCGGCGGGCGCCGCGAGCATCGCCAAGATTCTGTTCGTCATCTTCGTGATTCTCTTTCTGGCGAGCTTGCTATTTGGCATCACGAGGCGATAAACATTCCCCGGCGGCGGTCAAGGCGCCACTTCGCCTGGGCATGCATGATGCGCGCGCCGGGGAGAAAGCGGCATGGAACCGTTGAAAATCGTGGTCATAGCCGCTTCGCGCGACGGCTTTTCTGCGCTGCGTACGCTCGCGGCCGGGCTCCCTGGCGATTTGCCGGCCGCCGTGTGCGTGGTTTTGCATATTGGCCGCCACAAAAGTACGCTGCCCGAACTGATGTCGCGCAGCGGTCCGCTGCCAGCCGCCCACGCCGCCGATGGCGAAGTGATACGGGCGGGCCGGATTTACGTGGCGCCGCCCGACCGGCATCTGATCGTCGAGAAAGGGCGCCTTCGGCTCTCCGATGGCGCAGCCGAGAACTTCTCGCGGCCCGCCGCCGATCCCTTGTTTCGCAGCGCCGCCATGGCGTACGGCAGCAAGGTGGTCGGCGTCGTGCTGAGCGGCGATCTCGACGATGGCTCAGCGGGCCTCGCAGCGATTCGCGCGTGTGGCGGCGCGTGTCTCGTGCAGGATCCGCAGGAATGCGAAGCGTCGTCCATGCCTGCAGCGGCCCTGCGCGCGGTAGACGGCGCGGCGACGGTGGCCGGCATTCAGGACATGGCTGCCGCGATCGGCGACGCCGTGCGTGCGGCGCCATTGGCTACCCTGGCTAAGGAGCGTGCCATGAAAGCGGGCTCGCAAACTGAAGAAGAGGCGCGTGTGGCCGCGCGCGGGTTCGTTTCGCCCGAAGAACTCGACAACGTCGGCGAGCGCACGGCCCTCACATGCCCCGCGTGCGGCGGTACGCTCTGGCAGATAAAGAACGCGCGTCCACACCGTTACCGTTGTCATACGGGTCACGCGTTTTCGGAGATGTCGCTGGAGGAGGGCATCGTCAGTCACGTGGAGCGCGCACTGTGGACCGCGGCGCGCTCCGTCAGGGAGCACCTGGTGTACGCCCGCGCACGCAAGGACTGGGCTCAGCGTTCCGGCGACAGCGACTTCCTCGTAGTCGAAAGCGCGCGCGTGGCGAGGGCGCAGGAACTCGAAGCCATCATGCTTGAAGCGCTACGCGCGGTGGCGCGTACATCCGGCGTGAGCGGCTAGGACGCGTCGAGCAGATTGGTCGGCAAGCAATTCAGGAGTCCATCGATCATGAACATCACCTTTCCCGAAGGACCGGTCGAGTACGACACGGAGGAGCTCGCGCTAACCTTTGTTGCCGTGGCGGATTCCGTCCCTGTGGACTGTGCCATTACGGCCGAAGCGCTGGAAGACCGCTTCGGCGCGAGATCGCTGCGCGAGCCCGATCTGCGCCAGGCATTTCACCGCAACCGCGACGCAATCGAAGCGGCGGCCGCCCGCCTCATCGAAGAGACGGACGGCAAGCCCGTGATGCTGCACAGCGGCTATTTGCGCATGTACGGCACCGGCAGGCACTGACTACTCGTACTACTCGCTCGCGCCAGCCTTGCAGCGCGCAATCTGCTTCTTCGCCTCTTCGACCACGCGCTCCGGCGTGAAGCCGAATTTGGTCTTCAGCGCCTTGAGCGGCGCGGAGGCGCCGAACGTGTGCATCACGATCTGCGAGCCGAAGCGGCCGACGTAGCGGTCCCAGCCGAGTGTCGCCGCCTGCTCCACGGCCACGCGTGCATGGATGTGCGCAGGCAGCACCGACTCGCGGTACGCCTCGTCCTCCAGTTCGAACACGTCCCATGACGGCATCGAGACCACGCGCGCTGCGATGCCCTCCTGTTTCAGCGTCTCATAGGCGGCAATGCAAAGCGAAACTTCGCTGCCCGTGGCGAGCAGCAGGACTTCGGGCTGCTTGCCGTCGGGTGCGTCGGCTAGCACGTATGCGCCGCGCCGCACGCCTTCCGCGCTCGCGTATTTTTTGCGGTCGACGGTGGGCAGCGGCTGGCGCGACAACACCAGGCAGGCCGGTTCGCGCGAACGTGCGAGCGCTACGCGCCAGGACTCGGCGACTTCGTTGGCGTCGGCGGGGCGCAGCGTGAGCAGGCCCGGCACAGCGCGCAGCGAGGCGAGCTGTTCGATCGGCTGGTGCGTGGGTCCGTCTTCGCCGAGGCCGATCGAATCGTGCGTGAACACGAAAACGACGGGCAGCTCCATGATTGCGGCGAGCCGGATCGGTGGCTTCATGTAGTCGCTGAAAATCAGGAACGTCGACGCGAACGGCCGTAAGCCCGAAAGCGCGAGGCCATTGGAGACTGCGCCCATGCCATGTTCGCGAATGCCGAAGTGCAGGTTGCGGCCGTCGTAGTGATCGCGCTCGAAGCTGCCCGCGCCTTCGAACTTGAGATTGGTTTTGGTCGAGGGCGCGAGGTCGGCGGCGCCGCCGATCATCCACGGCACGCGTTGCGCAATGGCGTTGAGCACCTTGCCCGACGACTCGCGCGTGGCCATGCCCTTTTCGTCGGCCTCGAAGGTGGGAATATCGGCGTCCCAGCCGTCGGGCAGCTTGCCATCGAGCATCAAGCTCAGTTCCTTCGCTAGCTCGGGGTAGCGCTTCGCGTAGTCGTCGTAGCGTTGCTTCCATGCTTCGTGCTCTGCCTTGCCACGCGCGCCCATGCCTTGCGCGAAACGTTCGTACACGCCATCGGGTACGAGGAAATGCGCGTCCTCGGGCCAGCCGTACGCGCGCTTGGCGAGGCGCACCTCGTCCTCGCCCAGCGCCTCGCCGTGCGCCGCCGCCGTGTCTTGCCGGTTCGGCGCGCCCCAGCCGATGATGCTCTTCACCACGATGAGCGTCGGCTTGTCGGTCACGGCCTGCGCTTTTTCGATGGCGGCTTCGATGGCATTCATGTCGTTCGCGTCGTCCACGTGCAGCGTGTTCCAGTGGTAGCCGCGAAAGCGCGCTTCGACATCGTCGCTATAGGCGAGGTCGGTATGGCCCTCGATCGTGATGCGGTTGCTGTCGTAGAACCAGATCAGATTCGACAGACCCACATGGCCCGCGAGCGAAGCCGCTTCATGCGAGACGCCTTCCATCATGTCGCCGTCGCCGCACACCGTGTAGACGCGGTAGTCGAAGATCCTGGCGTCCGGGCGATTGAAGTGCTGCTCGAGCCAGCGCCCGGCCATGGCCATGCCCACGCTGTTGCCGAGCCCCTGGCCGAGCGGCCCGGTGGTCGTCTCGATACCTGTCGTCATGCGATATTCCGGGTGCCCCGGCGTCACGCTGTCGATCTGGCGGAAGTGTTTGATATCGTCGAGCGAAACCGCGGGCTTGTCCGTGAGCTTGCCATTTTCATCGATGGCCTGCACGCCCGCGAGGTGCAGCAGCGAGTACAGCAGCATTGAAGCGTGGCCGTTCGAGAGCACGAAGCGGTCGCGATTGGGCCATAGCGGCGCGGCAGGGTCGTAACGCAGATGATGCTGCCAGATCTGGTACGCAAGCGGCGCGAGCGCCATGGGCGTGCCGGGGTGGCCGGAATTGGCCTTTTGCACGGCGTCCATCGACAGGGTTCGGATCGTGTCGATGACGAGGCGGTCGAGATCGGATGGGTCGGCTTTCGTGGGCCTGGCATTCGACGATGAGTTCGATGACATGAGCGGAGACTCCTCGGCAGGGGCGCACTGCAACCGGGCGGCAGCGCGCGAAGGGATGGACGCGCAAACGCGGTGCCAGCCAACGCATGGCGGTTTGCACCGTACTCTGGATCGCGTCAGGAACCGATGGGCATAGCCTTTGCGGATTGAGACTACTCCTCTTTCCGATTACCGGCCCCGATGCGCACCACGTCACAACGCAAAATTGCTCTCATCACCGGTGCGGGCGCGGGCGTGGGCCGCGCCGCTGCGCAAGCGTTCGCGCGAGCGGGCTACGACGTCGCGCTGCTGTCGCGCGAACCCGAACGGCTCGCGCGGGCCGCTGCGCAATTACAGGCAGCCTACAGTGTGCGCGCGCTTGCGGTGCCCACCGACGTCGCCGACGCACAAGCCGTCGAAGCAGCCGCGGCGCGGGTCGAGCGCGAACTGGGCGACATCGACGTCTGGGTGAACGTCGCCATGGCGACCATTTTTGCGCCGCTCTCGTCGATCTCGCCGCACGACTTCGAGCGTGCGACCCAGGTGACGTATCTCGGCCAGGTGTACGGCACGATGGCGGCGCTCGCGCGCATGCGCACGCGCAATCGCGGCGCGATCGTCAACGTGGGGTCGGCGCTCGCCTCGCGCGCAATTCCGCTGCAATCTGCGTATTGCGGCGCGAAGTTCGCGGTGCGCGGCTTTACCGACGCCGTGCGATCGGAGCTGATTCACGATGGCCTCGACGTGCACATCTCGCTGGTCGATCTGCCCGCCATCAACACCCCGCAGTTCGACTGGGCAGCCAACCGTACCGGGCAGGAGGCACGGCCCGTTGCGCCCGTGTATGAGCCCGAAGTCGCCGCGCGCGCCATTCTGTTTGCTGCGCAACATCGGCGGCGCACGCTCTGGCTGGGCTGGTCCACGGTGCGCGCGATCATTGCCGACCTGATCGCGCCGGGACTGCTCGACCGCTATCTCGCGCATGCAGGGTATCGCGGACAATTGACGGGCCACCCGCGCGCGCCCGACGTGCCCGACAACCTGCATGCACCCGTGCCGGGCGAGATCGGCGCGCACGGCCGCTTCGACCGTGAAGCCCGCAATGGCGGCGCGCCGCTCTTCACCGATCGCCACGTGCATGCGTTGATGGGCGGTGTGGCGATGGGTGTCTTTGGCGTGGCGATGGCATTCGCACGTTTGCGCAGGCAGGCGCGCTCACGCAGGTAATCGTATCGCTGGCGCACGCTCGCCGCTCACGTTCGGCACGCAGGATGCGCATGCGCGCTGGTGCACCTCACCGACGTACGCGACGGCGCATCGGTGCAAGTGCTCATCGACGCTACGGTCGCGCGTTTCGGGCGCTTCGACGTGCTGTATCGCGGGCGTAATCGTGTTTCTCGCGAGCGACGACGCGCGCTTCATCACCGGTGCGAATATTCCCGTGGATGGCGGGTCGAGCGCTTCGAACGGGCAGCCGCGGCAGGCGTGAGGGCGCGCTTTGCAAGGCACGCGTTCTGCGCGCTTCGTAGTCGCATCGACAATACAAGGAGCCTGCGATGAACAGCACGCTGGACCCCGACAACGATCTTCCCGACTCCATGCCGCCGGGGCACGACACGGGCTCGCTGGGCCCGGGCGATTCATCCGATTCCGGCAGCGACACCCAGGGCGCGAAGCGCCACGAATTCGACCGCGACACGGAACTCGACAACCATGCGCTCGAAGCGGGCGAAGACGAAGCGCAGAGCGACACCGATAGGGCGGGCACGGGCGAACGCGCCGCGGCAGACGGCGACGAATCGCTGGAACCCGACGGCGACGTGCATCCGGATCGCATCGACGATCTGGGCGATGTTTAAACAGGTGGGCGCCCGCGATATTGCTGTCGTGCCAGGCGCCCGCATTTCTACCACATGTGTCGCCGCAGCACGGCCACTGTTACCGATGTGCCGTGTCCTTTCCGCCAGATCGGCGGCATAAATTTCCGCACTTTCACTCACTATCACGCCGCAGTTGATTCGGTGTGCGAAGTCATGCGATGCTCTCGTTGCCCGGGACCCGGCGATGCCATTGCGCATCCAGCCGGACCCGCACGCCGCAAACAAACGGCGTGAACGGGCCGGTGCGAGGAGACCAGCGAAGTGCCCCAACACCAAGGAGGCAACATGAGCACGCAGCTGCAGTCTCGCATCCACGCCGCATCGCCAAACGATGCGCATCGCATTCAAGCCAGCTTACAGTCACTCCCGCCCCGAAAGTCGCCGCAGCGTTCCCGCACTGCGATCAGCGCGGCCAGTATCGCGACGCTTTTGCTCGCCTGTGCAAACTGTTTTGCCGACACCCAGGTAGGCGCGCCGCTGCCGCCTGCGCCCGATATTCTGTACGGCGATCTGTTCGTGGCGGTGCAGACCGCTCAGATCTTCTCCGACCAGAAGACCTTCGTCGATTCGACGCCGAACACGGACCCCGCAACCATCGTTCAGCTCTACGAAACGCAGAAGAACCAACCCGGCTTCTCGTTGCAGAATTTCGTAAATCAATACTTCACGCCGCCGCCGGACCAGAGCATCACGCCGCCTGCGGGGCAGACCCTGCGCCAGCATATCGACTGGCTCTGGACCGGGCTCACGCGCACGACCACGTCGGCGCCCGACAACAGCTCGCTCGTGCCGCTGCCGAAGCCCTATGTCGTGCCGGGCGGGCGCTTCCGGGAGGGCTATTATTGGGACACGTACTTCACGATGCTCGGGCTTCAGGAGTCGGGCCATGAAGATCTCGTCGACGACATGCTCGACAACTTCGCGTACATGATCAACACCTTCGGCCATATCCCGAACGGCAATCGCACCTATTATCTGAGCCGCTCGCAACCGCCGTTCTATTCGTACATGGTGGAACTCGCGGCGCAAAAGGAAGGCAACAGCGTGTACCAGAAGTACCTGCCCGCGCTGCGTAAGGAGTACGCGTACTGGATGCAGGGTGCGAGCAGCACGCCGCGTGGGCAAGCCACGCGCAATGTGGTCGTGCTGCGCGACGGCATGGTGCTCAACCGTTACTGGGACGAACTCGACACGCCGCGCGACGAGTCGTATATCGAAGACGTCCAGACCGCGCAGCAGGCCACGGGCCGCCCCGCCAATGCGGTCTACCGCGACCTGCGCGCCACCGCCGAAAGCGGCTGGGACTTCAGCTCTCGCTGGTTCGGCGACAACCAGAACCTCTGGACGGTGCGCACCACGTCGATCATTCCGGTCGACCTGAACAGCCTCCTGTTCCATCTGGAAACGACGATCGTGCGCGCCTGCACAGTCGCGCGCGATTTCGGCTGTGTGGGGCAGTTCGCCGGCTACGCCGCGCGCCGCGCCGAAGGCATCAACCGTTACCTCTGGAACAACAAGGGCTACTACGGCGACTACGACTGGCAACTCGGCAAATCGCGCGACAACCAGACACCGGCGATGATGTATCCGCTGATGGCGGGCGTGGCGTGGCCCGAGCGCGCGAAGAAGACGGCGCAGACGATGCAGAACGTGCTGCTCCAGCAGGGCGGCCTCGCCACGTCGACCTACAACACCGGCCAGCAATGGGATGCGCCGAACGGCTGGGCGCCGCTGCACTGGATCGCCATCCAGGGCCTCAAGCAATACGGGCGCAGCGATCTCGCGCAGCCAGTCGGCACGCGTTTTCTTGCCGACGTCGAGAACGTCTATAACACGCAGCAAAAGCTCGTCGAGAAATATATCGTCGAGGGCGCAGGTGAGGGCGGCGGCGGGGGTGGCGAATACCCGTTGCAGGACGGCTTTGGCTGGACCAACGGCGTGACGCTGATGCTGCTCGATATGTACGGGGGCGGTCAGTAAGTGTGAGAGCGGACCGCTTCCGGCGCGGCTACGTAGCGGTCCGTTTTAGTTTCATTCCAGGCAATGCGATCGGAAGTCCGAAGTCCTGTCTTTCGCCGGCAGAGAACTGCGTGATTTGCCGCTGTGCGTAAAGTGCGAGCGCCGGCGCTGCGGTTCCAATGCGCGTGAGCGACATCTGCGGAAGGTGCTTTTTGCCCACGAAGAAGAGACCGGTCAGGCAGTCGTCTTCTTGCGGATCGATCCGATCGGGGCGCGCGTCCAGATCGAATAGACGCCTGACGCGCGGCAGAAGCTGCCCCACGGCCCGCATCAGCGAGATCGGCAAGGTGACTTCGAGCGCGTAGCGGATTCTGGCCAGATTTGGACATAAGTATTCGGGCCCTGAGCGCCGGTCTGCGACTTGTGCAGCCGTATGTCTTAACAGCGCCTTTATGACTCGAACGGATTAACGTATCGGATTTGCTTCGTTGTCAGCCGGTGGCCGGATCACGTAGATTGAAGCTGTTGCTTACCTGAAAGGCATGCTGCGTGACTACCACCGCGACATTTACCGCTTCTGCGGCGTCGAACGCGTCCCACCGCTTCGACATTCTTCCCTTGAGTGCACCGCTCGGCGCGGAAGTGGTCGGCCTCGATCTCGCAGAGCCGCTGTCGCGCGAAGATTTCGCGCGCATTCATCGCGCGCACCTCGATCACCATGTGTTGGTGTTTCGCGACCAACGCATCACGCCGGAGCAGCAGGTCGAATTCAGCCGCCGCTTCGGGCCGTTGCAGATCCACGTGCTGCATCAGTTCGCGCTGGCGGGCCACCCGGAGGTGCTGATCGTCTCGAACATCGTGGAGAACGGCAAGCCCATCGGCCTTGGCGACGCGGGACACTTCTGGCATTCCGATCTTTCGTACAAGGAGAAGCCGAGCCTCGGCTCGCTGCTGCATGCACAGGAGCTGCCGGCAGAGGGCGGCGACACGCTGTTCGCCAACATGCATCTCGCATGGGACACGCTGCCTGCGCATTTGCGCAGCGCCGTCGAGGGGCGGCGCGCCGAGCATACCTATCTCGCGCGCTATGCGGAACTCCAGGCGCGCAGCCCGTGGCGGCCGAACCTGACAGCGGAACAGATCGCGCAGGTCAAGCCCGTTGTCCATCCCGTCGTGCGTACGCACCCGGAAACGGGCCGCAAGGCGCTGTTCGTGAGCGAGCACTTCACGACGCGCATCGTCGATCTACCGGAAGACGAAAGCCGCGCGCTACTCGACGCGCTGTTCGCGCACAGCGTGCGTGCGGAGCATTGCTACCGGCACGAATGGCGCGAGCACGATCTCGTGTTCTGGGACAACCGCTCGCTCATGCACCTCGCGGCGGGCACGCCCGATCATCTGCGCCGTAAGCTCTATCGCACCACTATCGAAGGCGACACGCCGTTTTGACGCGCCCAGGTACAGCACAGAAGAATAGCGAATCCATCGTATGTCGTGGGTGCCGGGCTCGCTCGAACGGCGGCGCTATGCGCAGCGGCCCGCCTCTGCACGAACCGCGCGGCACATTTAGCTCCCCATTGCGGGATCGCTGACACTGTCCGCCCCCGTTTCGACCCGCCCTGCAAATCGGCGGGTTACGCCGTTCTCGGCGGCGAGCGTAAAGTCATACCAGCCATTCGATGACGTCACCGACCAGTACGGCTCGACCTGCATGCCTGGCGGAACCGCGTAGGTCCACGGACCATCGCTCCGGTACGCGTTCGATGTGACAGTCGTATTGGTGGCGACGCTGCCTGTGTTCATGATGGTCAGATAAACGGCGTTGTTGCCCGTGTCATAGCATACGCGAACCTCAGGATTGGGCCCGCTTTTCGCTTTGGTAACGTTGCCGGTGAACTGGCGGTGCAGGCCGTTCGGGCCGAGCACCCAAAGATCATAGGCGCCCGCATCCGCAGCGGCTGGCGTCCAGACATCCGAAAGCTCCTTGCCGGCTTCCACCGTGTAGCGGTGAGGTGGTTTGTCGAGATGCAGCTTGTCGTAGACGTGAAAGACAGCGCCCGCGCTTCCGGTGTTGCTGAAGATGAGCCACACGTTGCCGTTCTTCGTGTCGACATTGGCGCTGGTGTGCAGCTGATACGGCAGGGCACGCGACGGACGCGCCATTAGCGACTGCTTTGGCATCGTCTGGCTCGCGACCGAAGGCACCGGCACCGCGCCGAGCGCGCTTTGCTGCGCACTCTGGGCATCGGCGGCGGATTTGGTCGGTGCGGGGAGCGGCGCGACGGCCGTATCGTTTGGATTACTGAAGTTGAAGCAGGAGGTCAGGTCGCCGAATACTGCGCGACGCCACGGGCTGATGTTCGTTTCGCGCACGCCGAATCGCTGTTCGAGGAAGCGCAGCACCGAGGTATGGTCGAAGACCTGAGAGTTGACGAAGCCGCCCGTGCTCCACGGCGACACGACGAACATCGGCACCCGCGGGCCGGGTCCGTATGGCTGGCCGTCCGGTGCGAGCGGTGAAGAGTCGCCCGGCGGATTGGGAAGGGTGAAATATTCGTATTGCGTCGTGACCGTCGACTTGCCGGCATAAGTGCCGTTGCCATTCGGGGAAGGCGGGTTGGGCGCAGGCATATGGTCGAAGAAGCAGTCGTTCTCGTCGTAGTTCACGAAGAGCACGGTCTTGCTCCAGACATCGGGGTTAGCCGTGAGCGTGTCGAGCAGTAACTGGAGGTAGTAAGCGCCCTGGCCTGGGGTAGACGATCCAGGGTGCTCGCTATACGCCCCCGGCGAAACGATCCAACTCACCTGCGGCATTTGTCCCGCAGCGATGTCGTTGGCGAGGGCCTGCAGGAATCCGCCATCGGGCATCGTGTTGCCGATGCCCTTATAGAGCGGCGAAAGCGCCTCCATTGCCGGTGTGTAGGGTGCGTTCGGCGAACCGGAAATGGTTTCGTTGACCTTGCGAAACACTGCGAAGCCAGCGAGCGGGTTGTCACCGTAGTTATCGGGCTGGTTCTCGTAGACCTTCCAGCTCACCCCCGCGGCTTGCAGACGCTCAGCGTAGGTGGTCCATGTCAGGCCCGTCGCCGACGGGCCGAGGCCGTCCCATCCATTGTTGTTGACGACCGCATAGTTAGAGCCGGTGGGGCCGTTCGTGCCGGTCCACATGAAGATGCGGTTCGAGTTGGTGCCGCCGTGCAGCGAGCAGTGGTACGCGTCGCAGATCGTGAAGGCGTTCGCGAGGGCGAAGTGAAAGGGGAGGTCGGCGGACTGCAGATAGCCCATCGATACGTCGCCCTTCGATTTCGGCCATTGCGTCATGCGGCCGTTATCCCAGGCGCTGTGCGTGTCGGTCCACGAATGCGCGCCACCCGCAAGCAGCGCGTTGCCTTTGGTGCTGTCCAGATAGAACGGTAGCACGGTGCGGCTGCCGTCGTTCTGCTGCCAGACAGTAGAGCCGCCCGGCTGTGGGATCGTGAAGCGGTCGGCGAAGCCGCGCACGCCAGGTAGCGTGCCGAAATAATGATCGAAAGAGCGGTTCTCCTGCATGAAGATCACGACGTGCTGCACGTCGTTGATCGTGCCGGTCGTGTTATTCGCGGGAATGGCGAGCGCGCGCCGGATGGCGGGCGGGAACACGCTGAACGTCGCGCCGGCCGCCGCGGCGCGCAGGAATTGACGGCGATCCAATGAAGTCATGATGTGGTGGGTTTTCTTCTACGTTGTTTTCGAGCGCAGCCGCGCGCTACGAGGGCCGAACCGAGGGGCACGCACAGGCGCTTTGCGTGCAGCGCGAACCGTGCGTCGGGCCTGCGCTGGGCACGCCTTGCGCGCGGTTCGCGTGACGTTCAAGGCGCGCAGTTCAACTGCGTGTTGAGCAGCGGCTGCGAGGCGGCCACGCCAAGGGCCGCGTAGCTGCCCGAGGCGGGCGCCGCCACGATCGCGACCGGCGCGCTTGCGCCACCCGCACCCGCGGCCGCAACCGCTCGCGCGGAAGACCCGCCGTTCGAACCGGGGCCGCAGGCCGCGAGCAGCGTGCACAGCAGCCCGGTGAGCAGCGCACCTAAGGCGCTGCGGTGCAGGTGCTGTGCGCCGTGCATTGCGGGAAAGCTATTCGCATTCATCGAGGAGTCTCTTACGGGAGAAGGGTGGAGAGCGGCTTGCCCGAAGCGAAGACCGTCTTCAGTTCAGCCTCAGTGACGGTGCGGTTCCAGAGCGCGAGGTCGCTGAACGACTGCACATCCGGGGGCGTAGCCGCGCACTTGCCAGGCGTGTAGGGCGGGGTGTCCTTGCACGCGTTCATGTAGTACTGGCCTGTGCCGTCCTCGTTGAGGCCGAAAGCGCCGAGGCCCGGCAGCTTCGACGCGGTCACCGTGACCGAGGCCGTGTACTTCTCTTCGCCGAGCACGGGATCAAACACGTAGCCCGTCATGGTCTTGCCGACCGTGTCGATTGTGAATGCTACGTAGGCCCACTTGTTCGCGGTGATGGTCGCAGTGCTCATGTCGTTGCGCGTAGTCCCGTCGCCGATATTGAAGCGCACGTTACAACTCGTGCCAGAACCCGGGAACAGCGCGATCGTGATACCGGGGTTGCCCCCCGAGTAGTAGTTTTTGTTCGAGAAGATTGGCGTGCCGTTGCCCGTGAGATTCTGGCAAGACGTCATGACCCAGAAGCCCATGGTGAACTGCGGCTGTTTCGTCACGTCGTTGTTCTGCACGAGCTTGTAGCCGTCGTACCCATTCGTGTCGACAATGTTCGTATCCACCTTGAGACCCTGGCCGCCAAACGGATCTGGCGTAAGCGAGCCGCCGTTCGCATCCGCCGCCCAGGGGCCGAGCGTGCTGGCCGCCATCTTGTCGGCGGCTGGCAGCGCGCCGAATGCATAGTATGTCGAGAGGCCGTTGGTCAGCGTCGTCGCGAGAGCGGGGGGCGGGGGCGGAGGGGGTGCCACATACTCGATCTGGATCAGCGACGCGAGCGGCGCATTGCCCGCGGCCACCACGTAGTTGAACGTATAGGCGCCGGTCGTGCTGACGCCGAGCTGGCTGTCTGTGTACGTCGTCGTGCCTGCAGGGAGCGTGGCGATCTGCTGGCCGTTGCGTAGCACCGAGATCGCGCCGCTCGAAGGCGGGGTCCAACTGAGCACCGTACTCGCATTGTCGCTGCCGGTGACACCGATGAGCTGCGACACCGGCTGCTGGCCGACCAGTTCGCCGCCATCGAGTGCGTACGTCACCGCGCTCGGCAGCGCACCCCAATAGGCGAGCAGCGTGGGCGTGATGTCTGCAATGCTGGCGCGGGTATATAGGTCCGCGAGCGAGGTGGGGGCGGCCGGATTGGTGAGGCGCCCGTTGGGTTGCTGGTTGATGCCGATGAAGCTCGTCGACTCCGGCGCGAGGGGCAGGGCGTCGGTGCCACCCGCGGCATTGAGGCCGTGGCTGGTTGTCACGAGCACGAGCCAATTCTCCCCGCTGCGTTGCGACACGTCGCCGACGAGCGTGCCGACGGCACTGTCGAGTTGCGCGAGCGTGGCTGAATAATTCGACGAGTTGAGGCCCCAGTTGAGAGCGGCGTCTTCGGCGGAGTGATACTGGGCGACGACGAGCGAGTAGCCGTTGTCGATCATGCTCTTGCCTTGAGTCGTCACGCAGCTGTCGACTGAGGCGCAGTTGACCACGGTGTCGATGTAGCCGGCGTTCTGGTCGGGCGTCAGGATCGAGGCGAAACCGGGCGAATCGACGGCTGCACCCAACTTGCCCGCACCCGCGGACTTCAATATTGAGAATACGGTGGGCGCGTGCAGCGCCTGTTTTGGCGCGTCGGATTCGATCTGATGGCGGTCGGCCCAGGAGCCGGTCACGATCGTGGCCCAGCCGGGCATATCGAGATTCGGTTGCTGGCTGAGCGTGCTGTTCACGCCGCCACTATAGGCAGGCGCAATGTTCAGCTTCGCGAGGTTCGGCAGAGTGCCGCCCGCGATGCCTGCAGTGAGGGCGCTATAGGTTACGCCGTCGAGCTCGATCACGAGCATCTTGTTGAGCGTGCCGCTGGCTGTGCCCGATGATCCGATCGCCGCGTCGCCTGAAAAGGTCCGGTTTGCCGCCGATTGCGTGCCCCCACCGCAACCGCCGAGCGCTGTGACGAGTGCGAGACCACATGCGGCGTATACGAATGCCTGTCTTGTCATGGTTATCCCCCTGCAAAGATTCGCCGGTGTATCCAGCGATTGAGGGCGATATTAGGCAGCAGGCAAGACGCCTATATTGCGTTCTGCGAAAGATCCCCGATTCACGTATCGGTTTTTTTTATGGGGAGGCCGATGGTCTCGGCCAACGTCGCCATGAATGTGGTGATGAGACGCGCGCCCGAACGGCTGCGCAGGTGGTAAAGATATTCGTATACGGCAGGGCATTCCGGCTCGATGGACACGGAAACGAGCGCTGAGCCAAGGGGCACCTCGCCCGCGGGCATCAGGGCGCAGCCGAGGCCGAGGCGGATCGCTTCACAGATCGCTTCGCGGCTGCCGATCTCGATGAGCGCGCGAGGCTCCACGCGGCGCTGCCCAAGCGCGGCCTCCGTTGCGGCGCGCGTGCACGAGCCCTGTTCGCGCAGCAGCAGCGTTTCGGCCGCGAGCACGTTCAAGTCGACGTTGCGCTGCCCCGCAAGCGGATGGCGAGGTTCGACGACGAGTACGAGCCGATCACTCGCGATGCGATGCAACTCGAGGCTCGCGTCGTCCACGTAATGGGATGAGACCGCGATATCGACGCGATGCTCCGCGAGCGCGTCGAGCACGGCTTGCGAATTGCCGATCTCGATGCCGATCTGGACGTGAGGATAGCGGCGACGAAATGCGGCGATGGTCGGCAGGACGTAGTAGGGGCCGGTGGTCCCGAGCCGGAAGCTGCCCGCGAACAACTCGCACTCGTTGCGCAGTACGAAGTCGATGTCGCTCTCCGCCTGCGTCATCCGGTCAATGAACGGCATGAGCGCCGCGCCGGTCTTCGTCACGTCAAGGCGGCTGCCGCGTCGATGAAAGAGTTGCACGCTGTACCGTTGCTCGAGCTGCTGGATGCGCGCTGTGACGGTGGGCTGACTTATCCCCAGCCGTCGCGCGGCAGCCGTGACGCTGCCCTGTCGAACCGTTTCGTAGAATGCAGCAAGCAAAGGAGCGAGCATTTTCTGTTTTCCCAGACATTATCCGGCGGAGGGGATGTAGCATGTGGGGTGACCGCACACCACCGGTGCAGTCCCACGTTCGTGAGATACGTAAGGACTGGAAGCTTTATCCGGGGCACGCGCTACCGAGTTATGAAGTCATTTCCTTGCGGTAGCGATTTACCGTTCGAGATACGGGGCGGGCAGCACCGGCGAACGCCAGTACGTCGTCCAATCCCATGAAATTGTCCGGCAATTCTTCGATTTGCTCGATCGGTGGGCTATATTGCGACCATGCGTTCGCTTAATCGCTCGGCAAATGCCGGCGGGGTGTATTCCGAGCGGTCCACGTAGATGTAATCTCTCATTCGGTCGTCGACATTCTGAACGATTTCCATGGCGTCGCCAAGGCAGCTATCGAGCGGCTCCGCGTTTCTCGCTTTGAGCAAAGCTGTTGCCTTTCAGCAAAAGCCGTTAAATAAGGCCACTCAGCAACCGCTTAGTTCTATGCGTCGAAGCAGTCTTTAAAATCCATATGCGATCAAGGTCGCCGGATGTATAGCGCCGCGACGCAGCACAACCTACCCTCAACCAATCTCAACCACAACCTTGCTAGCCGCACTCCCGTCGGCGACAGCCTCATAAGCCCGCTCGGTGTCGTTCAGCGAGAAGCGCCGCGAATCCACCCGCGGCTTAAGCTGCCCCGCCTCGACAAGCCGCGTAGCCTCACCAAGCATCTCACCGTGATGCCCACGGTTCTCCCCACTCAAAAGGGGATAAAGCGTAAACACCCCCGAATAAGTCGCCTCACGAAACGACAGCGGCGCGAGCGCATGCGTGCCCCACCCAAGCGCGCTCACCACGTGCCCAAAATGCTTGACCGCGACAAACGAAGCATCGAGCGTCTTGCCACCCACCGTGTCCACCACGAGATCAAACCCGGCACCTGCCGTATGAGCTTGAACGTACTGCTCGACGCTCAGCGCGCCGTAATCGATAGGCGTCGCACCCAGTTGCGAAATCACATCGGCATTGCGCGTGCTCCCCGTCGCGAAGACAGTCGCATCAAGCACGCGCGCAATCTGCACGGCCACGTGGCCGACGCCACCCGCGCCGCCCTGAACGAGCACGCTCTGACCCGCCGCCAGGTGTGCGCGATCGACGATGCCCGACCACGCCGTGATGAACGCAAGCGGCAACGCGGCGGCTTCGCGCATCGAAAGATTCGCGGGCTTGCGCGCGAGGAGGTCCGCGTCGACGGCAGCGTACTCGGCCAGCGAACCTTGGATGCCGCCCACGCCGCCCGTCATGCCGTACACCTCGTCGCCGGGCGCGAAACGCGTGACGCCCGCGCCGACCGCTTCCACCACGCCTGCCATGTCGATGCCGGGCACGAGCGGCAGCGGATGCTTCGCATGATCGGCCTTCCCCGCACGAATCTTGACGTCGAGCGGATTGAGGCCCGCAGCATGAACGCGCACGAGCACCTGGCCCGTTTGCGGTTCCGGGCGATCGAGCGTGGTCAGTTCGAGCGGACCATCGTACTGGCTGAGGACGAGTGCTTTCATTGTTAGTGTGTGTGCCGTTGCGAATTGAAATGGTTAGCCACGCGAGATTCGCTCAGCCCTTGTGATTCAGCTGCGAGGCAGCGTCTCGCAAAGCCGTGCGCAAGCCTTCTTCGACCACCGGGTGATAGAACGGCATCGCCAGCATGTCGTCCACGCTCAATCCCATCTGCACGCTCCACGCGAGCAGGTGCCCGATATGTTCCGCCGCCGGCCCGAGCCATTCCGCACCCACGAAGCGCCGCGTCGCACGCTCCACGTACACGTGGCCCAAGCCGTGGTTCTTGAGCATCACGCGGCTGCGCCCCTGATCTTCGAAGCTCACGGCGCCCGTCACGAAGCGGCCTTCCACCAGTTCCCGATGTGACTTGCCAACCATGGCGATCTGCGGATCGGAAAACACGACTGCTAGCGGTGCGCGGCGCGCAACGGGTTCGACTTCGGGAAAGCGAGCCGCATTGCGGCCCGCGGCGCGGCCCTCGTCGGCGGCTTCGTGCAGCAGCGGCAGCACGTCGTTCGCGTCGCCGGCCAAAAACACCGGCGCGGTGCCGACTTGCAGCGTAGCCGCGTCGAAACGCGGCACGCCGTGCGCGTCGAGTTCGAGCGAGGTGTCTGCGAGGCCCAGCTTCGCCACGTTGGGGTTCCGGCCCGTTGCTGCCAGGACGTAATCAAACGTTGCTTCGGACTGCGTGCCATCCGCACGGGCATAGCGCAGCGTCACGCCCGCGTCGCTGCGCGTAGCCGATACCACACGTCCCTGCGTCTCGAACTGCATTTCTGCGCCGAACACGCGGTGTGCTTCGCTGATCAGACGCGGGTCCGTGAGCGGTCCCACGCTGCCGTGCGAGCCGCCGTACAACGTCACGCGCACGCCGAGCCGCGCAAGCGCCTGGCCGAGTTCCAGACCGATTACGCCCGCACCGACCACCGCCACGCTGCGCGGCAAGTCCTCCCACGCGAACACGTCGTCGTTGACGATCAGCCGCTCACCTAGTCCGGCGAGCGACTCGGGTACCGTGGGCGTCGAGCCCGTGGCGATCACGACGCTCTTTGCGCGCACCTGTATATGCTCGCCAACCTGGAGGAGCCCGTCGTCGATGAAGCGGGCGTGCCCGACCAGGCGGTCCGCTTCGGGCAGGGCGAGCGTGCTGTCAACAACGAACCCAACGAACCGGTCCCGCTCGCTGCGCACGCGCTTCATCACAGCCCGGCCGTCGATCTCCATACCGAGCGGATTCACGCCGAAACGCGGCGCCATCGTTACCGCGTGCGCCGCCTCGGCCGCCGCGATCAGCAGCTTCGAGGGCATACAGCCCACGCGCGCGCACGTTGTGCCGTAAGCGCCGCCTTCAATGATGATCGCGCTTGCACCTTCCGCCTTCGCGGCGCGGTAAGCGGAGAGTCCGGCCGTGCCGGCGCCGATGATGGCGACATCCGTTCGCAGGGTTTGCATCGTGTTTCCTCGAGGGGTTCATGCATTCGTTTCCATGACCCAGTCTAGGAGGTCCACACACGCGGGTGAATGTCGGCGCTGCTCAAGTTCATGCCCGATCGTCTCACGGGCGGCCGGGCGCGGGCCGCCGGTCAACCGGGCATGTGCTGCGCGAGCCAGTCGATCAACACGCGCACCTTCGGCGGTAAAAACCGGTTGGGCGGATAGAGCATCCACACCGGGCCGCTGTACGCACGGGGCTCCAGCGACCACTCGGGCAGCACACGCACGAGCAGGCCGTCGCGCAGAGCATCCGCCGCGGCGAATTCGGGCAGGCTCGCAATGCCCCAGTCCGCGAGCGCCGCATCGCGCCGCGCGCCCACGTCGTTGGCGATATAGCGGCCCTTCACCTCGACGGTATGCGTCTGTGTGCCGCGCCGGAAGGTCCAGCGGTTGTCGTCGGGCGTTTCGCCGAGATAGAGGCAGTCGTGGCGGGCGAGGTCCTTCGGGTGCTTCGGCGTGCCGTGCGCGCGCAGATAGCCGGTGGACGCGCACGGCATCCACTGCAGCGTGCCGAGCCCGCGCGCCGCGAGCCCCGGCGGCGGCGTGGGCGTCGGGCGAATCACGATGTCGACGCTGTCTCGTACCGGATCGACGTCGCGGTCGGTAAAGATGAGCTGCACCGCGACCTCCTCATACGCGCGCAGGAAGCCGGAAATCAGCGGATGAATGACGCTTTGCGCAAACGAAATCGGCGCGCTGATGCTGACGCGGCCATGCGGGCGGTCGGTGAGGCGGCTGGCGGCTTGCGCCGCGCTGGCGGCGGCTTCGACCATGTCCGTACAGTGACGGTAGACTTCGGCGCCGGATTCCGTGAGCCGCAGGCTGCGCGTGGAGCGCTCCAGCAGGCGCGTGCCGAGCGCGCGTTCGAGCCGCTGCATCTGGCGGCTCACCGTGGAAGGGGTGCTGCCGAGCTGGCGGGCCGCGACCGAGAAATTACCGGCGTCGACCACGCGGGCGAAGGTGGCCAGATCGGGGAGCAGGGGCAGGAGGTCAGCGGGATTCATGGCAGTCAGGGTTAAGTCATCATCTGTGCATCCAGAGCATAAATGATGTTCCGTCGAAGTGGATTATCGCCGGGAAGTCATTGCCGGACAATGTGCCCGTTCCCCGCCAATCTGCACGCTCGTTCCCCATGAATGCCCTGACCCGTTCGTCCCGCACCGTCGATCTATTGCTTGTTGCTGTCGCGCTTATCTGGGGCACGAGCTATGGCGTGGTGAAAGGTGCGCTGCTTGTCTATCCGGTGCTGGGTCTGCTCGCGCTGCGCTTTGGCATCACCTTCGTGCTGCTGTCGCCCGCGTTACGCGGTCTGCGTCATGTGACGTGGCGCGAGCAGATCGGCGTGATCGGCGCAGGACTCCTGCTGCTCGGCATCTTTCTGGCCGAGACGTTTGGCGTGTCGCTCACGAACGCCTCGAACGCAGCGTTTCTCATCAGCCTGTGCGTAGTCCTCACGCCGCTCGTGGAGTGGGCGTGGCTCAAGCGCGCGCCGCGGCCGGTGGAATGGGCGGCGGCTGGCGTGTCGCTGTTTGGCGCGCTGCTCCTGACGGGCGGCCATGTGGCGGCGAGCCCCGGCGATCTGCTGGTCGTGCTGGCCGCGCTGCTGCGCGCATTGACGACCTGCGCGGTCAAGCGCGTGATGAAGTCGGGTGCCGTGCCGCCGCTCACGGTGACGGCGGTCCAGTCCGCCGTCGTTTCGATCGGCTGCGCCGCGCTCGCGTTGACTGTTGCGCCCGAACAGTGGCGGCCGTTGCCGCCCTGGCAGGGGCACGGCGTGTTCTGGGGCAGCGTGATCTATCTCGTGGCGGGCTGCACGCTGTTCGCCTTCTTCGTGCAGAACTACGCCGTGAGCCGCAGCAGCCCCACGCGCGTGGCGTTGCTCATGAGCAGCGAGCCGGTCTTCGGCGCGCTCTTTGCATGCGTGTGGCTTGGCGAGCGGCTTACTTTGGCCGCGTGGATCGGCGGCATGCTGATCGTTGCCGCTTCGCTTTTCGCGCTCAAGCGCGAACCGCAGGCCGAAGCGCAGATAGAAGCGCAGGACGCCGTGAAAGCGTAGGCCGCGCCCACATCCGCAAAGCTGATATGCAATTGCGAATTAACTGGTAGGGGATCGGGACGCAGGCTGTTCCAATGGGCGTTTGGACCTTCGATGCCGCAGGAGCGAGCCTTACGATGGCGAAAACGAACAAACCCATTTTGCTCAACGCGTTCAACATGAATTGCGTGGGACACATCAATCACGGGCTGTGGACGCACCCGCGCGACCGCTCGACCGACTACCGCACGCTCGCGTACTGGACGAATCTCGCGCGTACGCTGGAGCGCGGGCTCTTCGACGGGCTTTTTCTCGCCGATATCGTGGGCGTCTACGATGTCTATCAGCGCAACGTGGACGTGACGCTGCGCGAGTCGATCCAGTTGCCGGTGAACGACCCCACGCTCGTCGTGCCGGCCATGGCCGCCGTGACCGAGCATCTCGGCTTTGGCGTGACGGTGAACCTCACATACGAGCAGCCTTATTTGCTGGCGCGGCGCTTTTCGACGCTCGATCACCTCACGCAGGGCCGCATCGGCTGGAACATCGTGACGGGCTATCTGGACAGCGCGGCGCGCGCCATGGGACTCGAGCAGCAACTGCCGCACGACGAGCGCTACGACCGGGCGGACGAATACCTGGAAGTCCTCTACAAACTCTGGGAGGGCAGCTGGGAAGCGGACGCCGTGCGGCGCGACAAGGCCGCGCGTGTTTTCGCCGATCCCGCGAAGCTGCATCGCGTGGAGCATGCGGGACGTTACTACCGCGTGGACGGTTATCACCTGGCGGAACCTTCGCCGCAGCGCACGCCGGTGCTGTTCCAGGCGGGCAGTTCGGGGCGCGGGCAGCGCTTCGCGGCGCGTCACGCGGAATGCGTGTTCATTTCGCCGCCAAGCCGCGCCGCCGCGCGCGAGACAGTGCGCGCGTTGCGCGAACAATTGGTGCAAGCGGGGCGCCGGCCCGACGATGTGAAGGTCTTCGTCGGCGTGGCGGTGGTGCCGGGCTCCACTGAGCGCGAAGCGCGCGAGAAGTATGCCGACTACCGGCAATATGCGAGCCGTGAAGCGGGGTTGGCGCATTTCGCGTCGAGCACGGGTGTCGATTATTCGCAATACGATCTGGACGCGCCCGTGGATTATGCGCCGGGCAATGCGATCGAATCCGCCACGCGGACGGCGAAGCAACACGGCTGGACGCGGCGCAAGCTGCTGGAGATGTTCGAGCTGGGTGGGCGCTATCCGGCGATTGTCGGCAGCGCTTCGCAGGTGGCGGATGAACTGCAGGCGTGGATTGACGAGGCGGATGTGGATGGGTTCAACCTGAGCCGCACGGTCGTGCCCGAGAGCTACGAGGATTTCGTGGATCTCGTCGTGCCGGAGTTGCAGGCGCGTGGGCGGTATAAGACGGCGTATGCGCCGGGGACGTTGCGGGAGAAGTTGTTTGGGGGGGAGGCTACCTTGCCGCAGCGGCATGCTGGGGCGGGGTATCGGTGGGGGACTGAAGTGGTTTGAATGGGATTTAATGGGAGAGGCCAAAGCGCCGGGGAGCCGCGAATAAAAAGCATCACGGCGCCCCGCGGCAAACCCCACCCACTCCCTTACTGCTGCGGCGCCCCCTGCCAGGCAGGCAACGTAGCCCCGTGATACACAGCAATAATCTCCGACGCCACATTAGGCTGCTGATAGCTCTCCACAAGCGCACGCACCCAACCCGCGTTAGCGTCCTTCTCATTCACGGCAATGAAGTTGCGATAAGGATTGCCAGTCACCTTCTCCTGAGCAATCCGCTCCTGCGGAATCTTGATGCCGGATTTGACGGCCCAGTCCGTATTGACAACGGCCGCATCCAGATCGCCAATCGCGCGCCCGACGATACCCGAATCAAGTTCCTTGATATGGATATTCTTAGGATTCTTCGCGATGTCGCGTGCGGTCGGCAGCAGGCCGACGTCCTCGCGCAACGTAATGAGTCCCTGTGCCTGGAGCAGCAGCAGCGAGCGGCCTTCGTTGCTCGGATCGTTCGGCACGCCAATGGTCGCGCCCTGCGGCAGGTCCGCCACTGACTTCACCTTGCGCGAATACAGCCCGATAGGCTGCACGTAGGTAAAGCCGACCGGCACGATCTTGTAGCCGCGCGCCTTGATCTGCGCGTCCAGATACGGCTTGTGCTGGAACGAATTGGCGTCGAGGTCGTGGCTGGAAAGCGCTTCGTTGGGCTGCGTGTATTCGGAGAACGTGGTCACCTTGATCGTGAGGCCGCGCTTCGCGGCGTTGGCGGCCACCACGCGCCATACGTCCTCGTCTTCACCCGACATGATGCCAACGCGCAACGTCTGATCTGCCGCGTGCGCGAGCGTCGCGCCCCCAATACTTACGCCCAGCGCGAGCGAAGCCAGCATCGCGCCCAGCAAGGTTCTTTTCTTCATAAAATCCATTATTCGAAGAGTTGTGGATAGGGCGATGCTAGAGAGCGCGCGGCAAGCGGACAACCAATTTTGGGAGGATTGCTTAGCTATATTCGTCGTTTTGCGGCACGCAGCGACGTGGCTAGGATGCAGCGATTCCATTCCTCACGCGAGTCTCGTTCCATGTCCACTCTCGCCGTTCCCGCTTCGGAACTCGTCGAAGCCACCGGGCAAGCGCAAGCCCCGCAACATGCCGTGATCCGCTCCGCTCAGGACGTCTCCCGTATCGTCAACGCCGGCGCAGCGCAGGGCAGCAACGCGCGTATCGTGATCGCGATCGCACTGGGCGGTGTGTTTCTCGATGCCTACGATCTCACCTCGCTCGCCTATGGCATCAAGGATATCGCACGCGAATTCTCGCTATCGCCAGTGCAAGTCGGCTTCGTTTCGGCGGCCATTACGTTCGGCGCGATTCTCGGCGCCCTGTTCGGCGGCTATCTCACGGACCGCATCGGGCGCTACCGCGTATTCATGGCCGACATGCTGTTCTTCGTGGTGGCCGCAATCGCGGCCGGGCTCGCGCCCAACGCCTGGGTGCTGGGCGGCGCACGCTTTCTCATGGGCTTCGGGGTGGGGCTCGATCTGCCGGTCGCCATGGCGTTTCTCGCCGAGTTCTCGCGCGTGGCGGGCAAGGGCAACAAGGCGGCCAGCGTGGCGGCGTGGTGCCCCGCGTGGTACGCGGCCACGAGCACCTGCTATCTGCTCATTCTCGGCCTCTATGCGATCCTGCCCGAGCATCAGCTCGGCTGGCTTTGGCGCATCACGCTCGCGTTCGGCGCGGTGCCGGCGCTCGTCATCATTGCGGTGCGTAGCCGCTATATCAGCGAGTCGCCCGTGTGGGCCGCGAATCAGGGCGATCTGGAAGGCGCGGCGCGCATTCTCAAGCGCTCGTATGGCGTCGATGCCGTGGTCGAGCGCGGCGAAGCGCCCACGCGAGCGCCGCGTGCCGCTTCATGGCGCAACTACGGCGTGCTTTTCAACGCCACGTATCGTCGCCGCACGATTCTTGCCGCAACGATCGGCGCGGCGTCTTCTTTCGGTTACAACGCGATCATTTTCGGCCTGCCCGTGATCATCGCGAGCTTTTTCCAGCAGGGTCCGCTCACGACCATCGTTGCTTCGCTCACGCTGAACCTGTTGTTCGCTTTCGTTGGCGGGTTGATCGGCGTGCGTACCGCGCCCACCGTCGGCGCGTGGAAAATGACCGTGCTCGGTCACACGCTGCAGTTCGTCTCGCTCATCGGTCTTGCGCTGATCGGCCATCCGGGGAGCGCCTTTTTCGTTGTGGTCGCCATTCTGCTGCTAGGCGGCTATCTGTTCGGGCAGGGCTTCGGCCCCGGTTCGCATTGCATGACCTATGCATCGCTCAGTTATCCGACCTCGCTGCGCGGCATTGGCGTGGGTTTCAATCAGACGCTCGTGCGCTCCGCTTCCACGGTGTCGCTATTCCTGTTTCCCGTGCTCGCCGCGGCGCTCGGCACGAAGGTCTTCTGGGTGATCGCCATCGCGCCGCTCGCTTCGCTGCTCGTGCTGCTCGCGATCCGGTGGGAGCCCTCGGGCTACGACATCGATAGTGAGGATTATGCGGATGAACGCGAAGAAGCTGCAATTGGAGCATAAGCAAAGAGGAATAAGTCATTTTCGTTTCGAACATGCGCATTCCATACTGAGTGCGGGGCGCGTGCTTCGGGATGTGTAGCGCCTGTTTAACGGCGACATGGCGATTGCCGCAATCGAGGTTTGAACAGGGGAAAACTAACTATGAGCCATACGACTCTTGCGGATGAGGGTGGCAAGCGCGCGGGTGAGACCGTCACCGCGCAACGCAGGCCGTTCGGGACGGAAGACTGGTGGGCGGTTGCAATCGGGCTGTTCGTGATTGCGATCGCGTATGGGCTGTTTGCTTCGGGCGGCAGTATCAAGAGCCTTGCCGTGGCGCCCGGGCGCTGGAACGACTTCGACGAGCTCGCTCGCAACCTTGCCGCGCATGCGGGAGCCTATGTCGCGCTTTTCGTGGGGTTTGCGGCCGTGTTCTCGGTGGCCATTGCGGCGCTCGGCTTGCCGGTCGCGCAATTCATTCGGGGATTCTTCGTCCTCTTCGTGGTGTCGGCGGCCATCTTCATTGTGGGCGCCTGGGCGCAGGCCACGCGCTACAACCTTGAGCCGCCGCTCATCGCACTGGCGCTCGGGCTCATCGTGTCGAATATTTTCACTGTGCCCGCCTGGCTTGCGCCGGCGCTGCGCGTGGAGTTCTACATCAAGGTCGGGATCGTGCTGCTCGGCGCGACGCTGCCGCTCACGTTGATTGTGTGGGCGGGGCCGGTTGCCGTGGGGCAGGCTACCATCGTTTCGCTCGTCACGTTTTTCGTGATCTATGGCACGGCGCGGGCGCTAAAGATCGACCAACGCTTCGCCGCAGTGCTCGGCGTGGGCGGTGCGGTGTGCGGCGTTTCGGCCGCGATCGCGATTGCGGGCGCGGTGCGCGCGCGGCGCGAGCAGGCTTCGGTTGCGATCACGCTGGTCGTGGTGTGGGCGATCGTGATGGTGTTCGCGCTACCGGCGCTTTCGCGTGCGTTCGGCCTGCCGACCGGTGTGGCTGGGGCGTGGATCGGCACCTCGGAGTTCGCGGACGCGGCGGGCATTGCTGCCGCCCAGGCCTACGGCGACTTTGCGCGACACGCGAGCGGCGCAGTGGCGGGTGCGCCCGATGCATCGCTGCAAGCATTCGTGTTGATGAAGGTGGTGGGCCGCGACATCTGGATCGGCATCTGGGCCTTCGTGCTGGCGATCGTGGCGACCACGCGCTGGGACCGCGAGGCCGGTGACGAAGTGCAGACCACGACGCGCGCCCGCGAAATCTGGACGCGGTTTCCCAAGTTCGTGGTCGGGTTCGTGATTGCTTCGGCGTTTGTCACGTGGGTCGCTTCGCACTACACGCTGGCCGAATACCGCAGCGCCGTAACGCCAGGCTTCGTCGCGCCGATCGTCGCGTTGCGCACGTGGGCGTTCACGTTCTGCTTTCTCAGCATCGGCCTCACGACACGCTTCGCCGCGCTTTCGTCAACGGGCGTCAGGCCGCTCGCCGCGTTCACGGTTGGTGTGGCCGTGAATGTGGTGCTCGGGTATCTGCTTTCGGTGCACCTGTTCGCGCCGTACTGGCTTGCGCTCGGAAAATGAACTTGAATGGCGCGGCGCAATCCGGGAAGCGCCCACTGTGCGGGCAGTGTGCGCACTGGGCCGAAGACCGCGCGTTGCTGGAGGCACGCATCCCCGGGTTGGCTTCGTTCGGCTCGGCTTATGGGGCGAGTGTCGGGGAGAGCCGGTTATGTCTGCGGCACGACCGTTTGACTCAACCGGAGGACCGCTGCGCGGCATTTGTTGCGCGCATCGCGTGAGGCCATTCAACGAAGCTCGGGATAGCCTTGCTGCGCGGCGGCATTCGCGATTGCTTCGATCTCGGCGTACGTCTCTCCCCTGAGTCGCGCGAATCCGCGCAGGCGCAACGTGCGTGCGCGCTCGGCGTCGGCTGCATGAGCGGCATCTAGCGCATCTCGCAGCGCCTGCGTCTGATCCTCGCCGAGCGCACGTGAGGCGATCAGCGGAAGGCCTGGGGCTGAGGCTGTCATGCCGATGGTTTGCACGCCGTCGAACCGTTCGGGGTGCGAATCGTGCAGCAATGCGAACGTGACGCAGTCGATCGCGCCCACGTCGGCCGCGCCGCTCGCCAGCGCGCGTAACGTGGCCGCGTGCGAGCCTGTCCAGAGCACCGAGGCAAAGAAGCGGCCCTCGCGGGCGAGCGGCGCGACCGCGTGGCGCAACGCGTTCATGCCGCTATGCGAATCCGCGCCGTTGCATGCGGCGCGCAAGCCGCGGCACGCTTCGAGCGTTTTCGCGCCGCGTTCCCACGCCTGGGATGAAACGGCAAGCACGCTTCGATAGCGCGGGCCTTCGCAACCGGGTGCGTCGAACATCGGGGTCGCGATCAGGCGGACTTCGTTGGCGAGTCCGAGCACGCGGTACGGAAACCCGCAGGTCTGCGAGAGCAGCAAGTCCTCGCGGCGCCAGTGCGGCATGAGTTCGCCCTCCGGCGCGTTCTCGATCGTGACGTCGCCTATGTCGAACGAGCGCGCCACGATGCCCAGACTGTCGCTCAACAGCGAGCGCCACGCCGCCGCATGTTGCGGCGTCACGTTGTACATCGGCAGGGAGGCGATCCAGCGGGTCATGGGCGCATTCTACGCCGCACGCAGGTGGCGCGTCGCGCAGCGCGGTGAGATAAGCAAATGGCAATTCGTTGGTTGGTGAGGCGCCGCGCGTTCGGTATGGTGAGGACCTGCGTTGCTTTGCTCTCCGTATGGAGTGGCACCATCCTTCATCGCGGGAACTGGCGAACATGGCCGAATATTTCGACGCAGACCACGCGCGGGAAGTCGCCGCGCTCGCCACCGGGTTCACGGCCCGCACGGAATGGCCCACGTGGCTACTGATTGCCGTGATCTACGGCGGCTGGTTTGCGGTGCTGGCCTTCGTGCGCTCGGGGCTGATCACGATCCTGGCCGCCACGCCGTGCCTCATCGTGCTGTGCGCATGGCACATGTCGCTCCAGCACGAACTGCTGCACGGTCATCCCACCCGATTCGCATGGCTGAACATGGCGCTGGGCTGGCCGCCGCTCGCCGTCTGGTTTCCCTATGCGGTCTACCGCGAGAGCCATATGGCGCATCATCGCGACGAAGCGTTGACCGTGCCCGGCATCGACCCCGAAACGAACTACGTGCAGCACGAGCAGTGGGCCCGCCTGCCGCGCTGGCATCGCGTGCTGTGGCACGCACGCAAGAGTTTCGTGGGCCGGGTGGTGATCGGGCCGCCGATGAGCGTGGCCGCCATGCTCGCCGGCGCGGCGAAAGCGCTGCGAAGCGGTGACTGGCGAGACGTGCCGATGTGGCTCGCGCACTGCGCGGCCGTCGTGGTGCTGCTCGCGTGGGTGCAGCGTTACGCGGGCGTGCCGTGGTGGTGGTATCTCGCCGCCGTCACCTGGCCCGCGCTCGGGCTCGCGATGGTCCGCTCGCTGTACGAGCATCGCGCGGTGTCGCATCCGAAGGCGCGCATCGCCATCAACGAGGCCGGGCTCGTCATGCGCTTTCTGTATCTGAACAACAACTACCATCTCGTGCACCACGATCTGCCGCGCTTGCCGTGGTTTCAACTGGCGCGCGCCTATCGCATGCGGCGCGACGACTATCGGCACAAATGCGGCGGATTCGTGATCGAAGGCTACGCCGCGCTGCTCAGGCGTTACGCGTGGCGCGCGACGGATGCCCCCGCGCATCCGTTCGGCGACAACGCCGCGCAGTGACCTTCATTCCCGAAACCGTTTAAAGAAGCGGCGAATGTCGGCCGCGAGAAGATCGGGCTCTTCCATGGCGGCGAAATGGCCGCCGCGCGGCATGTCGGTCCATTGCGCGACATCGAACACGCGCTCGAGCCACGACGGCGGCGGATGATTGATCTCCTTGGGAAAGCGCGCGAAGGCGACGGGCGGCGCCACGCGTTGCCCGGCCGCGAAGCGAAACGGCTGAAGACGGTTCTCCCAGTACATCTGCATGGATGTGCCGATGCTGCCGGTGAACCAGTACAGTGAAAGATCCGTCAGCAAGGTGTCCTTCGAGAACCGGCGCTCGATGTCACCGTCGCAGTCGCTCCATGCGCGAAACTTCTCGCCGATCCACGCGGCCAGTCCCGCGGGAGAGTCGTTGAGCGCCGCTGCCGCCGTCTGCGGCTTCGTGCTGTGCATATGCGCGTAGCCGCCCTCCAGCGCTGCCCAGTCGGTCTTTTCGCGCAGATAGGCCTGTTCCGCCGGGGTGAGCGGGGCTTGCGCGGCGTCGATTGCCGGTTCGTAGGAGCTGGGCAGGAAGTTCAGATGGATGCCCTCGACGGCCGGGCTGTGCCGCGCGGCGAGCGCAATGGACACGCCCGCGCCGAGGTCGCCGCCCTGCGCACCGAAACGCTCGTAGCCGAGACCGCGCATCAGCGCGGCCCACAGGTCTGCGATCTGGAACGCGGAGGTGCCGGGCGCCGCCGGCGCGGGTGAAAAGGCAAAGCCCGGCAGCGACGGGACGACGACGTCGAACGCTTCGGCCGGGTCCGCGCCGAATGCGGCGGGGTCGCAGAGCCGGTCGAGCAGCGCATGGAATTCGACGAACGACCCCGGCCAGCCGTGCGTGATGACGAGCGGGTAGGGCTTCGGGCCCGCGCCGCGCCGATGCACGAAGTGCACGCGCTGGGCACCTGCGCCACCCGCACCCCCCACTTCAGCCATAAATTGCGGCAGCCGGTTCAGCGCGCGTTCGGCGGCGCGCCAGTCGTATTCGTCTGCCCAATACGCGACGAGCTCGCGCAGCCACGCAGTGTCGGCCCCTTGTTGCCACGCCGGCGAGGGCGTGGCGTTGGCCCAGCGCGTGGCGCGCAAACGCCGGCGCAGGTCGTCGAGTGCCTCTTCGGGAACGCGAATTTCGAATCGGTCGATATGCATGGTGGTTCATCCGCACGTTGGCAGGCCGAGGGAACTGACGATTATGAGCGAATTCGCCGCAGCGCACCGGCCGCCCCCAGGGACCCTTCGAATTCCATCGATCGCTTACCAGATGTTTATCGAGCCATCGATTTAATTTATCGGCATTCGGCCGGCGCGGCAGGGCGGTGCGCCGCCTCATCCGGGCGAGGCGGCGCGGCGCAAACCCCACGGCGTCCATGGTTGCCGGTATTTTCAGCCGCCGGCTCCCGCACTCGCTTAGTGGCGCCAGCGGTATTATTTGCGCAGTCCAGGTAATAGCCCTGGCTACTAGCGCGGTGGGGCCAATTCGTACCGTAGCGCCACGCTTCGAATCAGCAGCAGAGGTCCCAATGATCATCGACATTCACGGCCACTACACTACGGCGCCCGCAGCGCTGGAGGCGTGGCGCAAACGCCAGATAGCGGGCATCGCCCATCCGTCCGGGATGCCGAAGGTATCGGAGCTGAAGATCAGCGACGACGAATTGCGCGAATCGATCGAACTCAATCAGCTCAAGCTGATGCGCGAGCGCGGTCTCGATCTGACGATTTTCAGCCCGCGCGCGAGTTTCATGGCCCATCACATTGGCGACTTCGAGGTGTCGAGCACCTGGGCCGCGATCTGCAATGAGCTGTGCCACCGCGTGAGCGAGCTCTTTTCCGACCATTTCGTTCCCGCCGCGATGCTGCCGCAAAGCCCGGGCGTCGATCCCGCCACGTGCGTGCCGGAACTCGTCAAATGCGTGGAGCAGTACGGCAATGTGGCGGTCAACCTGAATCCCGATCCCTCGGGCGGCCACTGGACGAGCCCGCCGCTTTCCGATCGCCACTGGTACCCGATCTACGAGAAGCTCGTCGAATACGACATTCCCGCGATGATCCACGTAAGCACGAGCTGCAACGCGTGCTTCCACACCACGGGCGCGCACTACCTGAACGCGGACACGACTGCGTTCATGCAGTGCCTGACGTCGGACCTGTTCCGCGATTTCCCCACGCTGCGTTTCGTGATTCCGCACGGCGGCGGCGCGGTGCCCTATCACTGGGGACGCTTCCGCGGTCTCGCGCAGGAGCTGAAGAAACCGCCGCTCAGCGAGCATCTGCTGAATAACGTGTTCTTCGACACCTGCGTCTATCACCAGCCCGGCATCGACTTGCTCACGCGCGTGATCCCCGTGGACAACATTCTGTTCGCGAGCGAAATGATCGGTGCGGTGCGCGGCATCGACCCGGAAACGGGCCACAACTACGACGACACGAAGCGCTATATCGAAGCCGCGCATGTCGATGCCGCGGATCGCTACAAGATTTACGAAGGCAACGCGCGCCGCGTGTATCCGCGCCTCGACGCGCGGCTCAAGGCAAAGGGGTTGTGAGCGCGCGCGTAGCGGCTCGCAGTCCATGCGACACCAGCGAAGCGCAAGACAAGGCGGCCTCGCTCACTCTGGACTGAAACGGAAGTCAATGACAAAGGACGATGTGAAAAGCAACGCCGCACTGGCGGGGGTCGGGTCGATGGCGACGCGTCTCCTGCTCGCGGACCTCGCCGAGCAATACGAGCGTGAAACGGGGCAGCGGCTGACCGTTGCGGCGATAGGCGGCGTGGAAGCCGCGCGCCGCGTGCAGGCCGGCGCGGCATTCGATTTCGCCGTGCTGGCCTCGGCGGCGATCGACCGCCTGGCGGCGGGCGGGCACCTCGTCGGTGCGCGCACGGACGTCGTGCGCTCCGGCATGGCGGCGGCCGTCGCCGCCGGCGCGGCGCACCCGGATATCGGCACCGAGGACGCACTGCGCGAGACGATGCTGCGCGCGGCGCGCATCGGCTATTCGACGGGGCCTAGCGGCGACCATTTGTTGCGGCTGGTCGAGCGCTGGGGCGTGGCCGAAACGCTCAGGCCGCGCCTCGTGATGGCGCGGCCGGGCGTGCCGGTGGCGAGCCTGATCGCGGCCGGTGAGGTCGAGATCGGCTTTCAGCAATTGAGCGAGCTAAAGGATGTGCCGGGCGTGGAAGTGATCGGGCCGCTCCCGGCCGGGGCGCAACTCGTCACGGTCTTTTCCGCGGCGATCTGTGCGGTGTCGCAGCAGCGGCAGGCGGCAGCGGATTTCCTCGCGTTCCTCGGTTCGGCGCGCGCCGAGGCGACCAAGCGGGCGTTCGGCATGGAGCCGGCCGGCAACGCGGCGTACGGGCCGTAGCAGGGCACGAGCAAGACGGCAATAAGGGAAATAGAAGGGGCAATATAGAAGGGGCAATAACGCGATTGGATTGGACATTTCATGTCGCATGGTCTACGTATCCAAAGTAATTAGGCTTACTAATCAGAAAAAACAGAATCGGAGGCGTGAAAGTGAATCAGAAAAAAACCAGGACGTACGACACCAGGAGGCAAGCATGAGAAACCTGCAAACCCGACGGCTTTTCACGAGCGTGCGCGCTCGTGCCGCCTCGCTGCTCTCGCTGTTCGCGCTCTTCGCGGCGGCCACGCTCGTGGCCGCGTGCGGCAGTGGCGGTAGTGGCAGCAGTAGCGCCGATGCATCGAAAGCGCCGCTTGCAGTCGTGGCGCCCGTGGTGGATTGCTCGAAGCTGGCGTCGGTCGATATCACCGATATTGGCGGCGCGGGCAGCGCGATTACTTCGGCTAGCGTGACCACGGCGACCATCAACGGTGCTTCGGTCAACTTCTGTACCGTAAAGGGCACGCTCGCGCCTTCGAATACGTTCGAAGTGGCACTGCCGGTGAGCACGTGGACGCAGCGCTTTGCGGCGCTGGGCTGTGGAGGCCTGTGCGGCAACCTGAGCGACCCGACCCAGCAGTCGTCGTTCAGCTTCAGCTACACGTGCCCGCTCGTGCAGGAAGGCGGCTTCGTGACGGCGGCGACCGACATGGGCCACTCGGGCAACGACACGACGTGGACTACGGACCCGCAAAAACAGGCCGATTTCGCCTATCGCGGGCAGCACATCACGACGCTCACGGCGGAGAAGCTCATCAAGGCGTACTACGGCCAGACGCAGAAGTACGCGTACTTCATCGGCTGCTCGGACGGCGGCCGCGAAGCGCTGATGGCCGCGCAACGCTATCCGAATGACTATAACGGCATCATTGCGGGCGCGCCGGCTGCGCACTTCCAGATCCAGAACTCGCTGTATCACGGCTGGAGCGTGGAGTCGCAAAGCACGACCGGCGACAGCGCCGGCAACGCCGTTCTGTACGCCGACAAGGCGCTCGTGCTGCACAAGGCAGTCATCGCGGCATGCGGCGGCCAGGCGGGTGTGCCCGATGGTCTGATCGCCGATCCGCGCACCTGCAATTTCGATCCCGCATCGATCCAGTGTGCGCAGGGCGCGACGAACACGAGCAACTGTCTGACCGCAGCCGAAGTCGCCACCGCGAGCAAGATCTATGGCGGACCGGTCGACGCGACAACGGGTGAGCGCATGCTGGCGGGCTCCCCGCAGATGGGCTCGGAGGAGAACTGGGTCGGCGTGGAAGTGCCCACGACGAATTCGACGGCCACGCCGGTATCGGTGAAGAGCCTGTTCAGCTACATGATCGTGACGGGTGCTTATAACCTGATCTTCACGGGCTCGCCCACCATGCCGACCATCGACACCTTCGGCTACACGGATGCGAGCTTCTACCCGACCTACCTGCAGGCCAACCATCCGCTGGTGGACGCGACGAACCCCGATCTATCGGCGTTCAAGAAGGCGGGCGGCAAGCTGATCCTGTGGCACGGCTGGGCGGATCAACACATTTCGCCGCTCTTCACGATCCAGTACTACGAAGCGATGCAGAACACGATGGGCGCTTCGAACGTGAGCGATTTCGCTCGCCTGTACCTCGTGCCTGGCGTGGCCCACTGCGGCGGCGGCGAAGGCTTCCCGAACATCGACCTCGTCTCGCAGATCACGGCGTGGGCCGAGGAGGGCACGGCGCCGAATGCGGTCATGACGTACCAGACCGATTCGTCGAACAACGTGACGGCCAGCCGCCCGGTTTATCCGTACCCGGCCGTCGCGCAGTTCACTGGCACCGGCGACTGGCACCTCGGTGCGAACTGGACGCAGGGCGAACCGCTGTACAACCAGCCGACGCATACCTGGGCGGGCTCGAGCTTCTATGCGACGTACACGCCGACTACGCAGGGTGTTGCCGCGCCTTAACGGGTGAATTTCCGGCACACTCGTTTGATTCGACGTTGAACCGGCCAGCCCTTCGGGGCTGGTTTTGTTTTGGAAGCGATAACTGAATCGCATGGCACATGCGGGGCAAGGGCAGCGGCTCGAACGGCGCCGCCGCCTCGAAAAGCGGCGCGTATGGAAGCGGCCCCCGGCGATGTAGCGGCAACTGAATTCCGCACGATCGTCCAGCGCGTTTGCGAATCCTTTCGGAGAACATCGATTTTGTTTATCACGCTGGATTCGATTCCAGCCCCGGCCCGCGTCGGGCAAAGCGCGGGCCGAATGCGCACGGCCTTTACGCGGCGCGGCTTCCCGGGCGGTATCGCGGGTGCGAGCGTGCGGGAATCGCCCATGCGGACGGGCAAGGACGTATCCAATATGTGGTTAACCCGCACTTTTAGACGCGGGTGGGGCCATCTATCGTGCCCCCGACGGATAGCAGTTCGTAGATATTCGACTCGGGCACGAGCGAGCGGCAGACCACAGAACGGACAGGAGACGACAGATGTCTGGCAGCAAAACAATCGATATCAAGGCGTTCATCGACGAACGCCACATTTCGGCCTACCAGTGGCTACTGGTGGCGCTGTGCTTCCTCGCGGTGACAGCCGATGGCATGGACGTGGCCATCATGGGCTTCGTCGCGCCCTCCATCATTCACGAGTGGGGCATTTCGCGTCCCGAGTTCGGTCTCGTCATGAGCGCGGCGCCCATCGGCCTCGTGATTGGCGCGCTGGCCGCCGGCCCGGCTTCTGACCGCGTTGGCCGCAAGTGGGTGCTGATCACCTCTGTGTTCCTCTTCGGCGTGTTCACGATTCTCACGGCGTTCACGCAGTCGCCGGTTTCGATGGCGGCGCTGCGCGTGCTGACCGGCATCGGTCTTGGCGCGGCCATGCCGAACTCCACGACGCTGCTCTCGGAGTACTCGCCGCAACGCCGCCGCGCGCTGCTCATCACGATCATGTTCACGGGCTTCAACCTCGGCTCGGCGTTGATCGGCTTCGCGGCTGGCTGGCTCGTGCCGAACCATGGCTGGCGCGCGGTGCTGATTTTCGGCGGCGCCATTCCGCTCGCACTCGTGCCGCTGCAGGCCTGGCTGCTGCCGGAATCGGCGCGTCTGCTCGCCGTGCGGGGCGCCACGAGCAAGCGCATTGCCGCGACGCTGAACCGCGTGACCGGCGCGAGTTTCGCGGGCGACGAGAACTTCGTTTCGACGGAGCCGCCGCTGCCCACGCGCAAGCCGATCGGCGTGCTGTTCTCGGAAGGCTATGGCGTGATGACCATCGCGCTGTGGGTCACGTATTTCATGGGTCTGCTCGTCATCTATCTGCTGACCGGCTGGCTGCCCACGCTGATCAAGGACGCGGGCCTCTCCATCACGGTGGCGGCGAACGTCACGGCCATGTTCCAGATCGGCGGCACGATCGGCGCCGTGCTGGTGGGCTGGATCATGGACAAGGTGCGCCCCGCGCGCGTGATCAGCGCGGCGTATGTCGGCGGCGGCATCTGCGTGCTGGCGCTGGCCGGTGTGGGGGCGCTTTCCTCGTCGCTCGCGCTGCTGGTGTTTGCCGCGGGCTTCTGCATGAGCGGTGCGCAAACGGGCCTGAACGCCTACGCACCGGGCCGTTATCCGACGGTCGCGCGTGCAACGGGTGTGAGCTGGATGTTGGGCATGGGCCGCTTTGGCAGCATCTTCGGCTCGGCCATCGGCGGTGCGCTGCTGGGTCTCGGCTGGGAATTCGCTGCGATTCTCGCCATGCTCGCCGTACCGGCGGTGCTCGCGGCGCTTGCGATCCTGGTTTCGCAGCGTGCGCGTCATTCGGAACCAGCTACGCAGGTGAGCGCGGCACACTGAGCTGGATTTAGCAACAGCGCTGGACTGATCGGCGCGGCGGTGCGAATTGCACTGCCGCGCCGTTTTTTTATTTGGTGTGAGAGCGGAGGCAGCGCCTCCGCTTTAGTGCCGTTCGGCTAGTCAAATCCTGAACGCACCCACCGTTTCGATCACGGTCTGCGCATTCCTGCCCAGCGTATGCGCCGAAATCGAAAAATGATTCACGAGTGCGCTGTCTTGTTGCGTGAGCGCTTCGATATGATCCAGAGCCTGCTTGATCTCGGCGATGCCGGCGCTTTGTTCGCCGCTCGCGGTATTGATTTCGTCGATCAGCACGTTCACGTCGCGCACGGCCTGAACCGCCTGCTGCATTTTTTCCCGGGCGGTTTCGGTGAGCTGGCAGCCTTCCTGAACCTTCTGCGTCGAGTCGACGATCAGACCCGCGATTTCCTTGGCGGCCATCGCCGCGCGGCCGGCGAGATTGCGCACCTCGCTCGCCACCACGGCGAAACCGCGTCCGTGCTCGCCTGCGCGCGCCGCTTCCACGGCCGCGTTGAGCGCGAGAATATTGGTCTGGAAGGAAATTCCTTCGATTACCTGAATGATCTCGCCGATCTTGCGGGAGGCCTCTGTAATGCCCTGCATCGTCACCGTCATGGCTTCCACGGCGCGGCCGCTGTCTTCGGTAATTGCGCGCGCCTGGCCCGCACTGGTGGCGGCCTGACGCGCCGCATCGGCGGTCTGCCGCACGTTGGCCGCAATATGCTGCATCGAGGCCGCCGACTGCTCGAGGCTCGCCGCCTGCGATTCGGCTCGCGCCGAGAGCGTCTGGCTGCCTTCGGACACCGTCGCCGTGGCGGCGCTCATTCTCGCCATCTGGTCGCGCGCGTCGCCGACGATGGCGCGCATGTTCAGGCTGACCTGGTTGACCGACTGTTCGAGCTTGCCGACCACGCCGGTGGGCTTCCACGTGTTCTCGACCTTCTGTGTGAGATCGCCCATGGCGAGCCGCGTGGCCGCGCCCAGCAGCCGGCGCAGCGGATAGATGAACATGAAGCGCATGCGATATTCGGCCAGCACGCCGAACGCCACGCATGCGGCGAGGCCGATCGCCGTGCGTACGGGGGTGATCGCAGCGCCGCCGTCGATCAGGACGCCCGCGACCATGCCGGCCGCCGCGAGACCGCTCGTGAGCAGGTAGGTCTGCGTCTTCATGGTGGGATGCACGAAGCGCGCAAGCCGGCCCGCCATGTCCTTGCGCACGATTGCGCCCGCCTGCAGATGGTGCGCCTGCCGGCCAGCTCTTTGCTCCGCGAGCAAAGTCGCATACAGCGCCTCGGCCGCGCGAATCTGATCGCGCGAAGCGGCGGTGTGGACGGCCCGGTACGCGACGACGTGCTGCCCTTCGACGATGGGCGTGACGCCGGTCTGCACCCAGCAATGCCGTCCATGGCTGAAGCGGTTCTTCAGCACGCCGACCCACGGTTCACGCTTTTTCAGCGTGGCCCACATGTCGCGATACACCTCGGCGGGCATCTCGGGGTGGCGCACGACGTTATGAGGCTGCCCGATCAGGGCTTCGCGGGAAAGGCCGCTGGCTTCGATAAATGCGTCGTTACAGTAGGTGATCACGCCGCGCGTGTCGGTGGTGGAAACGAGCAGTTTTCCGGGCGGGAGAGCGGCTTCTCCCTGCTGGTTGGGTCGGGTCGATGTTTCGGTGTGCACTCGTGGTCTCCGTCGTTTTTTGATTGGGTTGTCCCGCTGTCCGCTGCTTATCGGCCGTTGTTTTCGATCATGAATAGGGCGGTTCGAGGCCAAAAATCGTCGCCGCGGCGAAGGAGGGGGATAAACGAAGCGAAGCGCCTGTGCGTGGGCCGGTGCGCGCGGGCTGAAAGGCCCATGGCATAAGGCTCGCACTGGAAAAGGTGGTGTGCGCAACGAGCTTGCACGCGGGTTGGCAGGCATCGCACCCGATAAGTTCTTCGCAAGTCTCCCAAAGCAGATTCGATACGACCGTTCGAAAAGGGCTCAGCAAAAATCTATGACGGCGGCGCATTTCGAATGACAACGCGTAGCCGCGTCGCCCTACACTGCCTTCCGTCAGTTGAGAACAGACGTGACACGAGTCCGGATGAATCGACGCATGGCCGGTGCAAAGTGCAGCCGAACACGGTGAGCGGCGCGCCGGCACGATAACGATGGAGGCTTTATGCGCAAGGTAATGTTGGTCGGGACGGCGACGACGCGGCCCGAAGCCATTGGAACGCTGTTCAAGCTCGAACCCGGCGGTGAGTGGCAGCAGGTGAGCGATATTCCCGCCGATGCGTCGGTGCAGGCCATCACGCCGCATCCGAGCCGCGAGAACGTGGTCTACGTGGCTGCGCGCAAGGGCGTGTACCGCTCGACCGACGGCGGCGACACGTGGCAGCAGCTGAACGTGACCGGCGAGAACGTGCAGTTCTGGACCGTCGTCGTGCATCCGCAAAAACCCGATGTGCTGTTCGCGGGGACGGGGCCGGTCGGCGTGTACCGGAGCGACGATGGCGGCGACACGTGGCGCAAGTGCAATGCGCACCACCCGGAGCGCTTCGAAATCCGCTTCGGCAATTCGCGCGTCATGCGCATTGCGTTTCATCCCACCAATGCGCAGATCATGTACGCGGTGGCCGAAATCAACGGCTTTCTCGTGAGCGAAGACGGCGGCGAAAGCTGGCGCGGTGTGGCTGATGGCCTCGTGGCGCTCGCGGACAAGCCGCACCTGAAGAGCAAGATCGAAACCGACGACGATACCGAAGGCATGTTCGACGCGCATTCGGTTTGCACGACCACCGCCTCGCCGGATTCGCTGTTCTACGTCTGCCGGCTCGGCGTGTTCGAAAGCCATGACCTGGGCAAGACCTTCCGCGATCTGGAAGTCGGCAAGTTCGCGCCGTTCCAGTACGCCCGCGACTGCCGCTTCGTGCACGGTCAGCCGAAGAAGATGTATGCGTGCTTCAGCATCTCGTCGCGCAGCGCCGCGGGCGCGCTCTATGTGAGCGAGGACCTGGGCGCCACGTGGGCGCGCGCCGATGCCCAGGTCGAACCGCGCAGCACGATGATGGGCTTCGGCACCCACGTGAGCGACGCTGACGGCGTGATTACCGTGACGCGCGGCGGCCAGGTGTTCTTCACGACCGACGGCAGCAAGACCTGGACCGAAAAACAGTTGCCGGCGAATGCGGGTGACGCATTCTGCGGCGCGATGCTCTGAGCGCGGAGGAGTGAACGACATGGCTGAACGACTCAACGGTGTGATCCGCGCTCTCGAAACCGGACGCGGCATTGCTTTTACTTCCTTTATTCAGGCCGAAATCGAAAACGCGGTCAGCTTTGCGCAGTCGTCGAACGACGGCGTTGTGTTCGAAATGGAGCACACGCCCTGGGACATCGCCGCATTGCGCAACGCCATGCAGTTTTTGCTGCTGCGCGAGCGCATCGTGCGAGCGGGCACGGTTGCCTGCCAGATGACACCCATCGTGCGCATTCCGCCCAGCGGCAGCGAGATGAACCAGTGGTTCGCGAAGCAGGCCCTGGACCTCGGCGCATACGGCATCGTCTGGCCGCGCATCAGCACGCCCGAGCAGGCGTACAACGCGGTGGCGGCGTGCCGTTATCCGCGCCTGCCGAACCAGCCGCTTTACGAACCGGCCGGCCTGCGCGGCGACGCGCCCATGCCGGCGGCGCGCTACTGGGGTCTGTCGCAGCAGGAGTATTACCGCAAGGCCGACGTCTGGCCGCTCGCGCCCGAAGGCGAGATTCTCGTCACGCTGATGATCGAAGACGTCGCCGCCATCGAGAACCTCGAGGAGATGGTCAAGCGCGTGCCGGGCATCGGCGTGCTGCTGATCGGCGAGGGCGATCTCACCCAGGAACTGGGCTGCCCGCGCGACTACGACAACCCCGAGTTGCTGCGCCTGATGGCGCACGTGCGCGAGATTGGCCGCGCCTACAACATTCCGGTTGGCCATCCGCACGTGAACGAGGGCAACGTGTCGCGCGTGATCGAGGAGGGCTACCGCTTCCTCATGACGTTCCCGAAGCGCGATTTCGGCGCGCTGGACAAGGGCCGTCAACTCGCGGGCCGCGTGTGAACGCCGTGCAACCTGACGAAGCAACACGGGAACGTCAACATGACTGAAAAACTGTCGATCGTGCTTGGCCGTCACGGCCAGGTCGAGGATTTGCGCAGCGGCGCGGTGCAGGCGGAAGGCGTCGAACTCGACTTCATCGAGATCAAGCGCATGCCCGACGCCTATCGCAGCATGGCACGCAGCCAGCCTTACGACATCTGCGAAATGGCGCCGACGTCCTATCTCATGGCTGTGGCGGCCGGCGCGCCGATCACGGCGCTCGCGCTGCCGATGACACGGCGGTTTCGCCACGCGGGCCTGCAGCGGCTGCGCGAATCGTCGATTCGCCATCCCAGGGATCTGGAGGGG
>NZ_JBMIQH010000045.1:0-58738 GCF_056155635.1 Paraburkholderia sp. BR10141 | reverse complement strand
CAACGGATGCGGTTTTCTGATCTGTTGCCCCCGACGTAAGCGTTGACGACGTGTGGGCACACTTCGCCAGGGTCGTTCGTCGGCGGCTTACGCCGAATTTGGGAAAAGGTATAGGAGTTCAGCGTTTGACGAAGTCCAGACGTTCGGCAGCAGCCGACCCCATCCGGTCATACGCAACGGATTGCCCGAAGGCAGCTGTCGGAAGGACAGCGGTCATTCCAGGCTTGCCGCCTGCCGCCGCTCCATGCGACGCGCTCACGTAAGGCGATAAACCTTGCGCGCGGTCCCGCCGAATAAAGCCTCGCGTTCGCCAGCGCTAGCGTGCGCAGTCAACTTCTTGAAGGCGTTCCAACCGTTGCTGAATGGATAGGAACCCTTGTCCACCGGGAAGTTGCTCTCGAACATGCAGCGCTCCGCACCGAACGCCTCGATACATGTGTACATCCATGGCTCCCATGCTTTGGCCAAATCGTCCGAGGACGGCGGACGTTCGCCCTTTTCAAACTCGAAGCCATTAATGCGCATGCCGAGGCCGCCCACCTTCACATAGACATTCGGCAACTGGGCTAGCGTACGCATCGAGCGGGACCAGGCATCAAACACTTCTGCGCGCTGATTTGCATAGCTGGCAATCCGGACCACGCCTCCGCAATGGTTGATGATGAAAGGCGTATCAGGATAGGCCTTCGCCAGGTCGAACAGCTCCGGCAACTGCGGGAAGAATAGCCATGCGTCGTACGACAGGCCCAGCGGAGCCAGTTGTGCGACGCCTGCCCGGTAGCCGGAGTCGAGCAGCAGCCCTCGAGGCGCCGCCGACAATGGATTGACGAGCGTCTGGTCAGCATCCCAGGTAACGAGATGTCGAACGCCACGGAACCGACCATCTCCGGCATGCAGTTCTGCTTCGAGAACATCGCGAACCGCCGCTCCCCTGCGAAGATCTGCATAGCCGACCATACCCTTCGCAACCTCCGGCTTGCTTTTTTGCAAAGGCGCCGTGACGCCAGCAACATACTCGATTTCTCCGACCGGGCGCAGCGACTCAGGACCAGATGGGCGATATCGTGTCAGCCCCTGCATGAACACCGACGCGGTGATGTTATGGCCCGTTTGCGCGTCCTGAAGATACTCATCGAGAAGATAGGTCCAGCCCGGACGATCATAAAAGTGATGATGCGAGTCGACGATCGGCAGGTCGGGCTCAAGCGCCGCTTCGGTGCCGGAAGCGAGCCAGTCAGCCCGAACGGAAAGATAGTTGCTGGTTGTACCCACGGGGTGCGTTTCCTCTTTTGCAAATGCCTGACGCAGAGTGACAGCGGGGAAAATCAATGATGCTGCGGCAGCGCCAATCAGCTGCCGGCGCCGCGGCGAAGGGCATTTGTTCATTCCTGTTCCCCGCGGCCAAAGGCATAAAGCGACAAGGTCAGCAAAGTCGTGATGCCTAGCACGATCGAAAGACCAATCATGCCGGCCGAGAACGTACCGAAACTGTCCTTCAGATAGCCCACCAGGTACGGTCCCGCAAATCCGCCGAGCGCACCAATTGAGTTAATGAAGGCGAGGCCACCCGCAGCCGCCTGTCCGGAAAGGAACCGGGCCGGGAGTGTATAGAAGATCGTGCGGCCCGCAATCGTGCCGATCAACGCCAGCGTAATGCCGGTCATGGCCGGAACCAGTTGATGGAAATACGTCGAGACACCCAGCGCAATCGCACCAATCAAAAGCCCTGCGGCGAGATTGGCGATCGGGCCGCCGCGACGATCGACCCGCTTTGCCCACCACAGCAACGCGATCGTGGCAAAGAAATAAGGCACGGCCGACATCCAGCCGGTCTGCGTCACGCTCATCCCGTGAGCCCTCAGCATCTGAGGCAGCCAGATACCGATGCCGTAAGAGCCCATCGTGAAGCCGAAGGAGATCATCGCAAGGATGTAGGTGCGTACGTCCTTCAACGCTGCGACGAAATTTTTCTTTTTCTGACCGGACGCGCCTTCCCGATCGAACGCGCCTTGAAGAGCTTGCCGTTCCTCCTGGGACAACCACTTCGCATCGGCGGGTTTATCCGCCAACATTTTCAGTACCAGAAAACCGAGGACACACGCGGGCAGTCCTTGAACGATGAACATCCACCGCCAGCCCGCCAGTCCCACGACACCGTCCATATGGAGCAGTCCCGCGGACAGCGGACCACCGACGAGCGACGACAGCGGCGTGGAGACGGTGAACCATGCGAGCACGCGAGTGCGATAGCTAGCCGGAAACCAGACCGCGAGAAAAAAGATCACACCCGGAAAGAAGCCGGCCTCACCGATACCGAGCAGCAGCCGGATCACGTAGAAGCTCTTTGGCCCCACGGCGAGCGCGGTTGCCGCTGCGAAAAAGCCCCACGTGATCATGATGCGGGCAAGCCAGCGTCGCGCGCCGAAGCGGTATAGCGCCAGGTTGCTCGGAACCTCGAACACACAGTACCCGGCGAACATGATGCCCGCACCCCAGCCGAATTGGGTGGCGCTCAAGCCTAGATCGTGATTCATCGTCAACGCCGCGAAACCGACGCTGGTGCGATCAAGATAATTGAAGAAATACGCAAGCGCGAGTAGCGGAATGAACCGCCACGCGGCTTTTCTAACCGCAGACTGCTCGACGGTGGAACCCACCACGCTGTCTGTCGTGGTGTTCGATGAAATGGATGTCATGTCTCGTCTCCAGACGAATCAAGGCGCGCAGAAGGCTCAGTGGCCTCTGCGGCTCGGTGATTCTTTGTGGGTGTTGCAACGTCAGGCGCTGGCGAGTTCGTTCGCCGATGGGTTCGACGCATCGCCAGGCTGAGCGTCCTGACACTTGACGATCCCGGCCTCGGTCAACTGCCTGAGATCCTCCGGCGTGTATCCGAGACCCGTCAGCAGCGCCTGGGTATCCTGACCCAGCGAAGGCGGCGCCGCACGCAGGTGCAGGCGCTCACCGCCAAGCGTCAAGGGCAGCAGCGCAGTCCGCGTCGCAATAGCCTGCCCTGCGCCGCTTGCGTCGGGCGGCAAAGTCACCTCGGCGAGTCCGCCGGTAGCGAGCAGGTGCGGATCATCGAACAGATCCTGCGGTTTCGTGATCGGCGCATACGGCAGTCCGCAGCGCTCGAAGATTGCGCTGATCTCGGCAGCCGAGAACGCTTCCATATGTTTTCGAAGCTGCGGCAACAACCATTCACGGGCCTGCACACGCTGATTGTTGGAAGCGATCCGCTCATCAGCCTTGAGTTCTGCAAGCCCGAAAGCGTCGCAAAACAGGTGCCATTGCGTATCCGAGACAACCGCGAGGAAGATCTGCTCGCCGTTTTTGACCGAGAACACGTCATAGACCGCCCATGCTGAAATGCGGCTCGGCATCGGTGCCGCGGCCTTACCGGTCACCGCGTACTGCATCATGTGCTGGGCGACGAGAAATACATTGTTCTCGAACAGCGCGCTCTGTACTTCCTGACCACGCCCCGTGCGTACGCGTTGAGCCAGCGCTGCCATCGCACCGATCGCGCCGAACATTCCACCCATGATGTCGTTGACACTCGTCCCTGCTCGCAACGGTCTGCCGTCGGGTCCGGTCATATAAGCGAGGCCGCCCATCATCTGCACGACCTCGTCGAGCGCGGTGCGATGATCGTACGGGCCGGGCAGAAAGCCCTTATGCGACACGTAGACAAGACGCGGATTGAGCCTGGACAGCGCGGCGTAACCGAGGCCGAGCTTATCCATCGTGCCGCTCTTGAAATTTTCGCTGAAAACGTCTGCACCACCAAGAAGCTTGTGCACGATTTCGACGCCGCGCGGATCTTTTACGTCGACCGCGATACTCTTCTTGTTGCGGTTGAACGTGCTGAAGAAGCCCGCGCCGGAACCGCGCAAAACACGTGTGCTGTCGCCGGATATAGGCTCGACCTTGATCACTTCCGCGCCCAGGTCCGCCAGCACCATGCCGCATGTCGGCCCCATCACCATGTGCGTCATCTCGACGACGCGTACGCCGCCATACGGCAGATTCTGGTTTGCTTGCACGTCGCTCATTGCGCTACTCCAATCAGGCAGCCTTCCGGTTGCGGCGCGCTGGGCGCGCGGCCATCCGCATACGCGAATCCCTTTGGAAGACCCGCGTCCTGCACGTGTCCATATAACGCTTCGCCAGGCAGTGCCTCCGCGAGAATGGCGCGCGCGGCAATGAGCCTGTCGATGTCCACACCGGTGTCGTAGCCCATCGCTTCGAGCAGAAACGCCAGATCCTCGGTCACGATGTTGCCGGTCGCGCCTGGCGCATAAGGACAGCCGCCCAGGCCGGCCTGACTCGAATCAATTGTCGTCACACCGACCTCGAGCGCGGCGACGACGTTCGCTAAACCCTGTCCGCGCGTGTTATGGAAATGTGCGCCGCCAGCCTTCCCGCCGAATTCCGATTGCAACCGACGGAACAGCCGGCGAACCTGTGCCGGATTCGCATAGCCGCTGGTATCGGAGAGGCCAATTTCGTCGACGCCGCTCTCGGCCATTGCCTGGCACATGCGCATCGTTTGATCGTCGCTCACGGTGCCCGCAATCGTGCAGCCGAAGGCAACGGAAACGCCTGCCTCGATTTGCACCCCCGGAAACTGTTCGTTGCGAAGCGCGACGATATTGCGGACTTCTTCGATCATCTGCTCGGTGGTTTTCCGGATATTGGCCAGCGAATGTTCGTTGGTCACCGAAACGGGAAGCGTCACCTTATGCACACCCGCTTCGAAGGCGCTCTGGCTTCCACGAAGATTTGGTGCGAGAACCGCGACGTGCAGATCCGGGATTGAGAGGGCATGCACCACGACTTCGCGGATGTCAGCCATCTGCGGCAGCAACTTCGCCGGCACGAACGATCCCACTTCGATTTCCTTGATTCCCGCGGCCGCGAGTGAGGAAATCCATCGCAGCTTCGCAGCAGTGGGCATGACGCTCTTGATGCTTTGTAGACCGTCGCGCGGCCCGACCTCGCTGATCAGCACCTTCGGACTTGAAGTGCTCATATTCGGCTCCTTAGTTCTGTCAGGCAGACCAATGTTTCGTTAGAAAGAACTATAGGCGCATCCGAACACCCGCGAAAGCGGGGTAAACCCACGGAAATAGAACTTGAGTTCTGTCAGATAGAACGATACGATGCCACTTATGATCAAGACGACCAAACACGCCGTGACCGCTGATGCCCTTTCAACGCCTGAGCCATCCGACACTGCCAATGACAGTTCCAGCGGCGTAGCTGTGCTCGACCGTGCGTTCGCCATCCTCAACGCGTTCGGGCCGACCGACGACCAGTTGACGCTTACCGAACTCTCGCGGCGCACGGGGTTGTACAAAAGCACGGCCTTGCGCCTGCTGGGCGCGCTGGAGCATGGAGGCTTCATCCGAAAAATGAGTGACGGGCAGTACGGCGTCGGCCACCAGCCACTACGGCTCGCCGCGCTCTATCAGCGATCCTTCCAGGTCGGTCCCGTGATCGAGCCGTTGCTTCAGCAATTGAGCCGCGACCTGGGGGAAACGGCGTCGTTCTATGTGCGGCAGGGCGATCATCGACTGGTGCTCTATCGTGTCGAGCCGACGAGGAGCGTGCGTGTGTCAATTCGCGTCGGCGAAGAGTTTCCGATCGACAAAGGTGCCTCCGGCAAGGTGCTGCTCGCTTTCACTGAGGCACAGGATCCTCGCTGGAGCGAAGTGCGGGACGCTCTTTGGGCGGCGTCTTTTGGTGAACGCGATCCCGAAACCGCTTCGACGTCCGTCCCCGTGTTCGACTCGACTGGCGAGTTGGTGGGTGCGCTCACGCTGTCGGGACCGAAAGAGAGATTTGGTACTCCTTCGACCATCGACGCGGCCGTTGCGGCCTTACTTGACAGTGCAAAACGCGCGACCGTTGCGCTCGGCGGCAAGGGTGGTCGATACGATGCCAGCATCGCGGAATTTGCTAATAGAAGCTGAAGTGGGGACGCTCACGGCGGTCGCTCGTGAATGGTCGACCGCTCGCATTGAATTGCCGAACTGCCATGTCAAGCCCGGCGCGATTTCGGGGACGATGGTACTGGTACTGCGACCCGCGCCCACAAGTGCTCGTCCAGATTCCCGGCCGACCGGTCAGGCCTAGTGGCACGAAACGGGACGCTACCTGCGCGCTCGTTCGCCGCCAGGCGGCGGAGTAACTGTTTGCGGCCTCGGGTCGAAAGGCCGCGAACGCTACCAAAGCTGACGGTCAGGCAGGCAGAGCTAAGGTCTGTTTCTGGCCGGCGGACTAAACCGCTCGCGCGGTAGCCCGATCCAGGCCGCCCTGTACGAACGCGCGGTCAAGGACCTGGCTGCGGCGCTCGATGGTACCGAGGGCATTGAACGCAAGAGGACCGTATTAAGCTACCTGATGCGGTTCAAGCAGATCTGCAACCATCCGTCCCAGTGGCTTGGCGACGCGGCGTGGCAGCCGGAAGCCAGCGGCAAATTTGCGCGGCTGCGCGAACTGGTCGACGTGATCGCAGCGAAACAGGAAAAGGTGAAGGCTCTCACACTTGCGGGATTGAGGGCGTGAGTCGGGGCAGGCCGCCCAGCATTGAGTGCGCCTAGCGGTCGTCGCGAATCGCGACACTGCAGCCTGGGTGCAACACCACGTCGAGACGCACGATGGCGACAATCGTACATAGCGCCACGAGACGGGCTGCGATTGCGCCTCATCGCAACCCCTTCGTCACGCTAGCGTGGAGCCTGATTGTTATATGCATTCGTTAGTGCAACGTGAATGCTGAACATCCCGTTCGTGAGGCGGGAATCGCCTGGCCGTTTCGGGAGCAAAGCCAGCAATCCCTTCATCGCATACAGCATGATTAGCGTGCCGGCGAGGTCGCCCACAAACATGCTGAACAGGCTTTCGGAGAAATGCTCCGTCGCACCGGTCAACGCAAACCAGAGGTGATGTAACAGCGGATTCGCGACCGAATACGCGACGGCGAGCACAAGAAGCCGGGTCGGCGTGAGATTCGTCAACGATGCGCGCAAGCCGTAATACTCTCTCGCGAACCTGTAGACCAGATACGGAGCCGCTGACCCAAGTATCGCGCCAGCGATCGCTCTCACAGGGTCATGCGGGAACCAGTAAAGAAAATCCGTTAACAGACCAGCAAGCAGCAAGCCAAGGAAACCGTCGGCACCAACCAGTAGCGTGCTCAAAAGCCGTATGCCGGAAGGAAGGAATATCCAGTTGATGCCCCGTACAAACGACGTATGCGCAAACACCTCCTGATTGATCCAGAGTGACGCCACAAACGCTATCAGGGTTGCCGCGATCGACCAGAAATGTATACGTAAGCTCAACATTACGATGAACTCCCTTTCCCTTCGGACTATGACTGGCCAATCATAGCGCCCGCGTGTGGTTCTGCGAAATGCATCTTCAACAGTCTATGCGCAAACTGAAGGTTAGTGCCCGGGTCGCTATGCTGACCGCTGCGAATCTCGCGACGCGTGAAGTCATCGCAACCAGAGACAACATCAGGGGAGTTGCGCGAGAGGAGGGGCATCATCGCGGATGGCATGGTTATCATCATGCCGGTGATTACGCAGTCCGCAGGGTTCTATCATGATGGTATTCGCGGCCACAGCATGCTGCGTGTCGTTGGAGGAAACAGGTACGCCGCGTGCTGTCATGCATGCGTAATGGCTTCGAATCTGGGGCACAAATGGAAATCGATACCATAGGATGGTTCCCATTGGACGACTATGCGCCGGCCCGTGAGGGCTGGTACGAAGTCAGGCTCACGACCGGAGATACGGCATTCTCCCGCTTTATCGACGGACATTGGACGGAGCAACCCGTGGTTCCGTTCACGCACTGGCGTGGTCTGAGTGCGGATCCGGGGGACTCGGCCGACAGCGAGCACATGGACGCGCAGGCTGCCGCCGCACAGGGCGTACGAGCGGTGTGGAACGCGTTTTTCCCCGTAGTGGGGGATACGCATCCACTCAAGAAATAGCTGCTGTCACTTGCCCATGCAGCAGAGCCGTCATTTGGGCGAAATCGATGCATGGCGCACGAACAGCCTGAATTTCCAGAGAATGATCCGATCTGGGCAGAAGCAGGGTGCTCGAAGCAAGCATCCGCGCGAGGAGACGCGCGCAGGGAAAGAAGAATCCTCAAGATCTTCCTCTATGGTGCGACGAACTGATCTTACCCCCGGGGGGGGTGAAGGGGAACCTTGAGCGTCATTCGTTGTAGACGCACCTTCTACTCGCATTACGAATTGCGTCGTTCACGTTGCCGAAACTCAGAAGGTGTCAGGGAGAATCGCCGCCGGAAGATCTTTGCGAGACGATCCCCGTTTGTCCAGCCGCAACTTTTCGCGATTCTGTCGATTGAGAAATCGGTCTCTGCCAGCATGCGCGAGGTCAGATCAAGTCGTGCCTGCAGCAGGTACTCGGAAGGCGTGACGCCTATCTCCTGCTTGAAGCATCGAAGGAAATTGCGCTCGCTCATAGCCGAGATGTTGACCGCGTCGCTTACAGATATCGGCCGATTGCAGTTCTCCTTAAGCCAGCGAGCGGATGCACGGACCTTCTCAATTGCAGTGTCAGCTCGCGCGTCAGCTATTAGAGGGGTAAGCGTTGCAAAACCATTTCCAGAGAGCTTGCGCGAGATGTCTCTCACTGCTTCCGGACCGAGATCCCATCCGATAAGCGCAAGAGCCGTCTTGGTCGGTTCATAGCGATTTCCCCGGCTGGTCGGAATTTTTGTGGGAGACGCATCAGAATCGAGTTGAAGCAGACCGCTGTGGTACGAGTCGGGACGGAGCTGCATCATGTCGGTCAGATCCGCCGCCTTTCCAATTCCGGAAACGATTTTCGTTGTCGGAATGGTGACCCGAAGCCATTGTCGAACACGCTCGTCGCGCGTCACTTCGGTCAAGTCGCTGCCGTCCGCGATAAACAGTGCATCAAAGCCCACACTTTTCGTCGTGTCGCATTCCTGTGTCCACACGTTGACAGAGGACGAGCACTCAACATCGCCACCCTGTGCGGAATATAGCTTGACGTCATAGAGTAATCCGCCATTGCATTGTTGCTTCGCGATTTCATTGGCGAGCTGAAAGATCTCAGGAACGACTCCGATCGAGAGTAGGGAAAAGCCTCTGTAGAGCAGCACGCCGATGCTTCTCGTGGCTCCGGATTTCGGCCCTCTCGCGCCAGAAACGACATTTCCCCTCTCAGCACCCCCGGCACCGATGTCGCCCATCTTCATCCCTCTACTGTTATCAGGTGCTTGAAATTGATATAACCTGTGACGATGACTTAATTTTCATCGCGATGCATCATACATGGGCTATTAAATTCGACGGATGCTTGGCCGATCAGACCAATATATTGGCGGTTTAAACCACATGCATTGCAACGGGTGCTATCTCGCTGGAATATCTACTGTCTGCACAACAGTGTGCCATGCGATGTGCATGACGAAACTGCATAGTTTTGGCGGAAACGGATAACGTATTGGCTGGTATGAATCACGTGCCTCGGTGGATTTCATGGCATAGTCAGAGAAGAATCGGAAAAGTTGGAATCGTAGAAGACCATCAGGAACACACAGAGAAAAAGGATGTCCTTTCGCCTTGGGAATACTGGCCTTCGTGACGTTAAAGTATTCGAGCCCCAGATTGAAGCCCGATCAACAGGCGCGTTCTTTAGAAGCTTTGATCAGGACTGGTTCAATGCGAACGTCTCCTACGGGTATCTTTTCACTCATGATGAGCAGGCTGTTTGCCCCCATAATGCGTTGATCGGACTGACCTACCAGGTTCAAAATCCGCGCGGCGTTGTTTTGAGAGTGCTCTCCGGCGAAATATACGCCGTGGCTCTCGATCTGCGTCGGACGTCAGTTGCTTTTGGGCGATGGACGGGCGAGTCCCTGTCAGCATCAAACTGTCGCCAGCTCTGGATACCGCCAGGATTCGCGCATGGGTACATCGTTCGATCAGACGTCGCGGAGGTGCTTTCAAAGGCATCCTCGGCGCGTCTGGCTGATTCGGAGCGCACGATTTGCTGGGATGACGCAGATCTCAACATCGATTGGCGTATTGCGGGATTGCCTGTCACAGACAGGAGGCAGCGCAATTGTGTTGACTTTAATGTTGCGGAGTACTTATAGCACAATGAGTCCGCAGCGCGTGACGACCGATCGGTACAAAGGCGTGTTTAAGATGCCAATTCCTGGACGGTGCGTTCCCGTTGGAAAGCGATCGTTAAGCGATCACTCATGACTACAAGCTCTACGATATGAGCCATTCAATCGATATCGCGAAAATAGCCAACCATGACTCGCGATCGGGTGCAGGCGCGTGTCCTGAAGCCGCACGCGACGCGCAGTTCGATAAATTCAGCGCTGTAGAGGTCTCTTGCGCGGCACTCTTTGAGCGTTGGTGTACGGAGCGTAATGTGATTCCACTTGCGTATCTGATGCACGTATGGCCGATCGCTAGACCAACAGACCTGGAGATTCGACAGGTCGGCGACTCGATGGCGGAACTCTTGCGCGGACACGCAAACGTTCTCGACGTCGAGGACAAGATGCTGATTAATATTACACTCTTGTCGGTTCAAGCTGTGTTAGATATTTAACGTCGGTCAGGTATTAGAGGCACGCATGGCAGGAGGCTTTGACTAGGCGCTATCACGCGTCTCTGGGCGGCATACCATACCAAATCTCGGACCCGATTGAAGCGTGTACGTAAGAAATGATGTTTGATCAACCCCTTTCCCCGAAAGTTGCTCGATACCGGGGAGACCGAACGCAATGGAAACTTCCGGCAAAAACTCTTCCTTCAGCTTCCGTATTCCCGAAAATGAATTCGACGGTTCAGTCTATGTGGCTCACTATTCGAGAGATCTCTACGTCTTGCTCTCTCGCATGGACTCGGAAGCGATGGTAGTCGCCTTCGAGATACCGAGAGTCAAACTGGCGAGGAGTCGTCGGTTGTCAAGTGAAGCACTTGTGAGAACCGCGATCGGACAGGGAATTAGGGGTGGGGTGTTTGAGTCGGCCGGTAGCTCATGGCGGGAGTTCGACCTGGACTCGCCAACATGGACTGGTGATCTCCTGGCAAGCGACCTTCCATAGCCGTCACGGCACTTCTAGACGAACGCGCCGTGCTGCACGGAATCACATCATTTGACTGCTCGAAGCACGCATCGCGTAGCACGGACCGCTGCTCAGCGCATGCAAGGGAGCGAGAGACGCTCCTACGGAGAGCGGCTTGTTCACGTGGACGTCCGCTCCGCATTCCGGACCTGAGTTAATTACACCGCACGCGGTCTGAGCCGAAGTGAGCAAGACGATAGGCCCGACGAATTCGCGTCGGGCGAGATATCGCAGTGTTTCATATCGTTTGCGGTCCGGTTCACTCCAATCAAGCAGGAAGAGGTCAATTGAAACGTCTTCAAGCAAGCGCCGCAGCCCTTCATCACTCCTCGTCCCGAAACATAGGTGCCCAACGGAAGAAAGTATTTGAAGGGTATGGTCAAGTTCGCCAATATCTGGCTCGAGGATTGCAATTATCATGGCAGACGTTGATAGTCGGTGCGACTTGTGGATTGTCGAAAGGGGGCATCTTGATGCGGCCCGCTGTACCGGCATAGTGCAGGATTGACCAGTCGCATCGGATCCATGGCGCCCAGGCAGCTTTCACCCGCAAGCACACGGAAACGCTCCGTCAGGCGCCCCCAATGGGACTCACAAAACGAGGGTCCCGATTTCAACCACAACGCATAGATAAGCGAAAATCCTCGAAACCGGTACGTCAATATCTACCTGATTTCCGCCACTCTCCTGGCATTCGCGAGTGTCTTCATTTCCGCAAACGACGGGGGAATCTCCCGTTTCGCGTTGCACGGCACAGACCGGCGCCGAACCGGCATTTATGCTGGCGGGCCCCATCTGCCGCAGTATTCCGGCAAAAGGGATGCTACCCAACCGTATGACCGCGTCTGGTCCGATACTCCGTCGGTGTCGTGGAGAGATGTTTGCGGAACAGTTTCGCGAGCCGTCCGCCAGTGCCAAGCCCGCATCGTCGCGCAATCTTGTCGACGGGTAGGTCGGTTTCGACCAGCAAGCGACAACTCATATTGATCCGCATATGGAGCAGGTAGTCCGAGGGAGTGATGCCCATTTCGATCTTGAAGCGACGCAAAAAATTGCGCTCGCTCATTGCGGCGACCTGTGCCGCGTCTTCTATCGTCACCTGGCGATCACCATTGGCTTCCAACCAATGTACGGATGCCTGGATGCGCAGGCTCACCCGGCCTGAGACATTCGTGCGGATCGCCGCGGTAGGACCGGTCCGCGGGTAACGCGGCATGACCTGGCTTGCCACCTCGCGTGCAAGATCGCTTCCGAGGTCCAGTTCGATCAGCAAGAGTGCCTCTCGCAGGGGGGCAGCGTTCGTGTCCGCGAACTCGTTTTCGATAAGACAGTCCCGAGCGTTTGTTCGGATCACGCAATCTAACGCGCTGCCAGCCCACTGGATTCCTGCCGCTTCCAGCAGCGCTCTGCCTTCCCCGATCGGAACGACAGCCTCGCAGCGCGAGCATTCAAGGCGCAGCCAACGTAACACGCGCTCATCGCGCAGCACGTGACGCAGCGCAACTCCGCCGGCAATGAACAGCGCGTGAAATTTTCCGGCATGATGCCGATCCTCAACTCTGTCCGTCCAGACAGACACGGAGGCTGAACTTTCGACACGCCCGCCGGTAATGGATAGCAGGGAAACATCGTATTCGGCATGTCCATTGCCGGCATAGTTCGCGTGTGCCAGCGCATTGGCTGACTGAAACAACTCAAGCACGGACGCCAGTCCGGAAAGCGAAAAGCCGCTACAGAGGAATGCTCCAATCTTCCTGGCTGTGCCCGGTTCGGGCGAGGCACAAAACTCCACGACGCGACTTCGTTGACCGCCACCTCCGCACTCCATCAGTACCCCGCTTTTCAATGGTCGTATTGGCTTACGTTGAGTCGAATACCCAAGCCAATGGAAAAAGAAGAAGAATCACCACACGTTCGTGAAGTGTCTGGCGGCATTCGCCGCATGCTGAACGCACTGCGCAGATTCAGAAATTATTTATGTATCTATTTTGAACTGAGATCGGATCATAAGCAATAAATATGCTATTCGCCACTATTGCTCGATATCTTTCGGGAAATGTGGCCCACCCAACAGTCAAGGTGTTGAAATACCTTATTGCGAGTGAAGCGCGAAAAGTATCCAGAATCGCAAATATCGCGGCAACTCATTCCGGCCGCATGCGAGTGCGCTCGCTGTGGTCATCTGTTACCGGCACGACCACTTACACTTGCCGATGCGGTGGCAAGGCAGTTACAGGCTCTCTGGCATAGCGCTGAAAGCCACCTGTATGAGCTCATCAAGGGAAGTGTCCACCCGGGGGCGAAGCCACGCACACGCTCGGCACGTCCGTGAGCGCATGACGGGCTTCGGGCAGACTACGGAAGATCAGCAACGCTGGCTGGGCAAACGGGAACGGCCTTACATCATCGTTGAGGGGGCGGGTGTCTCTGCGGGAGCGCGTTCCTACCATCGGCGCTCACATGACGTGAGTGCCTGCGGCGAAAACCGATGGGAAGCTGTCGTTGCTCAAGGTGTGCAGGCACGTGAGTGAGTCCACGCCGCGTACCGGTTTTTCGAGCACTAGGCTTGCACCACACTGCATGCCGGAGTTGATCACGGAATCAGGAGTATGCGGTGCAACGCACAACACGACGGGTACACCGGGCGCGCACTGCGAGAGGTGGGTAAGCGTCTCGTAGCGCACACCGTCGGGATCCGTCCAGTCGATAAGAAACAGATCGACCGACACATCGTCAAGCACCCGCCGCACGCCGTCATCGCTCCCCACTCCGAAACACAAATGCCCGGAGGCAGAAAGCATTTCGAGGGTTCTGTCTAACTCTTCGACATCGGATTCAAGGATTGCGATTTTCATAGGTCATTGGCACCCACAGGTGAAACGTAAGGCGGTGTTTCATCAACCGCCACACGGACCCGCTTGATGATGCCCTTCCGGAAGGACCGCGCGCAATTGAATACCAGGGAGTCTACGCGATCTCGACCGTAAAAAGTGTCAGAATTAATAATTCCTGGGAATTGTCCTGGGGCACTCCCGAAAACCCTAAATTTTTATCTCCGGATGCCGATAGCACACCGATGCCCGTTTGTCGTAACAAGCAGGGTTCGCTATTTCTCATAATCTGGGAATGTCCGGCACCGAGCATCGCGGACAATCGAGCACGCGGGAACCTATTGCCCCTGCACCGATATTCCATGGGGCGCTCCTCTCCGTATTGAAGAAGACTCATCTCAGGTTTGCCGCGTTGTTGGAGAGGGGCGGTTTATCTGATGTCGCATCGGCATCCTTACGAATGTGGGCTGCCGGCTGCTGCTTCGCCGATTGTTCAATCTCGCGCGGCGTCAGCCGCTCGCCTCGAGTTGGGCGCGTTGACAGAGGCCGTCATTCGGTGGCATTGCAAGGCAAAGTGCGGCCGGATTGGATCGGGTAGCACAGAAAGGACCGCATGCGCTGCGGCTTGCTCCGCAACTGCCGTTCGCGCCCGAGCATGGGTTGTGGACTGATTTCGTTCCGATTACACGCGCTCGAAGCATTAACGAGCACTTGCTCCACGCCGGAACACTCCGGACTGTTCGCCTTCGCTGCCCGGATAACTGCGAAAACCTTCCGTGGCGCTCCTGCGCAGCGTTGGATTCGAATGCTGACGTCCGCTGCAGGAAGCTTTGACACAGCCTTCTCGCGGCGCTCTTGCCGCAGCATGTCCAGCCTCACTGCCATTTCGTCCGCGGCGCCACCACACGTGCTGCTCGCCGTGCAGCGCCACGAACGCCTCTTCCAGGCGCTGCATGCTGCCTTGGCTCGCGCCGGGCAACCCCGGCGCACTGCGCGATGCCGGCACTGAGTTTCGTGTGCCAGCGGCGGGCCGTATCGCAGGCCATGGCTACCTCGCGCTCAAGCCGCAGTTGCTTGATGTCGCGCAAACCGACTTGAGCCAACGATACAAGTGCACCGCGTAGTCGATGATTCGTCTCTGGGGACACGTGGCCGTGATAGCGCGCCCTGTCTTTCTTATTCTCGCCAGCCCCGGACAATGTGATAAAGCCACGATCGCTGGCCGCACATTAATTTGGAAATATGCTAATAGCATATCGCGGACTGCCCGGCTAAAAGGATAGCAGCATTGCATAAAATGCAGAAAGCATGTGTGTGACGATCGAAATTAAATGGAAGGGCATCAGTTAGCATTCGACAGGTAAAAAATACTGAAAATCTCCTCAAGGCCAACGCGAAGTAATCGCTAACACACTGTATTTAAATGCTTTTGCGTGATCTCGAAAACTTTGGCTTTCTTGTCGATTAGTTCTAGTCCGACAAGACGTGTAACTATTTCGCCACCGATGGCGGGAAATGACTGTAAGTTAGGTACGATAGTGCCTTCGAGGAATTCGGCTAAATGAAAGCCGAAAATAGGTCTAATATCGGGGTGTGCGATGGTGAATTTCGTTAGTCACAGTATTGCTCGCGGTGGCCACTCAGGCGAAGTTCCAGTTCCGGGGTTGAGAAAGAGGATAATTTTTCTTCTCTTCTCAGGATTCCGCCTCTCCGAGGTTGCGACGGTCCTTGAGGTATTCCATGCAGCCAATCGCAACTCCTTATCCCACGATGCGAGGAGCGTCCATCCGCTCTACGACGTTCATCTAACGTCCCTCGAGGGCGGGCGACTCGAGAGCTCATCGGCGGTGTCTGTCTGGACCGAAAGTCTCGAACAAACGGATGAGGGTGATCCAATTGATGCCCTGTTCATCGCCGGACCCGGAAACAGTGCGCTGTCCGGCAACGAGACGACGTTGGAACGCATCCGGATTGTCAGCAGCCAGGCCGCCAACCTGATCCCCATGTCAGACTCGAAGGTGCTGCTGACAATCGCCGGGGTTTCAGCTCAGTCGGGCCAGTGGGCCGCCGGCAGAAACGCCGACGACGGTATCGCGCGCAGGCCCGCTCACGCCTATATCGAGCCATTCAACGGGCCAGTCCAGCGTGCGCTACAACTCATCAGGCAAGACCTTGGGGCGACTATTCCGAGGGCGATTACCGATATCACGGTGCCCGGTCGTCAAGAAATCGGATTGATGTCAGCAGCGCGTGAGCGCGCGTCAAACAGTGCGAGCGAACGCATACTCGAGTCTGCCCGATGGATCGAAGAAAACGGCGAAAGATCAGTCTCGATTGCAGAGGTCGCGCAAATCGCAGCGATGAGCGAGCGCAACTTTCTGCGCCGGTTCAAGATCGAAATCGGCATAACCCCTTCCGAGTACCTCATGTACTCCAGATTGGAGCTCTGCTGCCAGCTGCTGGTCGAAACCGACTTGCCGGTTGAAAAGATTGCCCGCCGCTGCGGATTGAGTGGTGGTGGCTCTCTCTCAAAGCTTTTCCGAAAGCACTTTTCACTGACGCCAACTGAATACCGAGAGAAAAAGAAACTGGCGTGACGCAGCGACTCGCTTTGCGGGCGGTGTTGGTATGCGTCGCTTTTTTTGACGGTTCGCTGCAGCTTGTTGAATTTCCGGCTCGTCTCCGAGACCGATGCGCGCCGGGAGTCCGGTGAGGATTTTCGCACAGGAAAAGGTGCGGTCGATCGTCGTTCAACCTCCTGATCGCTTCCGGTCATGCTCCATATCCGAATGCTCCACACGGTACTCGGTTGGCGTGAGTTGAAGATGTTCGCGAAAGAGTTTCGATAGTCTGCCCCCGCCGTTTATCCCGCTGCGTCGCGCAATCTTTTCGACCGGAAGACGGGTCTGCGCAAGAAGCCGACATGCCATGTCGAGGCGGACTTTCAGTAGATACTCCGAAGGCTTCATTCCTACCTCCTGCTTAAACCGCCGCAGGAAATTACGACTGCTCATAGCGGCGATTTGCGCTACCTCGTCCAGCGAGATATCCCGATTGCCATTCGCACAGATCCAATGTGCTGCATCCTGAATCGGTTGACTGAGTGTCGCTGCGATGCCGCGTCGGATGTCATCCGTCAAACCCGGGCTGAACTGTGGATCTATGGACTTCGCAATTTGCGTGGCAATAACATCGCCGTGTTCGCCTTTGATGACCGCGAGCGCAGCCGAAATCGCACTGTCGGCGGAAATCACCTGAGTCTGGCGATTCTTGCAGGGATGACTGTTCAGGCTTGCAAGCGCGATATCGTGTGTCAATCTTCCCATCTGTGCGAGGGCAACGCTGCTCTCGCCAATCGCGACGAGCAGATCGCAGTTCTCCTGCACGCGATGCAACCACCTCGAAAATTGATTGTCTCGCAGTAAGTCGCGGATTCCACTACCACCGGAAAGCATAATCGCGCGGAACGAGTCCGCGGCAACGAGGCTCTCAACGCTATCCGTCCAGACACATACCGAAGACGAACTGGTTATCCTGCCGCCCGCCGAAGAGAGGGGTCGTACGTCGTACCGGACAGCGTGTGTCTCATGCCTCATCATGGCCGCGTTCAAGGCACGGAAAGCTTCGACAATGATAGCCATATCGGCCAGTGCAAATCGATCGCATAAGACAAGACCGATTTGCCTTTGCTCCCCACCTTGGTATTTGCCCGGCTGCAACGTCCCGGAATTCCCGATCAAAGGCCCCATCTTCATCCCATTTTATTGAAAATCTTTATGACCGATCCGACCTTCGGCCTCACGACCGGATCATCCTACTTAGCGAAAATTATCGAAACGCGACTGTGGCGAGATCAGTCGCAGTTTTGTCTGTTTTCGACAATTCAATCGCTATCGTCCCGTGGTCTAACATACCGACCGATAGCTTCGACTATAACTGCGCAAGTCGAACGTGCAAGTGGCTGTAGCGATGCGGTCGCTGAGCGATATCCGACGTTTCAATCAGGAGAATGGCGGAATTGAAGAACGTTTTGGCGATGTGGGGGAAGTATTCCCGATGATATAGTCGCGCAGCATACAGAGACCATAAACTGGCCGGCTGTCCGACCTTTTCCTCTTCATAGACTGGATCGAGCCGGGAACGTATCGGAAGAGACCTTCTGCCAAACCCAAAGTCAGTCCAGGTGGACGGATTTTTATAGAGTCGTACATTCATAGGGTTGCAAGATGAAATACAAGATCGCTGCCGCAGCAGTTCTATCTGCTACTTTGACGACGGCAGCCCAGGCGCAAAGTAGCGTCACCCTGTATGGCCTAATCGACGCCGGCTTCACATATGTACGGGGCGGCGCCAATACGTGGCAGGTGAAGAGTGGAACGGTCAATGGCAGTCGCTGGGGGTTGCGTGGTTCGGAGGACCTTGGCGGTGGCCTGAAGGCAATCTTCACTCTGGAGAACGGCTTTAGTATCGCGAATGGTACTGCCGGGCAATCCGGGCGCATGTTCGGAAGACAAGCGTTTGTCGGTCTCGCGAGTGATCAGTATGGGGCAGTGACGATTGGCCGGCAGTACGATAGCGAGGTTGACTACCTCGCGCCTCTCTCAATCACAGGTAGCCAATACGGCGGCACGATCGCCGCGCATCCATTCGATAACGACAATCTGAACAACTCAGTCAGAGTCAATAATACGGTCAAATACACCAGCCTCAACTACGCAGGATTCAAATTTGGCGCTACCTATTCATTCTCGAACAGCACGCAGTTCGCGAACAATCGGGCCTATAGCTTTGGCGCGTCCTACGCGTGGAGTGGCCTTACCGTAGCCGCCGGCTACCTCCAGTTGAACAACGACATTACCTCGACCGTGTTCGGGAATAGCGGGCCGAGTTCCAGCGCAAGCGGCGCACAGACCGGTGAGTGGACCTTCCTTGCTGGTCGGCAACGTACCTTCGGTGGTGGGTTGAGCTACGCATTTGGTCCAGTTGTCGCCGGCTTGGTCTATACGCAAACCAACCTGTCAGATGCGCTCGGCGGCGGAATCTCCTCGGGCCAATCCGGTGCGTCCGGCGGCATAGCTTTCCGCGCTAATAGTGCGCGCTTCCAGAATTTTGAAGGTAACGTGCGTTACGCGTTGTCGCCGGCTATTAGCTTCGCCGGGGCGTACACCTATACGCGTACTGACCTTGGCGGTGGCGTGAATCCGATCTACAACACCGTATCAGCACAGGCAGACTATGCGCTGTCCAAACGCACCGATGTTTATCTGCAAGGAAACCTCCAGCACGTCAGCCGGAATTCCGGCCACGTGTCGGCATATCTGAACGGGCTGAGCGCGGACTCGAACACACAGAAGCAAGGCACGGTCACGATCGGCATGCGCCATCGGTTCTAGACCTCGCAGTTTCTTCGAAAGATCAAGGCGCCTCCCGGCGCCTTTTTTTGTGTCACTCTGCTTCTCACCTGTCCGTCCTCTTTTGTTCGCCCTGAGTGATTTGCTACCGGAAATGGGAAGTCGCGTCTTTGGATGAAAAGATAACGTAGTATCGCGAACCAAATTTATATGAATAGAATATATGCTGATATCGCAGATCAAGATTTACAGATGCGCATCAGACGGCCAATTCATTGGCGCGTTCAGACAGGGTTATTGCGCCATTCGAGAAAGAAGTTATGATGCGACGCAACGACGATGATTCACCCACGGATAATTTTGATCCGAAAGATGAGCTGTCGGATCGATTAAGATTGACGATCGCAAAGTGCGCACTTGCCGGTCTCAGTGTTCAAGGAATTTCTCACCTGGTCTCGAAGGTGTGCGGATTTATTGTGATCGGACCAGCACCTTCGAGCCGCGTGGCGGCGCGTGTTGTCGATAGCTCGCTTCAAATTGCATTTGGTGGTGCGAATAAGTGCAAGGCACCCAGGAAAGGCTTAACCGGTCTGGGAAGCGCTCCGATGCGTCAGTGATCGACAGGGGATCCATATGAGTACGCGGGTGAGCAGCGTGGCGGCTATCAAAGACTCCGCACTGATGTCTGTATCAGGCGGCGATGGAAGCAATGCGATGCGAGCGACCACAACCGACATCTTTTTGAATTATCGAAATCGTCCAGCGAGAAAGGCACAGCGGGAGGCACGAATTGAAGGACTGATGCGGGTATCCGCTAGAAATCTCGAATTGGCCTGTGGAAATCGAGTGTCAACAGCGGAAGCGGCACAGCGCGCGGCCAAGAGTGAGCGGACCTTCCTGAGGCGTTTCAAGCAAACATTAGGGGTGTCTCCACGGGAATTCTTGCGACGTGCTCGTCTTGAGAGGGCGCGCTCGCTGCTCGCACAAACGGACCTGTCAATAGAGAAAATTGCGCGTCAGGCGGGATTTGTCGGGCGAAATTGCATGGCGAACCTGTTTCGCCGTCACCTTGCGACCACTCCGACTGAATATCGCGCTGGGGTGCGCAGCACAACAGGCGGCTTGTTCAACTGCCCAACGCAAGCAGGTGCGGTAGAAACGACCCACGTACAACTTAAGTCTGAAGTGTGACCAGGTGGGGTGCCACACCTGACGCAGCAATCATGTGATGTACCTCCTTCCATGTCGTGTATGAATTGATCTGGTGATCTACGGATCGCTAGCGCTCGCTTGCGTTAGATTAGGATACCGAAATTATGAACTCGATATTCAGAAGAGCCGTAGATGTCGGATTGATCGTTCTCGGATCAGTTGTCCCGCTTTTCAACGGTACGCTGGAAGGACCTGAACACCACGTATTTGATGGCTCGCTTGTTGCGTTCGCTGCGGCGCTGGCGTTATCCGTATTTCCAGCTTGCGGCATCTACGACTCTGGCTCGAGATATTCGCCGCTCAACCTGTTCAGCCGAACGGTTCTCGCGTGGATCGTTGTTCAGGGAGCGACAACGTTGTTGCTGTATGTCTTGCACAAGGCGCAAATCCTGTCGAGTCTGTGGTTTGCATACTGGACGGTTACGAGCGGCATCGGGCTTCTCATTTTCCGCGCGCTTACGCTCGCGATCTATGGAAAGATCGAGCGCGTCGCACGCCGCCGCCCCGCTGTGGCAGATGGTAGGGATCCTGCTCATAAGAGACAGGGCACGGTTGGGGCGGTCGTAAACCGGGTGATAAAGCGTGGTGTGGACATCCTTGGTGCCGCGGCACTGCTGATTCTGCTTTCCCCCGCGCTGCTCGGACTCGCGTGGTTGGTCAGGCGTGACGGGGGAAGTGCAATATTCGGTCATGTGCGGGTTGGCAGAAACGGACGACGCTTTAAGTGCCTGAAGTTCCGCTCGATGATTCCGAACGCGGACCTGGTCCTTAAAGAACTTCTCGCGCGGGACGCCGATGCCCGTGCCGAATGGGACAGAGAATTCAAGCTCAAAAATGACATTCGAATCACGTCAATCGGCCACTTTCTCCGCAAGACCAGTCTCGACGAGTTGCCACAGCTGGTGAATGTCCTGAAGGGCGAGATGAGCCTGGTGGGTCCGCGACCAATCGTCGAAGCCGAACTCACCCGCTATGGGGCCGATGTTGGCTACTACCTGATGTCCAGCCCCGGAATGACCGGACTTTGGCAGGTCAGCGGGCGCAATGACACCGATTATGCGACGCGCGTGGCACTAGACGTTGCCTACGTCAAGAACTGGTCGATATGGCGCGATGTATCGATTCTCGCCAGAACATTCAGCGTCGTACTGCGTGGTTCGGGGGCGTACTGATGTCAACAGCTGACCACCGTTGGTCCGATCCTGGTTCCGTGCCAACCGGCGGAAGCTAGCGGGAGTGGTGCGTTTCTTCGCTCAGAGGCGTCGCGCTTTCGTCGGGGGGCGGGGCAGGTGCATTACAAGTCTGATCTCTGGTCCGCTCGCCGTATTCGCATTATCGGATCGCGAGCATGCCAGAACTTCAACACAACTTCAACACAACAGATACGAGTGGACGAGTGTACGAAAGACGAATGCGAAGTGTGTCGCAAGGGGCGTGCTATTCCCCTGATAAGCTCCGCCGGGGGCGGAGCGGTTTGACACTAATGGTTTTGTCGGTGGCGGCCGCGCTGTCCGCGTGCTCACTTTCGCCGGGTATGCGCATGGAGCAGCCGGCGACGCTTGCAGCTGCCAGTCAGATCGGACCTGACGGAAAGAATGAGCAGACGGCGGCCCTGGGTGTACCCGTTACGAATATCGACATTGCGTTGATCCAGAAGTTGAGGGACGCGCAGGCGACTTCCCCGGACGGCACCTCGGCCGTCTCGGTGGTCCCGCGCCCGTACACAATCGGTCGAGGCGATGTACTACAGATAACGGTTTGGGATCACCCTGAACTCGCGGTCGCGGCCGGCGCGCAACCGCAGGCGACAACGCGCGCGGCCGACGCGCCGCCGGGCTTCGTCGTTGACCAGGACGGGACGTTGCAGTTCCCTTATGCGGGCAGAGTACGCGTTGCCGGTTTGCAGCCGGAGCAGATACAGGTGCTGTTGACGCAGCGGCTCAGCAAGAGCTTCCAGGACCCACAGGTCAGTGTGCGGGTCGCGTCCTACCGTGCGAAGCAAATCTATATCGAAGGCGAAGTACATACGCCCGGCTCACAGCCGCTGAACGATATTCCCATGACGTTCTACGATGCTGTCAGCCGCGCAGGTGGGTTCGAGTCAACCGCTGATCAGAGTCGCGTCGTCCTGGTGCGCAACGGCGTATCGGAGCGCATAAACCTGACGGAAATGGCGGTTCGGGGGCAGAACCCCTCGCGCATCCTTCTTCAGGATGGGGACCTGCTCCGTGTGCTACCGCGCGAAGACAGCGGCGTATATGTCATGGGGGAGGTGAACAAGCCTGTTACGGCTTTGCCTATGCGCGACGGGCGGTTGACGCTCAGCGAGGCAATCCTTCAGGCCGGCAGTATCAATTCAAACACTGCGGATGCGGCACAGGTTTATGTGATTCGTGGTGGAGTAAAAAAGCAACCGGAAATTTTCCATCTGGACGCCGCGTCTCCGGTCGCCATGATTCTCGCCAATCAGTTTGAGCTGCATCCGAAGGACGTTGTGTATGTCGATGGCAATGGCCTGGTGCGCTTTAGCCGCGTGTTGAGCCTCCTGTTGCCAGCCATCAACGCTGGTCTGACCGCCGCGATCGTCACGAAATAATGAACTCAATCCTGGTTGTTTGTGAAGGGAATCTCTGTCGTAGCCCGATGGCTGCCGCAATGCTTGGTTCGCTTCTCAAGGGGCAACAGGTAGCCTCAGCAGGGCTGAACGCACTCGTCGGGATGCCCGCTGCGCAATACGCGTGTGATGTGATGCGCGAACGTGGCCACGATATCACTGGTCATCGTGCGACGCAGATTGCGCGCTCCCTGTGTTCCTCGGCCGACGTAATTCTTGCAATGGATGGAGCGCAAAAACGTCAGATCGAAAGCCAGTTCTCCTTTACACGGGGCAGGGTGTTTCGCCTCGGTGAGTTTTTGGACATTGATGTCGAAGATCCATACCGCCGACCGAAATCGGAATTCGAGCGTTGCGCCGAACTGATTTCAGTCTGCCTGACTGAGTGGACGGCTCGCTTTAGTGCGCTGTGATCCGAGATATCCGGGGGGCAACCCCGTCGTACGTTAAAAAGACATGACTAATACTCCTGTGCCAACGCCGCAGACCGCAGACGATGGTGATCGAGACCTTTTTGTGGTGCTCGATACCCTGCTTGAGAACCGATGGCTCATCGCGACAATAACCGCGTGCTTCCTGGTGGCCGGTGTCGCGTATGCGCTTCTCGCAAAGCCAGTGTTTGAAGCGAGCATCATGGTCCAGGTCGAGGACAGTCCCGATACTTCCGCGGCGAAGAGTTTGCTCGGTGACATCTCATCGCTCTTCGACGTGAAATCCTCAGCTGCGGCAGAAACCCAGATCGTCGCTTCGCGCCTTGTAGTTTCGCGAACGGTCGATGCCTTGAAGCTCTATATCGATGCCCAACCGAAGCGCTTCCCTGTGATCGGGAGCTTTATCTCACGACACTATGACGGTCTTTCGCAGCCTGGCATCGCTGGCATTGGAGGCTTTGCCTGGGGAGGAGAGCGCATCGCAGTATCGCAGTTCGACGTCCCCCGGAAATACGAGCAGGACAGGTTCAAGTTGACCGTCCTCGACGCAAACCGGTACTCCCTGAGCGGAAGTGACCTCGACCAGGACTTCATCGGCCAGATCGGCCGCAAGGAAGTCATCACGACGCCGCGCGGCCCCATCGTGCTTCACGTCAATTTCATTGATGCGAACGCCGGCGCGGTATTCGTGCTGGTCCGAAATTCGAGGGAACGGACCATTGACGATATCCAGGACCGGCTGGATGTGCAGGAGAAGGTCAAGCAGTCGGATGTCGTCGTCGCGACGATCCAGGATACCGATCCGTTGTGGGTGAGTTCCACGATGAACGAGATCGGCCACCAGTACATCCGCCAGAATATCGAGCGGAAGTCTGCCGAGGCCGCGCAGTCACTTGACTTCCTGACGGGTCAACTTCCTGCCTTGAAGCAGCAGCTTGCTGATTCTGAGGCGAGGCTGACCAAATTCCGGAATGAGCGCGGTACGGTTGACCTCACCGAGGAAGCCAAAGTCGCGCTCGCGCAGTCTTCGGATGCGAAGACTCGTTTGCTGGAGCTCGAGCAAAAGCGCGCTGAACTTTTGACGCACTATACCGCGACCCATCCGAGCGTGATTGCCATCAACAGGGAGATCGCAGCGCTCGACGGATATGCGAGCTCGACTGAGCAGGAGATGCGTCGACTTCCCGATCTTCAGCAGGATTTTGTCCGGCTCATGCTCGACGTAAAGGTCAATACGGACCTTTACACGGCATTGCTGAACAATGTCCAGCAACTGCAACTTGTGCAGGCAGGCAAGGTCGGCAATGTCCGCCTCGTTGACGTCGCTGCGATTCCGGAGCTCCCTGTCAAGCCGAAAAAGCCACTCGTCGTAATCGCATCGCTCCTGTTGGGACTACTCGTGGGATGCGGAACGGCGATCGCCCGTTCGATGTTGTTTCACGGAATCACCGACCATAACGAGATAGAGCGCCGTCTCGGCCTCAGTGTGTACGCGACGTTGCCGTATAGCGAGCACCAGAACGATCCTGGCGACGGAAAGAGAATGCAGAGGCGGGGCAAGGCGACACTGTTGTCAGTTGACTTTCCTGGTGAACCCGCTGTCGAGTGCGTGCGCAGCCTGAGAACCGCAGTGCAGTTTGCAATGCTCGAGGCGAAGAACAATATCGTGCTGATTGCAGGCCCAACGCCAGGTGTAGGGAAGACCTTTATTTCGACAAATCTCGCGGCGGTCATTGCGAGCGGTGGCAAGCGCGTCCTGCTTATTGACGGCGACATTCGACGCGGTCGCGTGCACGATTACTTCGGCGTTGCGCGTGCCGGTGGGTTGACCGATCTGATCGCCGGTCAAGCGGGGCTCGACGATGTTGTCCACCGTAATGTCGTAGACGGGCTTGATTTCATTACAACCGGGACGATTCCGAAGAACCCGGCGGAACTGCTACTTAAGCGCCGGTTGTCGACTGTGCTCGACGATCTGTCGAAGCAGTATGACATCGTGATCATGGATACTGCACCGATTCTGGCGGCGCCTGAAGCGGGTATTCTCGGCGGTTTCGCTGGTATCACCTTTGTTGTGGCACGCGCGGGGCTGACGCGTCTCGGGGAGATCGCGGAGTCGACCAAGCGCTTCTCGCAGAACGGCGTCAAGGTCAGTGGCGTGATATTCAACGGCGTCAACCCCCGTCTCGGCCAGTATGGCTACAAGTATGGCGGCTATCGTTATGTGGCGTACCAGTACGGTACGGCTGCGGAAGAGTGACGCGTGCACGCCTCAACGCGCATCGAGTCCGGCCTGTCGCGTCGACTTTGCCGGTTCTCACCCCGGAGGTAATTTAATGGTCAACCCGAGGGACTCGCTCATATCGCTCCTGGGTGTCGTGTCCGGGCAAGCGGCATTGTTCGCATGCATCTTCCTGATTGGCCGCTGGGACGGCCCTGGCGCTCTGGGGGAGTTCAACTACCAGCTTGCACTTGCGACGTTCGGCGGGACGCTGCTAGGGCTAAGGTACGAGCTCGCGTGCGTCAGCGACAGTCCGCGCGAGTCCTTTGGCGCACTTGTCAACGTAATGGGTCTTGCGCTTGTATTGGCAACGCTGCTCGCAGGGGTCGTCGCTGTCGCTGGGCGCGCAGAATACTATGCGCTCGTGGGCTACGCATTCGCCGCGTTCGCGCAGATCGCCGCTGGCGCATTCCTGAACAGCATGCGGTGGTACGGCTGGATCACAGTCTCGAGGGTGGTCACAAATTGCGGCTTTCTCGCGTACCTGCTACTCGGTCAAGTCTGTACGGCTTGTGCAAAGGTTGGTCTCTTTGACGCGTACATGGTTTCGACGGCCAGCGTCGCGATTGTGATGGTAGCGGGGATCGCAGTGATCGGCAGCCGAAGCGGATACGCTTTCAAGCTGTCGCCCGGATTCTTTGCGGACAACAGGCGATTTGCTGCGTACATCCTGCCGTCGACGATCTGTGCGTCCGTGTTGACTTACGCGTTGGCAATTGTGATACCGCATTGGTATGGCGCGCACGTTGCTGGGTATTTCGCCCTCGCGTACCGGCTGGGCTTCTTCCCCGTCTCGCTGATTGGCCAGAGTATCGGAGGGGTCTTTAGGCGTGATGCTATCGGTGCGATCGCTCGCGAAGATGCACGAAGTGCGTTGCTTAACGTCTACCGCATCTACGCGCGCTCGCTGGTTGGAATAGCAGCCCTCTACGCAATTGGCGGCCTTGTGCTATTCGACCCGGTCGTGACATGGGTCTTTGGATCGAAGTGGTACGGTGCCGTTCGATTTTTCAATAGCCTCGTACCGCTATTCGCGCTGCAACTCGTCTACGTCCCGCTTTCCCAGATCTTCCTCGCGACCCGTGCGCAGCGGACCGACTTCATGTTTCAGCTCCTGTCTGGCATCTCCCTGTTGACTGCTCTATGTATTGCGAGATGGTTCGACCTGTCAGCAGAAGCAAGCGTATTCACATTTTCGCTTGCAGGTGCAGCACTAATGGCAGGCGGAATAGGAATTACGTATCGCGTGCTCAACGCGAATCTGGTGCGGTTGAGCCCCGCTGCCTAATCGAGAAAGGGAAACGGAGATTTACCGATGATTCTGATAGTCGTTGACTCTCTCGAGAGATACTACTTCGCCGCGAGGCTCGTGCATGCCGTTAGAGGTGAGTATGACTTCCTGTTCCTGACGAGTGAGCCAGTTGCGCATCTTCGCCTGAAGTGTGCGGGGTACCGTTCATACTACCTACGCAAGGTCAGAAACCCCACACTGGAAGTGGACGAATCCTGCACAGAATATCCTTACGATCGCTCGATTGAGGTGCTAAACGGGCAGGTGAGCCGGGAACGCGCACGCGTAGAATCCTGCGCGGTGGTGCGTCGTGTGTCGTCGCTCCTGACACGGTTTAGCGTGACCCAGTGTTTTATGTGGAACGGTCAGCAACTGGTCTGCAGGGCTGTTTCTCACGCGTGCCTGGTACATGGGGTTCCACAGAGGTTCCTTGAGATATCCAATCTCCCCGGCAAGCTCTTCGTGGATTCGTCGGGTGTCAATGCACTTTCCAGCATCTGTCGGGATCCGGCTGTGATTGATCGGCTCTCGTTGCCGGACGAGGAGACGCACCGGCGTTGGCTGATGCATTACGAAAGCGCCAAGTCTAGGCCGTTGCCCCAGGCTCGAACTTCGCTGAAGCGAAAGGTCGTCTCGGGAGTGAATTACGTTCTGAAGTTCGCGAGCTCGGGTGTTGGGCGTAAGCGTCTTGCAACCGTACGTGCACGAAATGGCGGTCGGAGACCAGTTGACATCAAGAACTACGTCGCCTCCGAGCTGTCGACGCAGCGCTACGTGTTTCTGCCTCTTCAGGTATCGGGCGATACACAGATCAAGCTGCACTCAGAGATCGATAACCTGGGGGCGATCCGGCATGCGTTGGAGTTCGCCGTTACGCAGGATGCTGCATTGCTGGTAAAACTTCATCCGGCCGAAAATGACGAGTCTGCGATCAGTGCAATAGAGGCTATGCGGGATAGGTGTCAGTTTACTCTGGTGTCGTCGCCGACGACTGATCTTATCAAGCATGCGCAGGCAGTCGTGACGATCAACTCGACGGTAGGACTCGAGGGATTGCTGTACGGAAAGCGCGTGATTTCACTGGGGCAATGCTTCTACAAGAACTTCGACCGGACGCGGCTGCTAAAATACATACATTCGTTCCTGATCGACGGAGTTGACTACTTCTCTTCGGGCGGGATTTCTCCGGAGGCCGCCCGCAAGGTATTTTCTATTGAGCATTGAAATGACAGTTACGCTCAGAAAAACACTTGATGCAGTCGTATTGGACTACGAAAGGAATCCGTATTTCAAGACGCGATTTGTGATGATCTTCTTCCGGATTGTCAATTATCTCGCCTGCAGAAGTATCGTGACGCTCATATGCGGGGCTCCCCTCATCGTTCTGTACATCTTCATTTGCGATTGGCTAATGGGAATCGAGATACCAGTTAAAACGAGGATTGGAAAAGGGCTCGCCTTGTTTCACGGAACTGGAATGGTGATCAACGGATACGTCGTCATCGGTGAATACTGCACGCTGCGCCACGGCGTCACACTCGGAAACACTATCCAGCGCGATGGCTCGATTAGCGGCGTGCCGAAGATTGGCGACCACGTGGAGTTCGGCGCCCACAGTGTCGTGGTTGGAGATGTGTTGGTTGGGGATCATGCGCGCATAGGTGCAGGGGCAGTGGTGCTTACTGACGTGCCGGCGCGCGCTGTCGCCGTTGGCGTGCCGGCGCGGATACTCAATACGGGGGATTGCATCCAGTGAGCGTATTTATCCTTCATCCAGGTAAAGCGAACTATCCCGAGATCGAGGCATATAGCGATTGCCTGACGCAACGAGGCATCCCAGTCGAGCACGGGGATCTGGGCGCGCTCAATCGCGTAGCGGAGGATCGTCGAGCAGTCCTTTGGTGCATCATGGGGCTCTATCGTGCGCTGCCGCCCGCTAAATTTGTGGTTCACGACTATCGGTCTCTTTCTGTCGGCCGGATGGCGTTCGTCAAAGACTGGATCAAACGCGCACTGAACGCCAGGCCGAATCTCCGCATTTTTCAGAATGTGCGGATGCGGGATGCTATGGGCTTCAGCGACGGTGTTCCATCCTTGCTGCTCCCTATGGGTGTTCCGGACTGGATCTTTGATGTCACCGACGACGATGCGACATCAATGCCGGCTGGAAAGTTTTGCTACATAGGCGAAATGAGCCGCGAACGCGGATTTCATAAGGTGCTGGGGGCATTCCGCGACGCTCGTCGCGATCCATCTGAAGCATTGATTCTGGTCGGGCGACCGGAGCCATCGATTCTTGATGAGTTTCGGGCCGTCCCGGGGATCGTGTTCACGGGTCGCGTGCCGCAGCAGGATGCACTGCGTATCGTCCGACGCTCCGACCACGCGATCTGCTATTTCCCCTATCACCGGCCGCATTGTTTCCAGACGCCGACGAAGCTTCTCGAGTACGCCGCGCTCGGAAAATCAATCATCTGCAACGACGCTCCGTCGAATGTGCTCGCTGCGCGCGAACTCGATATTCGGTGCCATGTAACCGGACCGCGGATATTCGATGAACTGTTTTCAGGCGCTCCGATAGCTCTGCAGCGGAACGACCCGAGAAAAATCGTATCGCTCGAATGGAGTCGGGTTATTGAGCGCTCTGGGGTGCTTGAACGCATCGGCGCGGCTACAGGACAAGCGCCCCTGATGACGCATCAACGGGAGAGGGTCAACGAGGGAGGGCAAACGCGATGAGGATCGTACATATTCTGGAGTCGACTGCAACCGGCACATTGTCGATGGTTTGTTTGATCGCGAACGGGCTTGCGCGCGAGGGCCACAAGGTCGATGTGATTTATTCAATCCGTCCCGATACCCCCGCAGCGTTACCTGGCTTGTTCGCCAGGAATGTCAGATTGCACCATGTGCAGATGAAGGATGTCTCGCTTATGCGCTCTGTCCCGGCGCTGCGCTCGAAGTTGATCGGCCTGAATCCGGACATCGTGCATCTGCATTCGTCCTTTGCCGGATTTCTTGGGCGTATCTCCACACTCCTCGCACTGCGTCGGACGGCGTTCTTCTATAGTCCTCACTGCATCTCGTTCATGCGGCGCGACATCTCAACTCCGAAGCGGTTGCTATTTGTGGGTCTCGAGCGCGTCGCCGCACTGCGACGTTGCGTATACGTCGCTTGTTCGGAGAGCGAGCAGCAAGTTGTGCGTCGTTGGTTGCGGCAGCCCGTGAGGCTTGTCGAGAATGCGGTAAAGGCGCATGCGGCGAAACCAGGTGAGAACGAAGAGCAGAAAGATAGCGTTGGTTTTTGTGTCGTGACGGTCGGCGGCGTGCGGCCCCAGAAGAATCCGGGCCTGTTCGCGGAGATTGCCCGGCGGCTTGACCGTCCTCACGCCCGCTTCGTGTGGATTGGGGACGGGGACGACGCCCTGAAGCAGGAGCTACGTGCTGCCGGGGTGATCATAACGGGGTGGCTCTCCCGCCGTGACGTACGGTCGTGGCTTGAACGTGCCGATGCGTATCTGTCGACCTCGTCATGGGAAGGTATGCCGGTTTCAGTCGTCGAGGCAATGATGGCGGGAAGCGCCGCGATTGTGTCTGATTGCGCAGGGAATGTCGATGTCGTTCGGCATCTCGAAACGGGTGCCATTTTCTCGAGCGCCGCGGAAGGAGCGGAATTGCTTGGACGGGTTATTGATGATCCGGAGTTCCGTGCGGGCCTCGCGTCGCGCGCGCGCATCGAGGCAAAAGACCGGTTCACGGAGAAGCGATTCTTTCAACAGCTCGCGCCCGTATATGAGGACGAGTTGAAGCGCCGGCAGCGATCAAGGCACCACAACGTCGACCGCACAATTTTGCGGCAGCACACATCGTAATTCCTCGGGGGAAACGTAAATGAGCGTATCGATCAGCGCCAACGTTGAAGTCGGAAATCAGTTGCCGTTTGTGTTATTTGGCGGCCTGAATGTTCTGGAGAGTCTTGAGTTCACACTTGAAGCTTGCGAAGTTTTCGTCGATGTCACCAGGAAGCTTGGCGTTCCCCTCGTCTTCAAGGCTTCTTTCGACAAGGCAAACCGTTCGTCAATCCACTCATACCGCGGCGTCGGAATGGAAGAAGGACTTTCCATTCTGGCGATCGTCAAAGACCGCTTCGGGGTGCAAGTCATAACCGACGTACACGAAGTGGCGCAGGCTGAAGCGGTTGCTGACGTCGTTGATGTGCTTCAGGTACCGGCGTTTCTCGCTCGTCAGACCGATCTCGTGGTCTCGATCGCAAAAACTGGGCGCGTCATCAACGTGAAGAAGCCGCAGTTCATGAGCCCCGCTCAGGTCAAGCACGTGGTGGAGAAGTGCCGCGAGGCTGGTAACGACAAAGTCATGCTGTGTGAACGTGGCGTGGCGTTTGGCTATGACAATCTGGTCGTGGACATGCTGGGCTTTCGCCAGATGCGGGAGGTGTCGGGAGACTGCCCGGTAATATTCGATGTTACCCATAGCCTCCAATGCCGCGATCCGCACGGCGAGGCGTCTGGCGGGCGGCGCAGCCAGGTTCTCGACCTGGCGCGCGCCGGCATCGCACTTGGCATTGCCGGCCTGTTCCTCGAAGCCCATCCTGATCCCGATCGTGCGCGCTGTGACGGGCCGAGCGCGTTGCCATTGAACCTGCTCGAGCCGTTTCTTGCACAGGTGAAGGCCATCGATGATCTTGTAAAGCGGTTTGAGCCGCTCGACATCCGATGAGTGCCGTCGTCTACTCCGGTGGAATATCAGTCGTCGTGTTCGACGTCGATGGTGTCCTGACTGACGGTCGTCTCCATGTAAGCGCTGACGGCGAACGCGTAAAGAGCTTTCACGCACACGACGGGGTCGCGGTCGCGTTGTTGCGTGCGCATGGGATCCGTTCCGCGATCCTGTCTGGTAAGCACAGCGAGGCGCTCACCTGGCGCGTGACGCAACTGCGTGTGGACGCTGTGGTCACCGGGTGTCACGACAAGCGTACAGGATTCGAATCGATCAAGCAGCAACTCCGCGTCGACGACATGCAGACTGCGTATGTCGGAGACGATGTGAATGATCTCTGCGTGATCGAGCGCGTGGGTGTGTCGTATGCGCCTGCAGACGCGCATGCACTGGTTCGCTCGCGTGTCAGCCACGTGACGTCACGTGCGGGCGGTGAAGGAGTCGCTCGCGAGGTGGCCGATCATATTCTTACGTGTGGAGGGCTGTCGCTGGAGGACGCGTATCGGCCGCTCTTTCAACTCTGGAGTCGTCATGATGTCACCCAGTGAACGCCGAGCCCTGCGGATCGTGATCCCCTCGCGCTTCGGGTCTACGCGTTTGCCGGGAAAACCTCTTATCGATCTGGGCGGTGAGCCGATGATCGTGCGCGTGTACTCGCGGGTTCGTCGTGCTCTTCCGGAAACTGAGGTTGTGGTAGCGGTTGATGATGAGCGCATCGCTGACGAGTTGAGGAGACGACAGATTGCGTTTGCGATGACTGACTCCGGACATCAGTCTGGTACCGACCGCGTAGCGGAAGTTGCCAGGGCCTCCGGATGGCGACCGGACGACATCGTCATCAATGTGCAGGGTGATGAGCCGCTGGTGCCAGTCGCTCTGCTGCAGGAGTTTGCTGTGTTCTGTGAACGCGTTCCCCGCTTTGAGGTGGCGACGGTCGCTTGCCCTGTCAAGGACGCTATCCAAATTGATGACCCGAATGTTGTGAAGCTGGTCGTCGACAGGGAGGGGCGCGCTCTGTATTTTTCCCGGGCACCGATTCCGCTTTGCCGGGACGGTCGGCCCGCGGCCGTGGAGGGCGTCTTCCGGCGTCACGTCGGAATATACGGGTATCAGAATGCCGCGCTGCAACGGCTGGCGACTAATGAGCCGTGTGAACTCGAATCGCTCGAAAAGCTGGAGCAGCTACGTGCATTGTGGCTGGGACTGCAGATTCACGTCATGCATTGGCCTGCGATGCCGCCTCACGGCGTAGATACGCCCGAAGACGTTGAGCGAATTCTTACTATGTTGAAACGGCAAGGTCATGAATCAATTGAACTATATTGAGTCCGCCCGTGAAGTGCTGGACATCGAGGCGCGTGCGCTTTCAGCACTGGCAGGTCGACTTGACGAAGGCTTCTCGGTCGCGGTCGAGACCATCCTGGCATCCAGCGGGCGCGTGGTGGTTTGTGGGATGGGCAAATCGGGGATCATCGGTCGGAAGATAGCGGCGACATTCGCCAGCACCGGCACACCAAGCTTCTACATGCACCCAGGAGAGGCCTATCACGGCGATCTGGGAATGGTCGTGCCGGCAGATACGTTCTTTGCGATCTCGAACTCGGGCGAAACTGACGAGGTGATCAAGCTGATTCCATTCTTGCAAAACAATGGAAACCGGCTGATTGCACTGACCGGTAATCGAGCGTCAACGCTTGCGAGCGCGGCACACATTCACCTTGACATCGGCGTAGATGCAGAGGCCTGCCCTTTCCAGCTGGCCCCCACGGCATCGACAACTGCAACGCTCGCCATGGGCGACGCGTTGGCGATCACACTGATGAGAGTCCGGGGGTTTCAACCGGAAAACTTTGCGCGTTTTCATCCGGGTGGATCGCTCGGTCGGCGGTTGCTCCGCACAGTAAGTGACGAGATGACCCATAGGGATCTGCCTTTCGTCAGCCACGGCACACCGGCGATCGACGTACTGCAAGCTATGACACGTGGACGTCTTGGGCTCGCGATTGTGCGGCTCGATACCGGCTGGGGCGTCGTGACCGACGGAGACGTGCGTCGTGCCATCGAGCGGCACGGCAACGAGGTTTTGCGAACCACTGCGGTGAACATGATGTCTGTTGAGCCAGCAATGGTCTCTCCAGAGACGCGGGTTGAGGATGCGCTGCTGGTGATGGAGCAGAAGAAGATCAACGCGCTGCTTGTGTTCGATGGAGCCGATGTCGTCGGGGTGTTCAAGAAGTGAGAGAGAGGCGCGAGCGCGTGGCGTTCCCCTTTTCAGACGGGAACGCCACGCGAGACATGATTCATTTGTCGGAGGATATATGAGCGGTTTGTCATTGAGTGGCTTCTCCCGGCTATCGGAAGAGAACTCCGGATTTATCCACTCGTGCCGTGGTCTGGCAGCACTCATGGTGGTGGCAACGCATATCGAGCAGGTGTTTGTCGCACCGTACTGGTCCGGTATTCACGCGTATTCGCTCATCCTCGGCCAGGCCTCTGTCATGTTGTTCTTTGTATTGAGCGGATTCCTGATCTGCAAGTCAATAACATCCAGGATATCCGAGGGCGATTATCGCGTTCTCGACTATGCCGCTGCCCGTGCCTGGCGTATCGTTCCGCCTCTGGTGCTTTCGCTCCTCCTGATACTGGCCCTAAGCCTTCTGAGTCCGGCGGTATTCAGTTCCGGGTCAAGCCATTTCTCGCCGGAAAGATACCTCGTTGCCGATGGCTTTCAGATCGTCCCGGAAGAACTATTGGGAGCAGCCTTGTTTCTGAACGGTTTTGTCACGCATACGCCACGTGTGAACGGACCGCTATGGAGCTTGTCGTTTGAGGTGTGGCTGTATGCGATCGCAGGTGCGGCGGTGGCCTTCAGGCGGGTGCCCGGATATTGGCCGGTGGTGCTTGCGTTCATTACCCTGCTTGGCTTTCGGGACATGAAGTTCGTTGCGTATGGTGCAGTTTGGGCTGCCGGATTCCTGCTTTGCGTGCACCACAATTCCGGCACGAAATCGCGAAAACTACGATGGCTCGTTTGTGCCGGCGTAGTCCTTTTCGGTGGGGCGTCGATCGAGTTCGCAGGCTGCTTTGTTCAGAGCTTTAACGCAGTTGGAGGGCAGGCGGGAGCAAACTGGCACTACATCGTAGCTTTCAACTTCTTCATAGGCTTACTATTTACTTGCGTGATAGCGTTGGTCCTGGATCGGCGATCGCCATCAAACGAGCTCCTTTCGAAGAGTGCAGAATTTTCTTACACGCTTTATATCATTCATTTTCCAATCCTGCTTTTTGTGTTTGGCGTGACCCAAGCGGTGCTTAGAGGGTCACCGACAAGCCGGATTCTGATTGGGATCGGGACGTTCGCTTTGGTGGTCTGCATCGCACGCGTCACGTCGACTCTGGTCGAGAACAAGGCGAGATTGAAGCAGGTTCTGTCTCGCGGGTTCGCGCTGAGGTGAAGGCTGCAGGGCGGCAGCCAGTTTGCACTGCACTGGATGAAAGATCTGACGAGGCAATCCGCGACCAGTCAAAACGGTCGGATCACCAGCAGGGGAAGTAAGCAACCGATTGTCAGGAGGCGATTGAGGTGGGCGCGAACCCCGGCCCCCTGTCCCGTAGCGGTTCCCGAAGTTCGGGTCATTGTTTTCGACGGCAAGCGAGCTCGATGCAGATCCACCGGGTGGCAGTGACCCTCTAAGGGTGCTTCAGCAGGCGACTGGCGGCTTTCCGTTCCGATGGGGCGGATGCGGTGCGTAATATCGACGATGTTCCAGAGACGCAGCAGTTCACATTCTTCGTGAGCGGCGCACGTGGCGCCAGTCCCTAAGTGATGGGGCAGGCGACAAGGCTTGAGGGAAGGCGTTCTGTGATGTGAATTCCGGAGCGCCCTTCGGCAGGGATAACGTGCAGGTTAGATGGCATGCGCTGCAGCGGCGGTACGGCGCTAGCCAGGCTTGCGCCGAAATGGGAGTCATCGGCACGCACGAGGTCTATGTGGTTCATGTCGCACATGCCTCTGCGGCGCAGAAAGCGGTATCACCTGGTGAAGATTGGTGCTTTTTCGCCCGCATGGCAGAAGACGGTGCGCCCTGCGATCGCCGGCAGGACGTCCGCAGCAGGCCGCCTTCTGTGAGACTCCGGTGCGAACCGCGGCGGAAGACCATCTGATATCGAGGTGTGGTCCAGTCAGCGACGACCGGAAGCGCCGGCCGTGGGCTTCAAAATCGTAGGTGATAGCGTTGATCTGGGGCGGCAAGGCGCGGCGCTTAAGTGCGACAACTGGCGTCGTCCGCGTTTATAGCGACAGAGAATTGCAGTTAATGCGCGTCACGGCGAAAACCGGGGAACCTCGCAAACATGATGTAGTTGGAATTATGTTGACTTTGCGCACCGCCTTCGGGATCGTCGAAGGACGTGCGTATCACCGCAATGATATCGTCACCGCTAAATTCCCAATCCACGTATTGAAAGCCGTGTCGCTTCACGTCAGGATGCCGCATGACGACAGAGGAAACAGACCAGTTGTGCAGGTCGGGGGACGAAATCAATGCAAGGGTATTGCGAACGCGTTCGAGGCTTTCATGTCCGTCGTTCGCGAGTACTGCGTTTGTCAAAGACCAGTACCGTTGTGAAGTTGGGTCAAACCGAACGGTGAACTTCTTGCCTCCACCAGGCATGTCGACGAAGTCGCGCGTTGGGTCGAAACTCAGCGTCCTCTCATCGGACCCGACGTGGACGATCGCTGCTTTCTCAACCCCGTTCCGGGTATTGACGCGGAGCAGGATTCCTGGCGGTCCGTTCTTGAGAAGCACTACACTGCCTTCTTCCCACGAAATGAACTTTCCACGCAGCCATGCAGGGTTAGAGGCTTGATGTTTTGATACGGTCCAGTTCTGCGTATCCAGGAGGTTCGAGTGTTGCGGGGCGGACATGACGAGTGAGCGCAAATCTCCGCCTTCGACCACGTCGTAGGCGCGCCAGACGCGACCCTCGCTCACCACGACAGGAACTGCACCCGTGATGTAACGCCCCGGCAGATTGAATCGTCCCGTAGACGCGTCGGTTGCATCAGTCCATGTAACGCCGCGGTCCACGGATCTGCGAATGGTGGGTGTGCCCATTGCCCGATCAGTTCCCATCAAATATAACGCATTGTCCAGGACGAACAGCGATGACCAGTACTGGCCGGAGACCGTGCTCTCTTTGGTCCAGTTCTGACCTTTGTCGCGCGACGCCATGACGGTCACGTAATCTTCCGTCGAACCCGGCCCAAACGTGTCGTAGGAAGCGATATAGGTGCCATCGGGTAGAACCGCCAATGCCGGGGATCCAAGGAATACGTGCGTGAATGCAGCACTATGGGCGACTACTCGACCAGGGGGACCGACATTCGTTGGCCCTTTTGCGGAGGCGGCCACCCCGCACGCGCAAAGGACACTGACGAGCATGAGCGAATGCCTGCAACTGAGGCGAGCAAGGTGCCTGCCTGCCTGGCGACTCCGATCTGGCAGGCTCGATTTACGCGTGCTCATAGCTCGAGTGGGCGTCACTGGCATGATTGACATTTAGATACTGGAATTCGCCGCAATGGCACGAGTGCCAGGGCGCTGGGTCGAGAGGCGCCGGTTCGGGGTCGAAGGCGCGGTGCTTTGCTCAGCCAGGACGACGAAGAGCAGCAGCGTCATCCAAAGCATCCCATAGAGCACGTGATACTTGAAGAGCATGATTGGCAACAGGTAAGCGAGATACCGCCACTTGTTGCGATTGCGGAACATCACCCCAATCGTACCAAAGAACAAAGCGGACCCGACAACGCCTACACTGAATAGAACGTAGACGTAGAAGGAACTGTCTCGTGCCTGATATCCACGCATGTGTGTTTTGCCGACGTTATTCCGGTCGTCCCAGAATAGACCGCTTCCGAAGGCACCCGCAGTGAGATCACGATCCTGGAGTTCGGTCAGAATTAGCGTCCGGCTGCCCACGGCGTCATAGTCGACCGACTGGTTAACACGTTGGTCGTAGACGTTGTACATGGCGGGCGCGCACAGTAACGCGGCCAAAATGACAAACAGCTTGAGACGCAGGTTCCCGCGTTCGAACATCACATGAACGAATCCAAGCACTGCACAGACTACCATCGACGCTACCGAGAAACTGATCAGCGCGGTGCCGAATGCTATGACCGAGGCGAGCGTAATCCGACGTTTCACCAGAAGTAAAAGAACGCCACACGGAATCACCGTCATTGCGTAGAAGGACGGTTCAGAGTAGAGGCCAAGCGCGCGGATGGAGATCAGACTGTCACTCAGTGCTTTCGTTGCATAGAGGGCGTCGGCGTCGGACTCGCGAATATAGCTATCAAAGTCCACGAACACGCCGGTGGCCAGATAGTACACGAGCTGGAAAAGGAAAAATGCACCATGAATATAGATCAGCGTCGTGCATGCTGACTCGATCGACTTGAGCGAAAGGACGCCGCTACTGAACATCCAGTAAAGCAGCACAATGTAAGTCTGAATCAGTACAAATTTGATGAAAAAGTTGAGATAGAAATCGCCGAATGCAGAAAAAATAAACGATATCGTGATACACCCGAGCCAGTATGTCAGCATCCCGCGGGCGTTGGCTCCTTTCTCAAGAAGGGTGGGCGTCCGGAGGAATAACAGGGCGCACGCGAAGAAATACGCTGCGAAGGTTGCTCGGACGCTGAATGCGTTCAGGGAGAAAAAGAATACACTTGCGGTGAACAGAAAGGTCGACATAAGGGCATTTCGGATCGGAAGCTGTACCTTGCATAGCAATTAACGTTCAGACGCGCCACGCAGGTCGCCAATCCGTCTGGCGCCGACGTTTCAATCGCAGTCCATGGATCGGTCTCCTGGTGGCTTCAGGAGACTTGTTCCGTGGGCGCCCGCAGAGGATAAATGGACGCTGGCGCGTCGCGCTGCCCTCGTCCGATCCAGTCAAGCTTATGTCGGCTAACGACTGGCAGTTGGCAAGCTGCCGAGGGGATTTTGTAGCTTTTTTGAGGTGACAGAGACGCCACGCATCCGGTCCAGTATTCACCCTCCTCCATCGAGGGAAGGTTCATCGCGCGGGGACAAGTGTCACTCGACCGACTACGCCCAGTGTTCGCAAAGCCACGGTGAATACATGTCGATCGCCCCCTGGATTGGTGCGTGATGTCCGTACGCGACTGCCGAGACGGCAAACAGCGAGGCGGCAGCAATCGGACGCAGGCGTGGCGGAACGATAGGAGCGCCGCTCCATCGAATCAGAAGTATTGTCACGAGCATGCCAAGCGTCCATCCGGAGACCACTTCTGAAACTGTATGAGCCTCATCGAAAACGCGCGAAATCCCGATAGCCGTCGCGAACACGATGCCTGGCCAGATGGCAGCGCCAGGTTTGATGCGCGAGCCGTCGTTCAGGACAATCAGCCATGACATCGGCCAAATTGCAGAAGCCAGCATGGTGTGTCCGCTGATCATGCGGAAATCCAGCGAGCGAATCTGTATTCCGCATCCGGCGTACAAGATCTTTGTCACCCCAACGAGCAACATCGCTACCGAAAGGAGCGCAGCCCATGATATGGCAACGCGCGTGCCGGTCGGTGAACGCGCTAGCCACACGAAGCAGACAATGGCAAGCGGGATCGTCAACGCTGCGTCGCCCAGATTACTGATAGCGGACCACATGTTGTATTCCGAAAGAAGAAAGGTGTCCACTATATCAGGCGATGTTGGCTTGCTCCCAGTTCGCAACGTATCGAGCCATCGAATCGATGGGAGAGGCGATTCGCCGTCGACCCTCACATAAACGAGTTCGGAAGCCGGGTCGGTCGGAGCTGAGGTGGAACGTGTGATCCCTCGTGTGATCCCTTTAGCTGTCGCACGGCGTTCAGGTGTTTACGAAAGTGAGCCGAAGGTGTTGGGAGCGCACGGAATTCCCACCCATGTTGTGTCTCCGACGTTTGCTTTGAGCGATTTTTGGCGACTCAAACACTCAGGCCTACAGATTAGGTCATCCCTATCCGTCAAAATCGGAACGTATTCGGCCACTTGTACCACCTGGCTAAAGGACGACGTTATGCTTTCACCCGATATCAGCGCATTCATCATGGAGTTCGTATGCTTAAGGTCACGAAGGCCATTTTTCCGGTAGCTGGTCTCGGTACACGCTTCCTCCCTGCTACGAAGGCAAGCCCGAAGGAAATGCTGCCTGTTGTGGACAAGCCGTTGATCCAGTATGCAGTGGAAGAAGCTATTGCAGCGGGCATCACTGAAATGATTTTCGTGACCGGGCGTAGCAAACGGGCGATTGAAGACCATTTCGACAAATCGTACGAGATTGAGGTAGAACTGGAAGCGCGTGGCAAGAAGCAACTGCTGGAACTGGTCCGTGGTATCAAGCCCAGCCATGTCGATTGCTTTTACGTTCGCCAACCGGAAGCGCTCGGGCTCGGCCATGCTGTATTGTGCGCTGAGAAACTCGTGGGCGATAACCCGTTCGCGGTTATTCTCGCAGACGACCTGCTTCATGGTGAGCCGCCCGTGACCTCGCAGATGGTGGATCTGTTCAACCACTACCACAGTTCAGTGCTCGGAGTGGAGGAGATCCCGCGAGCAGACACGCGGTCATACGGAGTTGTCGACGGAAAGGCGTGGGAGGAGAATATCGTCAAACTCTCAGCGATTGTCGAAAAGCCCGCGCCCGAAGCGGCCCCATCGAACCTCGGTGTTGTCGGTCGCTACATACTCAAGCCGCGGATCTTCAAGCATTTGCGCGCACTGAAGCCAGGTGCCGGCGGCGAACTGCAACTCACAGATGCAATTGAGTCCTTGCTCAGCGACGAACAGGTCCTCGCCTACAAGTACCGGGGGAAGCGGTACGATTGTGGTAGCAAGCTCGGCTATCTGAAGGCCACGGTTGAGTTCGCGCTCAAGCACAGCGAGGTAGGCTCTGAGTTTGCTGAGTACCTTAACCTGCAATTGCGACGCGTTGAGCAGCGCGAAAATGAAACGTTGGATGCGCGCGAGAGCGTTGACGCTGTCTGAGGACGTCAGCGGCCGATGCTATCGGCTAACTGCTTGTTCGAGTGCATTCAGCTTTGAATCGGTACCCTGGGATAGTCTCCCGCTGTCCTGGTTTCGCCTGCCATGGTCTGGACATGGCAGGCTTTTTTCCCATCCTGAATCAGTCTTCGATAAATGCCTAGCTATAAAGAATTACTTGAACAGCTTGCAATGCTTGATCTCAAGATCGCGGATGCATTCAAGCGTGAGCGAGAGATTGTGATTCAGGAAATTCGGAGAAAGTTGGAGTTACATCAGCTTACAGTCGATGATGTCCGACGTAGATCCCGCCAGTTGATTGCGAAAATTCGTGACCCAAAGACGGTCGCGTGTGGTCTGGACGCGGTAGAAAGCCTTCATGGGTTGACGCTGCGCGCAGTGAGGAAAACTTACCCCCTACGCGGCAAGAATCCACGTTCTGACGTTCGAGCCGCCCCTGGGCAGGCAGAGCTGTCGTGAGACAACGTGAGTAGGAGGCTCACATCTGGCGCGGATACGCGAGAGGTCCTTGTAGCAACGGGCAGGGGTGGCAACTTTCGATTGTTTGAAGGCTCAATCTGTGCTTGAAGGGAACCGCGAGCGGAAGCGCGGCGCGCTAAATCTGAAGTCGTTCTCGCTGACATCGGCGCGAAGGTCAATGAATGTGGGTGTTCCTGGCGCCGCGACATCCTTGGACCTCATAGTGTGTCCACGAGCAGGATGTCGAAAAGTAAGCCACCGGCGAAGTCCCTGACCCAAGGACAGGAGCGACGTGGTCGGGAGAGACGGGGATCCGGCCTGGATTGCGGAGGCGAAGAATCGCGCGCGCTTCCTGACAAAGCGATGGCAATTACGATAGATCGGGGTTCGGTGAGCGCTCCGACCGGACTTGATCGGTCGCGCAATTCATGGAGGTCGATATTCGGAGAGGTCAAATCGGCGATCCGAACCAGTGGTATTGACGAGATCGCTCTGCAATTGAGGGGCGTCTCGATCATACTATCAGTATCGAGCGGTAGAAGCACCTAGTGTAGTAGCGTCGGTGCATCAATGACGGAGGATTCGTTCAGGAGGCTTTTCGCCCATTTGATCGAAGATGCAGACAGATTGGGTGCGTGTCTAACAACCGTTTCCAGTGCAGCAATATGCGCGCTCCAAGAGTCGTTTAGCTCTTCAGGCTCTGGATTTTGCGCAAAGAGGCATTTGACGGCCGCCATTATTGTACACAGCAGAATTCCACGGGATTCTTCGTCGATCGAGTGTGTGTCACGCTTTGAAGATGGATGTTCACCTTCGTCAAGTGCCTTTGTGCAGTTGAGCTGATCGAATTCTGACATAAGCGTGTCCAGCTCGGACTGGGCGGCTCTCCAGTACGCCTCGGACGAATCGCTATCCCGGGGAGGACGCGAAGATCGCCTCCGCGGAGCGCCGAAACGTTTTGGCAGAGGCGCTCCGATTTGTGCGGTTGGTAACTATCTTCACGATCTCGGAAAGTGCATGTATGTGTATATGGAGTCTAAGCTCAAGCGCCGCATTCTGAACTAGCAGTTGATGGACTTCTTTCTCCAGATTACGGATACTATCGACAAGTGAATCATATTGATCGTTATTCATATAGAGCGATAGTGTTAGAATTTACTGTTTTATAAATGATCGATATGGTTGTTGATTCATTGCGACATTTCGCATGGGTATCGATCTCGTTGCCGACGAAGTCGATTACATCAACGTTTTGCGGTGAAGATTGGTGTGCCTCAAAGTCGAGCGAACGGTTCGATGTTTTGTTCGTGAGCTATTAATGGGAACGCGACGGCAACTTCGCGGTTCTGGTCTCTCATGTCGGTGATCGACCAAGTGTGATGTGGATTCGACGGTGCCTGTTAAGGTGGATTCCGTGCGGTTAGATTGAAGGAGATCGAGAGTATTTATTGAACGACCGGATGACAGAAGGGGACGCTGACTGAGCAAACGGGAGGATTTTAACGTGCACCCATTTCTGGCCAGTTTGATTGCTGGCACGTTTGTGCTGGTCATTGCCACATTCAGGGTTACAGCCCGTCGGCGCCGCCAACGGCGACGCGACGAACTGATGCGCAACCTTGATCATCACGAGTGGTACCACGGTTCGCGACGACGGCGCCGGGGCGGGGCAACGCGCTAGCGCTGAGTCGTTCATGTGGGGCGAGTTTCCCGATCAGTTTCGCGGACCTGGCATAGGGGAGGTCGACGCGAAGGCGAGAGAGAGGGCGGCGCACTGAGCACACATGCAACTCCCGCCGGCATTGACTTTCGCAAGCCGATTGATTCGTGTGGTACCCAGTGACGCAACTGTGAACGCATGCACTGAAATGCTATGCATACCCGTACGGATTTTTCTCCTGCCAGCGCCAGTGATCGATGCACATGCGCTCGATGCCGTATTCTGCCTTCCAACCGATGAGTGATTGTGCCCTCGCGGGATTGGCATAACACTCGGCGATGTCGCCGGGACGGCGGTCTACGATTTCATACGGCACAGTACGTTCGCACGCCTGCTCGAAGGCCTTCACGACTTCGAGGACAGTGTAGCCGCGTCCGGTGCCCAGGTTCACGATGAAACCCTGGTCACGCGCAGCCAGCGCATCGAGCGCTTTTAGATGCCCGTTTGCCAGATCCACAACGTGGATGTAGTCCCGCACTCCTGCACCGTCTGGCGTCGGGTAGTCGCCACCGAACACGCGCAGTTTTGGCAGCTTGCCGACCGCCACCTGCGCGACAAACGGCATAAGGTTGTTCGGGATACCGGCGGGGTCTTCGCCAATCAGGCCGCTCTCGTGCGCGCCCACCGGATTGAAATAGCGCAACACCGCGATACGCCACGACGGATCTGAGATCGCGACGTCACGCAGGATCTGCTCGGCGATGAGCTTTGATTGTCCGTATGGGTTGGTTGCGGTGAGCTGGTAGGTTTCGTCGATGGGCGAGCGCTCCGGCGCGCCATACACCGTCGCCGAAGAACTGAACACGAACTGCTTGCAGCCGTATCTACGCATCACGTCCAGGACTGTGAGCAGACATTCCAGGTTGTTGCGATAGTACTCGATCGGTTTGGCCACAGATTCGCCGACGGCTTTGAGTGCCGCAAAGTGGATCACGCCAGTGATTTTATGTGTCTCGAAGATGCGCGTAAGCGCCCGTGCGTCGCGCACATCCTCTTCGTAGAAGGTGAGTTGTTTTCCTGTGATCTTCTGGACGCGCGCGAGCGATGCCCGGTGGCTATTGACGAGATTATCTACGACAACAACGTCGATGCCTGCCTCCAGTAGCGCCACGCAGGTGTGTGAGCCGATGTAGCCGGCGCCGCCAGTGATGAGGATTGTGCTTTTGGTGTTCGTCGCCGAGAAGGAGTTTGCTGGAGTCATCAGATATTTTCAGAGCTTCATACCGGTGGGATCGCGGATCTGTTCTGGCAGATTCACGGATCTGCGTCGCAGCGCCTGTACGGTGGCAAGGAGCCGCTGAAAAGCAACCAGCTGGCCACTCACTTGCAGAGATTGACAGGCTTCTAACCTACCACGTGCTGCAAGGTAAGTCGGGGCGATTGCCGTAAAGTGGAATGTTTTGTCGAGTTTGATCTACGTGACCATATCGGAAGAGGTTTGATCGGTTAAGCGTGAAAGCAAGCCGCCGGATTCGGCGTTTTCGTCGGCCTGAGAGGCGGGGCACGAGTGAGTTCTCAAATACACGACAAACGGCAAGAGACTCCCTCTGCTACGGATGTACAAACGTCGATCCTCGATTGGTCTCGGCTAGCTGGTTACCGTCCATCAGACGTTCAAGCGGAAAGTTCTTCGAACCGAGCACGCGGTGTCGAGGTTCAGCGCGAAGAGAGCTACATCTCGTCATTGAAGCAATGCCGTCAGAACGATTGGTGAGCGAAAAAAACCGCCAGGCATTAGCAGCCTGGCGGTGCGAGTCCGGGTTCGATCTAGTTCGGGGGGAACCGACCCGGTGGACCACATTAGGCTCTGGGCAGCGCGAGCCAAACGTGATTGGGAATTTAACAGACAGGTTTGCCTTTTCGATTTCAATGGCGTTCACATGCCAGATTTTGGCCGACTGGTCAGGTCCTCCGAGTTTGACCACGTATTTACTTTACGCGCGATGAGCATCCGTCATCTGTGAATGCTTGAGAATCGCGTGTCATTTCTTTCGATGCCCTTTGCCGGAAGATGTAAGTGCGATTAACGGGCCGGAAAACTGAAGATATCCAGCTCTGCACGATGAGCCCGCGGTCTAATTGTGTCGCACGGAACTGCGAACTTCGTTCCATTGACTATGTCCCGCCGAGGAAGTCGCCTTCACGCTGATCGCTGTTCCGATGACATGTGGCGAAGAATCTGAAGTATGTTCGCGGAGCCAACCCCGCCCCCTCGAAACCGCTGGCGAAATAGGAACAATAGTTAGCGAATATCACGCATAGGTAGCATCGCAGCAGGCGGGTTCGACACGCTCTTGAAGTGGTTTTGGCAACAATCGGTGACGCGCTTCTACTAGTACTGATCGGACAATACCGTCGACCTTTTCGCAAGAGACCGAATAGCGCGAGATGGCGTGGTAGTTTGAGTGCTCTCTCGCTGACGGGTATCGGCAACCGGTCACCACCCGTCAGCTCCCTTCCCGCACCGTCGCTGTTGACGGTGCGGTTTTTTTTAACTGAGCATAGTCTTCCGCCGTCCCGACGGCTATTAGCAACAAGGTATCCTTGGTGTTCTTCACTGGATCCGAAAGCGGCCAGCGGAGACCCGAGCGATTGCGACCTTTCGGCACAGCCAAAGGGCTATGGCAGCTTTGCAGAGTGGGCCTGCCATTCGCGCGACGTTTCGACCGACAAGTGATCGGCCAAAGCGGTCGTTGGTCCCCAAGCTGTCAACGGCTGGTATGGGCCCGTCAGCTGACGATGGTCGGTCGGTTGAATCCGCACACACCTGCGGCCCTTCGCACCGACGACGCCCCTTGCTCAATGCACAAAGTGCAACTGTAGTGAGGCCTGGTCTCCCGTCGCGCGGGACGCAGACGCCTTGTGCTACACGGCTGGTCGCGTGGGATCAAATAAACACTCGTCAACCGCCCTCATGAAGCTAAATGCCCGCTTGTCACTTGGGTAACTAAGGTTCGCTGCAAGCGATATGGCCGTTTGAATCCAGCCACGTTTGTCGGTTGTGTACGGAAGTCCAACGTCGATCAACATCGACTCTAGCTCTCCATAACGGTTGATGAAAAGCCCAGCGCTGGCGCATGCCCCGAAGATGGTCTCGAATGCGGCTTTACCGCCGTCATTGAACGCGTCAACTCCTCGTTCCTTGGCGTCCGTCCACGGTTTGCCGTCTTCGATAGCTTTGCGAATCATTGCGTCCGCTTTCTTTAGTGCCTTGTCGGTCGCAATATCGTCACCGTTGGCACTTATAGCGGCGAGGTCTCCTGCCGCTGACTCAATTGCTTTCAGGAGCGCCTGGGCTCTCTCTCCAACGGCCTTGCCGGTTACTGACTTTGCGAGCGTGCGCTGCGCTTCGATGAGTTGTGTATCTTGTACTTCGCCAAGATTGAGGGCACTAACTTGTTTAGAGAACTCATCCGCATTATTGAGGACATCAATATCGACGATTCCCGCCGTGCGTACACCCAAGTCCCGATACAGTGAGGCTATCCGTGGCACGGTCTGTTTATTATCCGCGCTAACGAAATGGATATTCGCGTTCGGATGCACTTTGCTGTAAATGGTCTCGTAGAACCGAGCGTCGGCATCTGCTTCTACGACAATCGCCGCAGCGGCGAATAGCCCGTCGATGACGCGATGCGATGCCAAGAGCGGGTCCTTGGTGACCTCCGCGAGGCGACCGGGCGCAAGCTGTTTGAAGAAGTTGGCATTCCCGATGCGGTCGATCCTGACCACCGAGACGTCGGTCTTAACTGATAGCACGCCTCGAAGCACGTCTGCACTGTGCGTAGCGAGCACGACCTGCTTGCTCGGACCGCTGTGCTCTGCGATCAGCCTTCCGAGGGCGAAGGCTTGTGGTGGATGTAGAAAAGCTTCCGGTTCATCAATCATGCACACCGGACGGTCCACCACTAGCAGAGCAGCTGCAATCCCGACGAAACTACGCAACCCATCGCCTTGACCGTCGAGCTTTTCCAATGCTTTGAGAATAGGGCGGGCATCACGCGGGTCCGCAGGGATGTCACCGAGTGTATCCACCACCCTCAGGCAAAGTTCCGTCGGTAGCGTGAAGTCGAGAGCGAGTTCGACACCGAACGTAGCTTTGACGATCTCGCGGAGTTCAACCTCTTTCTTGCTCTCTTTAAGATATAACTGCTGAAGCAGTGTCGACGGATCGTCTGCTCCCGCGTTGGGTCCCGTAACGACGAGTTGCAGGCGATTTTCAGTGAGCAAATGCGTTGTCAGCCTAGAGCCGATCACCTGGTTGATGGTGACCTTGTCTTGCTGTTCAATCCCGGCGCGCCAATTCTGCCAGACCATCTCAGCTGGCCCACCATAACTGGTATTTGACGAACCAGAAAGTGAAGGGGCCAGTGAATTGACGTTGAGTTGTCCGTTCGCCGTCCTGGAGCCTCGAAGAGCTGGATAGGCATTGAACACGGCATCGAGATCGAGAGGGTGCGAAGTGGTAGCGTCTTTTATGACCTTAGTATTCGCACCACGTTGGTCGGTACCTGTGACCTCCCACAGGTCTTTCAACGCGCGGCTCTTCCCGGAATTGTTAGGGCCGATGATCACTGTGAGATCCCCGAGGGGAACCTTGGTGCCGCCGTAGCTTTCGAATTCTTTCAACCGGTATACGTACACGAGTCCGCTCCATTCGCATTTTTATCTTTGGCGCGGTGTCCATTCTACCGGAGCGCTTTCGTACCCTTTATCGGCAGAAGATTCAGACCGGAAATCTGCTCACCTGTCTAGCGAAAAGCGTGTTGACGAAAGCCCAGCGGTGATGCGTTCCATGCCGCTCTCATTTGTGCGGCTGCGCGGGGGATAGGTTGATGTCGATCGGTCACAGAACCATTGTCGACAGGCAGCGGCGACGCTGCAATTACCTGAGATTATCAATCATCTGCTCGTTATGTCGCACGACGCTTCATCGCCGAGAGTAATCATTCACTCGACTCGGCACCCTGACATTCGAGGTTACGACGGCCCAAACGGCGGCAAAGCGTCTTTCAGCTGCCTCTCAGAGGCCGACACTCGAACGTCTGCAATGGCCGATATGCACGCATTCGATGGCGGGCGGCTTTTCGAGTGATCCGGCCGTTCGAGCGACCACCGCACGACTCAGGTGATCGCCAGCAATTGGGCCGGTTCGCACCTTACTGAACGAATAGGGGGTGCTCAACCTCCTATTCGCGTTCATCTCCGCGATCAAGTGCCGAAAATGCTTCACGCAGCAGCGCTTCCTGAGTTGCAAAGCGCTGTTTGTCGCGAGTCTTGAGCTTGCGCAGATTCTCGATCTTCCAGCGTATCGCCGGCATGTCCCGCAAATGCTCGTAGGGCATCAGTGCCCAGTCCGGATCGAGGCTCACAAGGGAGAGAAGAAATTCGCGGTGAGCCTGGCTCAGCGCGCGTGGCAGATCATGATGAAGCTGCGACTGAACTGCCTCGAGCTGGGCGAGACTAACCTCGTCCACCGTCATTCCAACAAAACCCGCCTCGTATTCGTGCGCCAGCGAATGGGGCTTCGCAAAGAGCACTTCGTGAACGGGGCGGTTGTGGCCCGCGAGGTAGCCAACGAACGCGACAACGAAATCGTCGCGCAGACCGTACGTGTCGTACATGTGCTGCACGTCGAAGATGTCGCGGGGATGCTGGCGGTCCAGCGCCGCGACGAGCTTGCTTCCATACAGCTCCGCGTCGGCGAGCGTTGGCGCCTCGAAGTCGACGCGGAACATGTCCCGTGCACGCGGTACGACTGCGCGCGTGACGGTCGGCGTGAGCGTGCCACGGAAGACGTAGTTCACTTCGACCTTGACCTGCGTGTCGGCGGACGCGACGCTCAGCTTCACGTCGTCGCCCCGGCTCTTGCCGCTGGTGCCGGCGACAGTGACGTGATAGCCCTGGCGCTCAATCGCCTGCTTTGCGCGCGCGAGCTCGGTGTTAATGATCGACAGCGCTTCGGCACGATCCGGGCCGTGTGAGCGCATGATCACGTCGATATCGACAGACAGGCGCGGGAGGTCCTGCACGAACATGTTGATCGCGGTTCCGCCCTTCATGGCGAAATGCGGCGTGTCGAAAACGTCGGGTGCGACCGCCAGCATGAGGCGGACGGTGTCGAGATACTGGTCGTTCATCTGGTCACGGCTGGTCGGGAATGAGTGTGTCACGCTTTGAGGTTCAATGCAGGCGCACCCTTGCGGCTGCTGGTCCAGCGCTTCCCGGTACCCAGCCTGTCGACGTGGCGCTGCAGATCCTTACCCCAGGCAAAGCCGCTGGCATCTCCAAGATCTCGCACCAGCTTGACGACCTTCACCCTCGTGCAATGGGAGAGGAGGGTATCGAGCACCTTCGGGCGCAGGTTGCGCAGTGAGGATGCGATATTGAATGCCTCTTCGAGGGACTGTCCTTTCGCGAGGCGTTTGCCGACATCGCTCGCGAGCTCGAGCAGCGCCCGCTCGGGCTCGGCAACGAGGATCGCGGGATCGCGGTTCGGCAGTGGCGAGATCGCGAACCCTTCCGGAAGATTGCCATTGAACAGGCGGGTGGTCTGTAGCGTGTGGGGCATGTGCTCGCTGACCCACTCAGGCATGACATAGGGGCGTTCGGCCCAGAGCACAACGCGCTCACGAAGATTCAAGTTATGGCGCACACCCTGCCAGTCGAGCGCCGTCTTGCCGCCGACATGCAGGCCAGTGACGTGGCGGCTAAGGTACGCGAGGATGCCGTCGCGTACCGGTGTGTCACCTGCGAGGAGATAGGCCCCTTTGGAAAGACGCTGCAGCCAGCCGGCGTTCACCAGATAGGTGGTCTGCTGGGCGCTGACGCCGCAGTCGCGGAGCATCTGGGGATCGAGCGGCTGTCCGCGGGGGACGCTTTCCATGAGCCGCTGGAGCGATTTGCTGGCCATGTATAAGAGACATGATTTTTTCGTAACAACACGAAGAAATCAGCAATTAAGAAAAGTAAATCATGCAATCCGTGGACGCGGACCACTGGTGTCGACGTCCCGCGCTTCCGGCTAGTGTATTCGATCCGGGCACATGATGCATGATTTATTCTGATTTTCATCGGGTAAATTTGTATTTTATAAGAAAAAACAATGCATTGACGAGGTGGGCCTGCTTAAGGGGCGCGTCAGTGACAGGGAGCACAGGGTAGTGACTAATTGCAACTAACCGCCTATCTATTCCATGGCTGGCCAGCGCCTCCGGCGACAGCGCTGCCCGGTAAGTGACATCCGCGGGTGGATCAACTGATTGCGCGTGCCCATCTGCCCCAGTTCGAGTGGGGCCGAATGCGATGGGCTTGCGCGTTCGGCGGCTGAGAATAGTCTTCTGTAATCCGGCTTCGGCGGCGTGTGATGGTCGGCATCCGCCGGTTCACTGGGCAACGGTGGCAGACGTTTTCCACGGGACTGGGGCGCTCCTCCTAGGTTCCCTTGGCGAGCGATCTGTAGTGTCAAAAGTAGCGAGACTCTATCCGCCGGTCCGTCTTGCAAGGTGGGCACCGGCCTTCTAAGCCGAGGGTCGGGGGTTCGAGTCCCTCCTGTCGCGCCAATAGAATCAAGTACTTAGCCAGGTTTTGATAGCCGGGCTTTTTGCTTTCTGGCGTCCTTGTAGGCGCTGTGTAGGTTTTTGTTGGTCGGCGTCGCGGTTTTGCTGGGCTTAGGGCGCTGGAAGTAAAGCGGGCCGTATGACAAAAGTCGGAGGCCGCAAGGATCTGCGGTTGTTGCAAGAACACCACTACTACTAGGAAATCCCCGAGCAGATTGCGACACGGCTATAAGCGTGGTTTTCTCGGGCTATCCACGCGAAAAGAAAAAGGGGCCGTAGCCCTTTCCTTCTTTCTCCAGATTCTCAGTCCTCGAACTGCTTTTTCGGCAATTCGGTCGAGCCTAAGAGGCCGTCGCGGTACATGGCGACAACGGTCTTCAAAGTAAGTTTGGTCTTGCTAAGATCGACCATAGGCAAAGCCGTGCCCAGCTTTGGGGCAAGCGTGTCCACGCCCTTCAAGCTTTCGAAATAGCTCGCCTTTTTGGTGCTGGCGCCGCCGCTGGAAGTGGCGAAGTCGGGCAAAGACGGGCTAAAGTGCATCGCATCAAAGCGGTTGCCAAACGTTGATATCCTTCGCGTCATATATTGTTCTCCGTGCAGAAGGCCTCCAGTGCTGCAACGGAAGCACTAGAAGCGGTGCAATCGAAGTCCATAAACCAGCCGTTGCCGCAGACCTTCCACCATTCTTTCCCATGTTTTTCTTTTAGCACATGTTGGACCGTCAAACAATGCGAAAGGTCCAATGGCCGACACGGGAAAAAGGGTGCCAATTCCGCGGCACTAGTATATGGTTCCGGAACGCCTTGATCGTCCACCATGCTTTGGCCGAAAGGCATGTCAAAGCCATAGCGCGCCCATGCGTAGTAGCCAACCCAGTAATCGTTAGGCCAGAATCGCCCGCCTGCCGCAAGCATCTGAATCTTGGTGATCCCTCGCCGCATCGCAAATCTGACAACCTTCGCGAGAAAGATTGCACCCATTCGAGGCGGCGCCTTATCGTTGAACTTGACGTCCTTTATGTAAATCGCATGGCTTCCATTGTCGTCGACGATGCCAAGGACGTTGTAGTCCCCATTGTCTATCCAAACGGGGTGTTGCACTGCGAAATATAGGCCAGGCGGCGGTTTATCGGCCCCTTGGTTGCCCCAGTTCTTCACGTAAATAGCTTCGACGTAGCTGCGGGTTGGCGCGCCGGCGAAGTCGCGGATGTCATCTTCATTCTGGAAGAGACTGGGATACCCGACAAGGGTGTCCAGCGCGCTCTGATCCAAGCTAGACGTATTGTCGAAGTTGTTCTGTTCGAATTGTGACTTCGCGGCGTTGGACGGAATTACGACCGGCATGGCGTCTTTGGTTTTTGTTGAATGTTGGGGCGTAATGGTAATCCAAAAACCCACGTCCCCAGCACTATAAAGGCCGCGATACTGTACGGAGCCCCACAAATTTCGAGCGCCAACGGTAACGACGAAACATCCGAAACCACTCTCGCTAGGCTCGTGCCTTGTCTACCATTTCGATCGGAATCAGGCCACACCTATTCAGCCTGAACTGGCCGAACTTCAGCATCTTGCTCACCGTATATCGACTTACGCCCAGCATTTCGGCAGCCTGTCCGATATTGACGTGTGTGGGCCGCGGGTGGGTCTCTGCGTAGAGCTGAACAGCCCGGGCGGCGATTCGCACAACGTCGCTTTCCGCGATCGTGGCCTCATTAGAGTGCTGGCTTTCACTTCGTGACATGCGTGCCGCTTGAGCAGCGTCAAGCGTTACCGTACCTTCGAATTTGCACTGCATGTCGCCCCTCCTGTAGTAGTGTTACGCCGAGGGTACTCTCCAGACTGGACTTCACATATAGAGGGGTGTCGATGAACGACGATCTGACAAACGCCGAACTCACTTGGATGAAGAGCATGGCTACCGGATCAGCGGCATTCATCCCTGCTGAGATAGCAAAGCGGCTCATCGAGTTGGGCTATGCGACGCAGTTGCTTGGTGGTCCGGGCATCACTCAAAAGGGGCATCTGAGGCTGCTGAAAGGTCGATAAGCGTTCTGCGGGAGTCTCAATAGGTCTCGTCATTTGCTACCGCCTGAGAGGCGAAACGCCGCAACTGCCAATCCCTGATTTGTACCAATGCGTCGGCCCACTCGCTGGGCGTTAGTGACCGCCAACGTGCCTCGGGCTGCGGCCATACACGCTTGACGCGGAACCCGTCGATGTCATGCCATGCCATGCCGGACTTGCGGGATTCGCCTGAGAAGAGGGCGTGTACAGTGAGACGAATGCCGGCAGATTGGCCATCCTCGCAAGCTCGCGGATCACGCCCGTAGGCTTTTCCTGTCCGATGTCTCGCGCAACCTCAACCAGCGCCAGTGGCAGCTTGTTGTCATAGCCGTACTCGACGAACAGCACGCTATCGAGATCAGCCATCGTCATGGAGTGAGCTTGCCGACGACCAAGATAGCGACTAAGCGACCGCGGCCGGTGCCAGACACCGTACGCGCGGTCGCGGATCAGGAATTGGTCTTCTTGCATGATGAATAGCCCTTGGCGGCTAGATCGTCCCGAAGTGGTGCTCGAAGTAGCCCAAGCTTCCGGGATCGTTCGCTAGTGTTTCCGAGCAGATCTCCAGGTCGCGCGCTGCCGAGCGCAGCAAGTCGCGCATAATAACGAACGGCGAAACCGCGTCTGCCTGCGCTCTCCCAATCTGCTCCTCGCACAGGTCGTACATCGCCGCCATCGAGTGAAACAAAGTCTCGAGTCTCGCCGCCACGTCCTTGACGTCCTCCGGCGAAGCGGCAGGGCGACGGGTTAGGGTGTCTTGCTCAGCCATGTGTGCCTCCACCTACAGTGATGTGTGAAACGATCGCGTGAGCCGACGTCGCCATCGTCGCCAGGCTCGCGAAGAACGCGGATCTGATCTCGCTCGTGAATGCGCCCACGTCGCCGTCCTCGCAAAGCATCAGCGATGCTCGGGGGGCGCCGAGCAGGTAGTGCAGACGCTCGACGTCCCCCGTGGTGAGGTCAGCGTGAAATGCTGCGCACGGATCTGCCTGAAGTACTGCGCTCACGCCGCCTCCCTTTCTGCGCGACACGCCGACAGCGCACGTTGAGCCGTCTCGACTTCCTTTTCGATGGCTCCGAGCCCAATCTCTACCAACGTTCGATAGTCTTCAATGTCTTCTGGAGACGTATCAACGAAGGTGTTGTTGTGAAGCCATTGCAGCGCGCGGACAATCAGAGTGGCTCTTTCCGCGCTTGCCTCGCCTTCGAACGGATTCGGTATCGACCACGCTTCTGCTTGGGCGGCCTTGATCGCTTCATCGATACCGGCGTTGAACTCGCCTGACACCTTACTGACCAGGTCGCTAAACTCATCGTCGGACTGACCCGCCGCGTTGGGCATATTCTTGTCCGTCCAATGTCTCAGTAGATCGGGATAAGCCGCCGAGACAGCATCCTCATCACCGAAGATCGCACGACCGCCGACACGAGCGCGCGCAAGCGCTTCATGCGTCGGCAACCCAGCCAGATTGACGCGCCTATCCATTGATGTTCCCCTCATCGTCAGTACGTTTGAAGCCGAGCGCCAATGCACGTCTCCTCCAACGCTCTCGAAGTGACCACTCTGCTTGGCCGCTGATCTCGGAAATTTGCTCAATGGTCTTGAGCGTATCGGACGCGTGGAGTAGCAGTTGCTCGAGCCCGAACGGCTGAAATCCCCCCGAGCGCTGGCCCCCGTTGTTCACCTCATGGCCGATTAGCGCCGCAACATTGCCAAGTGTCTCGCTGAGATTGCCTGCCATCATCTTCGTCTCTTCCGACGCTCTCGCAATCCATTCGAGTTCGGCATCTGGCAAAGAGCTGATTTCCAGGTCCATCTGATCCCAGAAGTACCTGAGCAATCCCGCTGTGTCGGCTGGATACCTTGGCCCCTCACTTTCTTCGTTTTTCGCGAGTTGGACCGTGAACGCTTTTGCAGCGTTATGCATGGCAAGTCTCCGTGGTGGTTTTGTTGACCTCGCGATCGCTCTTGAACTCGTTCCAGACGGCGAGATCCATGGGGCGCAAATAGCCTTCATCGGCAGAGAACTCGAGAGCGGTGGTGATGCGTTGCAGGCCATACTCGTCAAGCTGGTCCGCGGCCATCAGCGCCTCTCTGAGCGAAACAAAGTGATCACGGCCGTTCGAATCGATCAGGCTCACGCAGATGGGAGAGTCGTTGCACAGGCCAATGTCGTCGCCTCTCCATTTCAGGGGGCCGCGAAGGCCGGAGGAAAATTCGCGATAGCGTTCAGTCACGATGCCGGTGACGACCACCTCTTCATCGGTTAGGCAAAAGCCGGAGAACTCCGGGGCCATGTACTTATACAAGCATTTTCCGTCTCGAATCGTGAGCCGCATCAGGTATTCCGACCCCTCTCGCGAGACGATGACGAAATCACCATCCTTGGCGTCCAGCCCAGAATCGACGATCAGCTTGTCATGTACGAAAAACGAGTCACGCGGATTCGCTGGGTCATACATGCTGTCAGATGTAACGCGTAGCGCGCGCGTCGTCGTCGCGATCTCGACTGAGGTCATAAAGCTCTCCTAACAGTTGGCATGGGAAGTACGGCGGGCTTATGGCTGCCGCGTCAGTCATCCTGCGCTTCGGTCAATGACAACTCCATGTCATCCGTCTCGAGCGGATAGAGCTGCCCGTCTTTCACCAGACCAAGATTCGTGAGTGTCGGCATGTCGCTGCGAGCGTCCACGCACCAGAGCGGCGAGCCCAACACCTCGACCTTCCAGTCGTAGCAGATATCCGCGGCGCGACTCTTGATCCGAACCATGCGGGTGCCGAAACGCGTCGACAGGATCGCGAGATTACCGGCGTGGCAGCGCAGGCTCCCTGCGCGGGAAGTTTGGCTGACCGTCTTGACCTGACAGCCAAGGAGGCCAGACAAGGGGCGGGCCGGGCTACGTTGTGCAGTGAGGGTGGCTTCCATCGCGATCTCCTTGAAATCGGCGTTGAGGAGCGTTGACTGAAATGTAGCACCGTGCTTTATTGATTGAAAGCACCGTGCTGCATTAAGATTGGCCATGGCCCGAGACGAACCCCAAATCAACTTACGTGTCCCCGCTGCTCTCAAGGAGCGGCTAGAAGGGGCGTCGGCCCAAAGCAAGCGATCGCTTACAGCCGAGATAGTGGCGCGGCTAGAGGAAAGCTTCAGTTCGGAGAAGGGGGCATCCAGTTCGATCGACGAGCGGACTCTGGACCTGTTCGCGGAGAGGGTCGGGCAGGTGCTGGATGAACGAGAAAAGAAACGGAAGGGACGCCCGTGAGTTCCTTGCATAGGGCAGACTGGCTTGCCTTGGCTTCGCCAATTGTCACGCTCGTAGTAATCGCTACCGGTTACTACGGCGCTTACTGGCAGGAGAGAGGCAAGGCACGCGCTACATCTGAGAGTGTCGACAAGCTAACCAGGGCGGTCGAAGACATCAAAACCGAAAACGCGTTATTGCTTGAAGAACTCAGGTCGCGGAATCAAATGCGATTGGCTGCTGTCGACAAGCGGCTCCAGGCGCATCAGGAAGCCTTCAAGCTCTGGCGTAGGCTGTACAAGCACGTCCACTCGAAAGAGGTGGACGCTGTCATCCAAGAGTGCCAGACGTGGTGGGAGGACAATTGTCTGTATCTCGACAAGGCGGCTCGCGACGCTTTCGCCAACGCGTACTGGGCCGCAGGCCTTCACGAAACGCTAATGGAATCTCCGCTGCGTGACGAGTCCACAATCGGAGATATCACACGGAATTGGGCTCTGGTTGAGATGGCTGGCGATGCCATTGTCAGAGGTGCCGAACTCCCTGGATTGACGGACGTGGAACGAAGCGAAGTACGTGAAGCCGCGCAATCGAACAGCCGATAGTAGCGCGAATCGCAGCAATCGCATCGGAGGCCAAATATGCGGCTCGTGATCGCTGGTGACGGACCCGCGGACGGCAACTTCCAGCAACTCACAGAGCGGCTTACTGGGCAGACTAAAGCGCTTCGCGCAGACTCAACGTAAGCGATCCATTATCGACGTCTACCCAACAGTACTCTGAGCGGGGAGCATAGGTGTCCACCTACCGTTGAAGGTGGACGCCTATGGCCGACAAAGACTCAGAGTTAAAAGTAGTTCGCAAGAGTGCCGACGGCCGTCGGCGCTACGACGAGAAGAGCAAGCGGGTACTGATCGAGGCGGCGTTGCAGCCGGGCGTATCCGTGGCCCGGTTGGCGCAGGAGCACGGAGTCAATGCCAACCTGTTGCGCAAGTGGATCACGAAGTTCTTGATGGAGCGCGAGCAAGGCATCTTGCCAATACAGCACGCCGGTGATGACACCGCCTCGCCGGATGAGGTTGATGGCGTGGCCATCAACCAGTCGGATTCGCGTGAGCTCGTCGCCACCGCTGCTGCACTTGCCGCGTTCGTGCCGGTCGTTTCGATACCGACTGCGCCGGTGCCGACACCGCCGCCTTCGTCCATGGCGCTCACGCTGCATGTGCGACTGGCCAACGGTGTCGAGCTCGAGATGGGCAAAGCCATCGCGACCATCGACGAACTGACCACCCTGGTCCAGATTCTGGGGAGGATGCCGTGTTCCGGTTCGACGAAAACCTGAAGGTGTACTTGCATCGCGATCCTGTCGATTTCCGCTACGGCATGAACAGCCTCTCGATTCTCGTCGAGCAGGCCATGCATCTGAACCCGATGGATTCCTCTCTTTATATCTTCGGAAACCGCCGTCGTGACAGGGTCAAGATTATCGGCTGGGATGGAAGTGGTTTCTGGTTGATGACAAAACGCCTTGAAACAAGCCATTTTATCTGACCCGACAGGAAGACCGAAGTCGTGGCATTAACGTCGGCGTCGCTGCACGCGCTGCTCGATGGCGATGACATCACTGCGATCCGCCGACATCCACGGGAGGAATATCTGCGCGTGAGCTGAACATGGGCAGGGCATGCGTGGTCTAATCTGGCATGCCCGCCCAGATCACGATCTCTGCCGAGGAACTCAATGCGTTACTCGCCATGCGCGAGGCGTATGCCACCCTTGAGCGCGAGCACGAAGAAACCCGCAGCATGCTGCGTCTGGTGAGCGCGGAGCGCGACCTGGCCGAGGAACGGCTGCGTGCCTACCGGCGTGAGCTGTTTGGTGCAAAGAGCGAAGTACGGGACTCGGAACAGTTCGGGCTGTTCAACGAAGCTGAGGCGCTTGGCGCGAATGCGGCACCCGCCCAGGAAGATACACTCGAAACGAAGGTCGGTGCGCACGCAAAAAGCGCGGCCACCGCAAGCCGCTTGACCCCAGTCTGCCCCGCGAGATCCGGCGGCACGAGCTCCCGGAAGCCGAGCGTTTCTGCAGCAACGACGGCCATGCACTGGTCGAGTTCGGCGTGGAAATCAGCGAACAACTCGACGTGATTCCCGAGCAGTTGCGCGTGATCCAGCACCAGCGCGTCAAGTATGCCTGCCCGTGCTGTGATCTGGGTATCAAGGTCACGCCGGCGCTGCCGCGCATCATCCCACGAGGACTACTGACCGAATCAGCGCTTGCCTGGATCGCGACGGGAAAATTCCAGTTTGGCATGCCGTTGTATCGCCAGGCTGGCCTGCTTCGCCGCTTCGGCGGCGATATCTCGTCAAACACGATCGCTGCCAGCATGGTCAAGGTCGGCCTCGCAACGCAGCCCGTGATCAACCTGATGCGCGACGCGCTGCTTGAGGCAACGGTGATCCTCACAGACGAGACGACCTTCCAGGTGCTCAAGGAGAAAGGGCGCAAGCCACAGACGAAGAGTTACCTGTGGTGTCAGATGACAGGCACGGGAATCCCGATCTGTTGCTATGCCTATACGCCGGGTCGTGGGGCAAAGCTGGCCGACAAGCTGTTCGCCGGCGTGCAGGAAGGCGCTGCGCTGATGACCGATGTATATGAGCGCCTCCCGTTTGCACAAGCATCGGTGTTCAGATTCGACAGAATGGG
>NZ_JBMIQH010000044.1:0-59713 GCF_056155635.1 Paraburkholderia sp. BR10141 | reverse complement strand
TCGCCGGTGCTGCCTTCTTCGCAGCAACCTTCTTCACGGCGACTTTCTTGGCTGCAACCTTCTTCGCTGCGGCCTTCTTCGCCGGTGCTGCCTTCTTCGCAGCAACCTTCTTCACGGCGACTTTCTTGGCTGCGACCTTCTTGACCGCGACCTTCTTCGCTGCGGCCTTCTTCGCCGGAGCTGCCTTCTTCGCTGCAACCTTCTTCACTGCGGCCTTCTTAGCCGCCGGTTTCTTCTTGGCAGTAGCCATTTTTTTCTCCTTCAGGTTCAGATGAGAGTCAGTTCAAACTACACCCTTCGTCAAAACCCGCTTCCCGCGAACGCTTCTCACGGCGCACGCTGCGAAGCGGGCTATTCATCGGCGTACGCTGATCCCGCGCGCTTACGCTAATGAATGCGGTAAGGCGCGCCGTGCCACGAGGCACAGCGCGCCAAGTCATTCCGGCGTCGGCTACCGACACCGGGCAACGTTCGTTGAAAGCGGCGGCCTCACGACACGCGAAGCCTGCGCGCTTTTCCGGGGGGAAGTTTGCCCATCCCTCTGAAGGGTTCGCAAAGTGCCTGTCACGTCGGTGAGCCAGCCTGGCTCCGGGCATGCTTTGCATCAGGCGTTCCTGCTCCTAATCATCATGCCGGTCGAGGCGCCTGCACGGCGCCTCGCGGCAACCCCAAAAGACTTGCACCGCAGTGCGCCCGGGTTATTCCCAGGACAGCGCACCACCCGTCTGATATTCGATCACGCGCGTCTCGAAGAAGTTGCGCTCCTTCTTCAAGTCGATCATCTCGCTCATCCACGGGAACGGATTCTCTTCGTTCGGGAACAGCTGATCGAGACCGATCTGCTGGCAACGGCGGTTGCAGATGAAGCGCAGATAGCTCTTGAACATCGATGCGTTCAGACCGAGCACGCCGCGAGGCATGGTGTCCTCGGCGTAGCGGTACTCGAGGTCGACCGCATGCTTGAACAGTTCGGTGATTTCCGCACGGAACGCCGGGGTCCACAGGTGCGGGTTTTCAAGCTTGATCTGGTTGATGAGGTCGATGCCGAAGTTGCAGTGCATCGACTCGTCACGCAGGATGTACTGGTACTGCTCAGCGGCGCCGGTCATCTTGTTCTGGCGGCCGAGCGCGAGAATTTGCGTGAAGCCTACATAGAAGAACAGGCCTTCCATGATGCAGGCGAACACGATGAGCGACTTGAGCAGGTTCTGATCGGCTTCGAGCGTGCCGGTCTTGAACGACGGATCAGTCAGCGTCTGGATGAACGGGATCAGGAACTCGTCCTTGTCGCGGATCGACTTGACCTCGTGGTACGCGTTGAAGATCTCGCTCTCGTCCAGACCCAGCGACTCGACGATGTACTGGTAGGCGTGCGTGTGGATCGCCTCTTCGAACGCCTGGCGCAGCAGGAACTGGCGGCATTCGGGCGCCGTGATGTGCCGGTAGGTGCCGAGCACGATGTTGTTCGCGGCGAGCGAGTCGGCGGTCACGAAGAAGCCGAGGTTGCGCTTGACGATGCGGCGCTCGTCCTCGGTCAGACCGTTCGGGTCCTTCCACAGGGCGATGTCGCGGGACATGTTGATTTCCTGCGGCATCCAGTGGTTCGCGCAGCCTGCCAGGTATTTTTCCCAAGCCCACTTGTACTTGAACGGGACCAACTGATTCACGTCGGTCTGGCCGTTGATGATGCGCTTGTCGGCGACATTCACGCGCGCTTCGGTCGAGACCGGCGCTTGCGGCGGCGGTGCAACGGCGAAGTCGCTGGCGAAGATGTTGGTCGCCGTGGAAGCCTGAGGAGCGGAACGCAGACCAAACTGCACCTCGGCAGCCTGGACAGCCTGACCCGTGGGGTTGCGCATTGCGTTTTGCTGCGCACCGCTCGACGGAGTTACGGCCGTGATCTCGTCATCCCAGTTGAGCATAAATGTCACCATCAATTTAGATCGGTTTGTACCATCTTTTCGTGAGCGATAAAAGGGTTCGCACACGAAAAATCCTGTTTTCGATTCGCGTTGCGACCTCGATACAACACTTTGTTATCGCATCGTGTCGATTGCATCGCGTGAGCACTGTGTAGAGAGCACTGATTCGTCGTGCTCACTTCGCATGTGCGATGTGCTTCGAAGGTCTTCGCGACATCGAGAGCGTGTGTGAAAGACGGGGTTCGCCGCGCGCTTTTCTCTCGCGCTGCGAGCGCGTTTTCACTCGCCGCTCACTGCCTGCCGCGCGCGGCGCTGGAAGCTCGCGCGGCCTTGAGTCTTGTCCCTGCGAGAAACTCCAGGGATTCCTTCCTGTTGCCTCTTTCGCGTACCGCAACGCGCGTGGTGCGAGTTGCCGGGAGAGCCGGCGCGCATTGCGCGCGCCTCGTTCGTTGTTACATCTCGCTACGACTGCTTCGACTACTGTTTACTACTGATGCTGCGGTCCTCGCATGATGCGAGCGGCGTTGCACCGCACGCATCATGCGCAGCCAGCTTTACTGGCAAGCCTCGCACTCTTCGAAGCCGGGGTCGCCCGGACGCATCATGCACACCGGACCATCGGCTTCCGGCGCCGCTTCAACCGCGGCTTGCGGTGCGGCCTGCATCGTGGTCGACCCTGCTGCACCGCCGAATGCGCCGCCCGTTGCACCGCCGAACGCGCCGCCTGCATTGCCGCCGCCCTCGCCGCCCGTCGGCACGGCGTTGAGCGCGCCGTGCGCAACCGTCGACTTCTCGACGTGCGTCGCCCCCATCGTGCGCAGGTAGTACGTGGTCTTCAGACCGCGCACCCATGCGAGCTTGTAGATCTCGTCGAGCTTCTTGCCCGATGCGCCCGCCATGAAGATGTTCAGCGACTGCGCCTGGTCGATCCACTTCTGGCGACGCGATGCGGCTTCGACGAGCCACGTCGGGTCGACTTCGAACGCCGTTGCATACACAGCGCGTAGATCGGCCGGCACGCGGTCGATGCGCGAGAGCATGCCGTCGAAGTACTTCAGGTCGGCGACCATGACTTCGTCCCACAGGCCGCGCGCCTTCAGGTCGCGCACCAGGTAGTCGTTCACCACCGTGAATTCGCCCGAGAGGTTCGACTTCACATAGAGGTTCTGGAACGTCGGCTCGATGCAAGGCGACACGCCGATGATGTTCGAGATGGTCGCGGTCGGGGCGATCGCGATGCAGTTCGAATTGCGCATGCCGTGCGTCGCGATGCGCGCGCGCAGCGACGTCCAGTCCATCGATTCGCTCGAGTCGACTTCGACGTAGCCGCCGCGTGCTTCGGCGAGCAGCTTGAGCGTGTCCTGCGGGAGGATGCCGCGATCCCACAGCGAGCCGCGGTAGGTCGAGTAGCGGCCGCGCTCGGCTGCCAGCTCCGTCGACGCCCAGTACGCGTAGTAGCAGACGGCTTCCATCGAGCGGTCGGCGAACTCCACGGCTTCCTGCGAAGCAAACGGCGTGCGCAGAACGTGCAGGCAGTCCTGGAAGCCCATGATGCCCATGCCCACCGGACGGTGCTTCAGGTTCGAGTTGCGTGCCTTCGACACCGCGTAGTAGTTGATGTCGATGACGTTATCGAGCATGCGCATCGCCACGCTGATGGTGCGCTTGAGCTTGTCGTGGTCGAGCGCGAACGTGCCGTCGGCCTGTTCCACCATGTGCGCGACGAGGTTCACCGAGCCCAGGTTACACACGGCGATTTCGCTGTCGCTGGTGTTCAGCGTGATTTCCGTGCACAGGTTCGACGAGTGGACGACGCCCACGTGCTGCTGCGGCGAACGGATGTTGCACGGATCCTTGAACGTGATCCACGGGTGACCCGTTTCGAACAGCATGCCGAGCATCTTGCGCCACAGTTGCGCGGCCGGCAGCTTCTTGAACAGCTTGATCTCGCCGCGCGCGACCTTTTCTTCGTAAGCCGTGTAAGCCTGTTCGAACTCGGCGCCGAACTTGTCGTGCAGATCCGGGCAGGTCGAGGGCGAGAAGAGCGTCCAGTCGCCGCCTTCCATCACGCGCTTCATGAACAGGTCGGGAATCCAGTTCGCCGTGTTCATGTCGTGGGTGCGGCGGCGGTCGTCGCCCGTGTTCTTGCGCAGCTCGAGGAATTCTTCGATGTCGAGGTGCCACGATTCCAGGTAGGCGCACACCGCGCCCTTGCGCTTGCCGCCCTGGTTCACGGCGACAGCCGTGTCGTTCACGACCTTCAGGAACGGCACGACGCCTTGCGACTTGCCGTTGGTGCCCTTGATGTGCGAGCCGAGCGCGCGCACACGCGTCCAGTCGTTGCCCAGACCGCCGGCAAACTTCGAGAGCAGCGCGTTGTCCTTGAGCGCTTCGTAGATGCCGTCGAGGTCGTCGGCCACCGTCGTGAGGTAGCACGACGAGAGCTGCGAGCGGTGCGTGCCCGAGTTGAACAGTGTGGGCGTGGACGACATGAAGTCGAACGACGAGAGCACGTTGTAGAACTCGATCGCGCGCGCTTCGCGGTCGATCTCGTTGAGCGAGAGGCCCATCGCGACGCGCATGAAGAATGCCTGGGGCATTTCGATGCGCGTGCCGCCGACGTGCAGGAAGTAGCGGTCGTACAGCGTCTGCAGACCGAGGTAGCCGAACTGCAGGTCGCGGCTCGCGTCGAGCGCGTTGCCGAGTCGCTTGAGGTCGAACTGCTGGAGCTTGTCGTCGAGCAGGCCCGCTTCCACGCCGCGCTTGATGAACTGCGGGAAGTAGTCGGCGTAACGCACGGCCATTTCGGCTTGCGTCACTTCCTCTTCGAGAATTTCGCGACGGATCGTGTGCAGCAGGATGCGCGAGGTCACCTGGCTATACGCCGGGTCCTTTTCGATCATCGTGCGCGCAGCGAGGATGGCCGAGTCGTAGACCTGGCTCATCGGCACGCCGTCGTACAGATTCTTGACCGTCTCCGCGACGATCGGGTCGGCGTTGACCGCGTCGCCGAGACCGTCGCACGACGAGTCGATCAGCGCGCGCAGCGCCTGCATGTCGAGCGGGCGCGTCACGCCGTTGTCCGTGACGTTGATGCCGGGCGCTGCGCTCGCTGCCGTTTCCGGCGCGTTGGCGCGCTCCTGGTTGCGCTTCTCGCGATACAGCACGTAGGCGCGCGCGACGTTGTGCTCGCCGCCGCGCATCAGCGCGAGTTCGACCTGATCCTGGATGTCTTCGATGTGGAACGTGCCGCCGTTCGGACGGCTGCGCACGAGTGCGCGCACGACGTTCTGCGTGAGCTGTTCGACGAGCTCGCGAATGCGCGCAGACGCCGCGCCCTGGCCGCCGTTCACGGCGAGGAAGGCCTTCGTCATCGCGATCGCGACTTTCGAAGGTTCGAACGACACCACGCTACCGTTGCGGCGAATCACCTTGTGGTCGGCGAACTGCTGCGCGCTCGTCTGGCCGTCTTGCGGTTGGCCACCCAGCGTGTGCGCGGCGGGCGCGCCTTCATACCGGGTCGAGACGTTATCGGTCGTTTGCATGTGCAAAGCTCCTGGGTCCTGGAAAGGTGCGAAGAGAGTTCGCGGATTAAGACGGACGCCGACGTCGTGCCCCCGTGTGCACGCTCGATCGGGCAGAGAAAAAAGTCCAGCCTGGCGAGGCTGCCGGATGCGACAAGGCAGATGAATCACGGACTGCTTCGGTCTTCATCGTGGATGTCGCGATCATTGGCTGTACCTTCTCTCTCGATTACAGCCGGTGCGCCGGTTCTCTCGGCCGGCGGCACCGTACAAAGTTTCTGTTTTTTCTATGCCGGTAACGCACGCGGCGCCTTGCGAGTGAAGCGGGGCGCCGCGGTACAACACAACATATGGTGTGAAGCCTTGTTTCGGGTACCAAGTATAGTGGAAGAAACAGTACGATCAAATGGCTTTTTTTGCTGGTCCTATCTTGACAAGACCACAAGCCAAGCGGCGCGGGGCCTGGCGGCGAATGCCCCTTCGAGTGGTCTGCGAGGCGCGCGCGAAGACCCTGCGTTTGCGCGCAAAAGGTGCTTATTTCTTGTGCAGCTTGAGAGGGTTCAGCAGGCGATCGAACGTGTCACGACGCCGCGTTCGGCGCGCCGTGCCCCTGGATATAGGGGAAGCTGGCATCGGCGAGCTGCGTATCGTGTTTGAGGCGCGCCCAGTCGAAGTGCGGGCCGGGATCGGTCTTGCGCCCGGGCGCGATGTCCGAATGGCCCGCCAGCGCCTCGATCGGATAGTGCGCGACGAGCGCCTTCACGAGCGCCGCGAGCGTCGCGTATTGCGGCGCCTCGAAGGCCGTCGTGTCGCTGCCTTCCAGTTCGATGCCGATGGCGAAATCGTTACAGCGCTCGCGCCCGAAGAAGCTCGACGCGCCCGCGTGCCACGCGCGCTCGTCACACGACACGAACTGCTCGAGCGTGCCATCGCGATGAATGACGAAGTGCGCCGAGACGCGCACGCCGCGCAGGTTGGCGTCGAAGTACGGATGCGCGTCGCAGTCGAGGCGGTTGAGGAAGAGATCGGCGATCTCGGGGCCGCCGAAGACGTTGGGCGGCAGGCTGATGTTGTGGACGACGATGAGCGTCGGCACGGCGCCTGGCGGGCGGGCCTCGAAGTTGGGCGAAGGCAGTTGGCGCGCGCCGGGCACCCAGCCCTGCGCATCGACTGCGTACGCGCGCGATCCTGGCAGTCCTGGCGATCCAGCAGCGCTCATCGTGCGGGGCGATCCTGGGCCGTGGTGCGCGCGTCCCAGGCACGCGCGTGCTCGGAACTGCAGAACGAGCGCGCGCCGACGTCCACCGATTCACTGCGCGGCGCATGCACGCCACACTCGGCGCAGCGCACCATCGGCTCGGGCAGCGCAGCCTTGCCGCTCGTGCTCGCGCCGCCAGTGGCGCTTTGCGCGGCGCCCTGTCCCGGCTGCGCGCCCTGTCCCGGTTGCGCACCGGCGCGCGTCTGCGTCTGCGCACGGCGCAGCGCCTTGACGAACCACTGTCCGACCACGAACAGCAGGACGAGGAGAAGAATCTGTCTCATCGGAACACGCGACTCACACGACTCAAACCACAGGGCGGTGCAGCAGCACCTCGAAGACGAAACGGCTGCCCACATAAGCGAGCAGCAAGGCGATGAACGATGCGATCACCCAGCGCAGCGCAGCGCGGCCGCGCCAGCCGGAAATCTTGCGCGCGGTGAGCAGCGCGCCGAACATCAGCCACGAAAGAATCGCGAAGACGGTCTTGTGATCGAGCGAAAGCGGCCGGTCGATCAACTGCTCGCTGAACACGATGCCCGAGACGAGCGTGGCCGTGAGCAGCACGAAGCCCGCGCCGATCAGGCGGAACAGCAGCTTTTCCATCGTGAGTAGCGGCGGCAACGTCTCGATCCAGTTCGAGAGCCAGCCGCCGCCGCGATTGCCCGCGTTGCGCTGGAAGCCGGCGCCCTTGAGCGCATGCAGCCGGCGCTCGACGGCGAGCATCAGCACCGCATGCAACGCGGCGATCGCGAAGAGCCCGTAGGCGATGTTCGCGATGACGAAGTGCAGCTTGAACATCGGCGCGGCCGCGTAGGGCAGCACGCGCACGCCGCCGAACACGAGCGGCAGGATCGACGCGACGGCCGCCAACGGCAGCAGCAACAGACGCAGGCCGTCGAGCGAAAAGAAAAAGCTCTCGATCCAGTAGATGCCCGCGCCGAGCCAGAACATGGCCGACAACGCGAAGGCGAAGCCGAACACCATTTCGTTGGCGGGGAAGATCGTCATGTGCAGGAGCACGCCGTGCGCGGCGAGCGCGGCGAACAGCAGCGCGCGCGAAAGCGGGCCGAAGGTCCGCGCGCGCAGGACGTCGCCGCCCGCGCCGAGCGTCACCGGAACGGGAGGCACGCTGCCGAGCAGCGGCGCGGTGCCCGCGCGGCGCAGCGCGCGCCAGTCGGCGGCGCACAATCCGCCGTACAGGAGCACGGTGAGGGCATACAGTACAATATCCATGTTCGAAGTTTACTATAGGCCCCCTGGCCGCGCGCTCACCTAACGAATCGGCGACGAAACGCGGCGCATTCCCGTTTTGCGCGCGCGGGCCGGGCCGCACTGCTCACCGCCTCCCCATGCTCGACAATCTCACTCAACGGATGGCGCGCGTCGTCAAGACGCTGCGCGGCGAAGCCCGGCTGACCGAAGCCAATACGCAGGAAATGCTGCGCGAGGTGCGTCTCGCCCTGCTCGAAGCGGACGTGGCGCTGCCCGTCGTGCGCGAATTCATCGCCAAGGTGAAGGAGAAGGCGCTCGGCGAAGAAGTGATCTCCAGCCTTTCGCCGGGCCAGGCGCTCGTCGGCGTGGTGCAGCGCGAGCTGACCGCCGTGATCGGAGGCGACTACGAAGGCCGTGCCGCCGAACTCGATCTCGCCGTCACGCCGCCAGCCGTCATCCTCATGGCGGGTCTGCAGGGCGCCGGTAAGACCACCACCACCGGCAAGCTCGCCAAGCTCCTGCGCGAGAAGTACAAGAAGAAGGTCCTCACCGTTTCGTGCGACGTCTACCGCCCTGCCGCTATCGCGCAGTTGAAGACGGTGACGGAACAGGTCGGCGCCGACTTCTTCCCCTCGCAGCCGGACCAGAAGCCCGTCGAGATCGCCGCCGCCGCGGTCGACTGGGCCAAGCGCCACTATCACGACGTGCTGCTCGTCGACACGGCCGGCCGGCTCGGTATCGACGAGGCGATGATGAACGAGATCACCGCGCTGCACGCCTCGCTGAAGCCCGCCGAAACACTGTTCGTGGTCGACGCCATGCTCGGTCAGGACGCGGTCAACACCGCGAAGGCGTTCAACGACGCCCTGCCGCTCACCGGCGTCGTGCTCACCAAGCTCGACGGCGACTCGCGCGGCGGCGCGGCGCTCTCCGTGCGCCACATCACGGGCAAGCCGATCAAGTTCGTCGGCGTCGCGGAAAAGCTCGATGGCCTCGAGGTGTTCCACCCGGACCGCATGGCGAACCGTATTCTCGGCATGGGCGACATTCTCGCGCTCGTCGAGGAAGCGCAGCGCGGCGTGGACGTCCAGGCCGCGCAAAAGCTCGCCGACAAGGTCAAGAAAGGCGGCGACTTCGACCTCAACGACTTCCGCGCGCAGCTCTCGCAGATGAAGAGCATGGGCGGCCTGTCGTCGCTCATGGACAAGCTGCCCGCACAGTTCCAGCAGGCCGCCTCGGGCGCCAACATGGGCCAGGCCGAGAAGCAGATGCGCCGCATGGAAGGCATCATCAATTCGATGACGCCCGCCGAACGCGCCAAGCCCGAGCTCATCAAGGCCACGCGCAAGCGCCGCATTGCGGCGGGCGCTGGCGTGCAGGTTCAGGAAGTGAACCGCATGCTCAACCAGTACGAGCAGATGCGCACCATGATGAAGAAGCTCAAGGGCGGCAATCTGCAAAAGATGATGCGCGGCATGAAGGGCATGATGCCCGGCATGCGCTGATCTTGCGGGCCGCGCGGCGCACATCGCGCGCACGGCGGCCCCACTCGACGCGGCGCGCGACGGACCGAATGCGCGGGTTTATGCTGTAGCGCGCGCCGCCGTTATTTTCCACACTTCAATAGCTACAGCTACCTTCCCGCCAGAGTCATGAATCGCGAAGAAGCCCTGCACATTTTCCGCCACTCCGAAGAGATCGTTTCGGAGGGCGACGTCAATGCGTCGATCGGCCGGATGGCCGAAGCCATCCGCGCCGAAATCAGCGAGGACTTCCCGCTCGTGCTGTCGGTGATGGGCGGCGCCGCCGTGTTCACCGGCATGCTGCTGCCGCACCTCGACTTCCCGCTCGAGTTCGACTACATCCACCTCACGCGCTACCGCAACGCGATCAAGGGCAGCGCCGAGATGCAGTGGCGCGTGGCGCCGCGCGAGTCGGTGAAGGACCGTGTGGTGCTCGTGCTCGACGACATCCTCGACGAAGGCGAGACCATGGCCGCGATTCGCGACCGCATCATGGACATGGGCGCGAAGCGTTTCCTTTCGGCCGTGCTGTGCGAGAAGACGCTCACGAAGGCCAAGCCGCTGCATCCCGACTACTGCGGTTTTTCGGTGCCGGACCGCTACGTGTTCGGCTGCGGCATGGACGCCAAGGGTTACTGGCGCAATCTGCCGACTATCCGTGCGCTGACCGAAGGCGCGTGAAGCGCGCATCGACTGTCTGACGCACCATGAAAAAAGCAGCCCGCGGGCTGCTTTTTTGTTGCCTGCGACGCGCGCTGCACGCGGCGTCAGAGGTGATGCACGAAGGTCGCGATGCCCGCGAGGATCATCTCCACCGATATCGCCACGAGCACGAGGCCCATCAGCCGCTCGAAGGCCGTCACTACGCGCTCGCCGAGCCACTGCTGGATGCGCTCCGCCATCACCAGCACGACCGCGCAGATCACCATCGTCACGACGAGCGCGGTCATCCATTCGTAGAGTTTGCCCGGCGCCTGAGAGGTGAGCAGCATGACCGTGGCAAGCGCCGAAGGCCCGGCCAGCGCAGGAATGGCGAGCGGCACGATGAGCGGCTCGCCGCCCTTGTCGCCGCTGCCGAACGGGCCGCCCGGATGCGGAAAGATCATCCGGAGCGCGATGAGGAACAGCACGATGCCGCCGCCGATGCGCAGCGAGGTATCGGTGAGCCCCATCATGCGCAGGAAGCTGTTGCCGGCGACCATGAAGATCAGCAGGATCACGAACGCAATCGCGACCTCGCGCAGGATCACGACCGCGCGGCGCTGCTTGGCAACGCCGCGCAGGCAACTGATGAAGAGCGGAATATTCCCGAGCGGGTCGGTGATGAGGAGCAGCAGGACCGTAGCGGACAAAAAACTGTACTCCACGCTCGCAGCGCTCCTTTAACCGGGATGGATCGTCGTTAAACCGCGAGCGCCGCGCGGATCTTCTGCGCCACCGTCTGCGCGGCCTCATCGGCCGCGAGCAGCGTCGCTTCGGTATCGCGGCGGCCCTGGTACTCGATCTTGCCGTCCTTCAGGCCGCGCTCGCCGATCACGAGACGATGCGGCACGCCGATCAGCTCCCAGTCGGCGAACATCACGCCCGGGCGCTCGCCGCGGTCGTCGAGAATCACGTCGACGCCCGCTTCGAGCAGTTCGTTGTAGACGCGCTCGGCGTGCTCGCGCACGAGCTCGCTGCGGTCCATGCCCATCGGGCACACGACGACCTGGAACGGCGCGATCGACTCAGGCCAGATGATGCCCTTCTCGTCGAAGTTCTGCTCGATGGCTGCACCGAGGATACGCGTGACGCCAATGCCGTAGCAGCCCATCTGCATCGGCGCGGGCTTGCCGTTCTCGGCGAGGAACGTGGCGTTCATCGCTTCCGAGTACTTCGTGCCGAGCTGGAACACGTGGCCCACTTCGATGCCGCGGCAGATGTCGATCACACCCTTGCCGTCCGGCGAGGGATCGCCCTTCTTCACGTTGCGGATGTCGGCAACGACCGGCTCCGGCAGATCGCGGCCCCAGTTCACGCCCGTGGTGTGGAAATCGACTTCGTTCGTGCCCACTACGAAATCGCTCATGTTCGCGACCGTGCGATCGGCGATCACCTTGACCGGCTTCTTCGTGCCCAGCGGACCGAGGTAGCCGGGCGGCGTGCCGAACCACTCGACGATTTCCGCTTCGGTCGCGAAGCGGAAGCCGCTCAGGCCTTCGAGCTTGCCGACCTTGATCTCGTTCAGATCGTGGTCGCCGCGCAGCATCAGCAGCCAGATCGTGGGCTCGGCGCCTTCGTTGTCCGTCGCGAGGATGATCGACTTGATCGTGCTTTCGAGCGGGATGCCGAGAAGTTCAGCCACAGCCTCGCATTTCGCCGCGCCCGGCGTGGGCGTCTTCGTGAGCGCTTGCGTGGGGGCGCCGCGCTGCGCGATGAGCGGCAACGCTTCGGCGGCTTCGACGTTGGCCGCGAAGTCCGAGGTCGGGCAGTAGGCGATGTCGTCCTCGCCCGTTTCCGCGATCACGTGGAATTCGTGCGAGCCGCTGCCGCCGATCGAGCCGTTGTCGGCCGCGACTGCGCGGAACTGCAGGCCGAGACGCGTGAAGATGCGCACGTAGGCGTCGTACATTTTCTGGTACGAGAGCTTGAGACCTTCGACGTCCTTATCGAACGAATACGCGTCCTTCATCATGAATTCGCGCCCGCGCATCACGCCGAAACGGGGACGGATTTCGTCGCGGAACTTCGTCTGCACCTGATAGAAGTTCACCGGCAGTTGGCGATAGCTCTTGATCTGGCCGCGCGCGATGTCGGTGACGACCTCTTCGTGCGTCGGGCCCATCACGAAGTCGCTCTGCTTGCGATCCTTGAAGCGCAGCAGTTCCGGCCCGTATTGTTCCCAGCGACCCGACTCCTGCCACAGCTCGGCCGGCTGCACGGCCGGCATGAGCAGCTCGATGGCGCCGGCGCGGTTCATTTCTTCGCGCACGATCTGCTCGACCTTGCGAATCGAACGCAGACCGATCGGCAGATAGTTGTAAATGCCGCCAGCGATGCGACGGATCATGCCCGCGCGAACCATCAGCTTGTGGCTGACGATTTCCGCGTCAGCGGGCGCTTCCTTCAGGGTGCCGATAAAGAAACGGGAGGCTTTCATTCAAATTATCCAAAAGCGGCGGCCCGGTGCAGACCGCCCGAAGAAGTGACCAACGGAGGAGTTCACGAACCCGCCATTATGACAACGTGCCGCATGCCGCGCCGATGACGCGGGCCAGATGCCAGACCGATCGCGCCCCGAGACCGTTTTGCGCGGCCGCGGCCATTCGCTCAACTTTCCGGACGGCGGGTCACGGACGGCGGGTGCGTGAGGGCCGTTATCTGTTTATAATCAAAGCAATTTTAAAGGATTCGAAGGTGGTTGTATGCTGGATCGTGAGGGGTTTCGCCCGAACGTCGGCATCATCCTCTTGAACGCGCGAAACGAGGTGTTTTGGGGCAAGCGGGTTCGCGAACATTCCTGGCAGTTTCCGCAAGGGGGCATCAAGTATGGTGAAACCCCCATGCAGGCAATGTTTCGGGAGTTGCACGAAGAAACCGGTTTGCATCCGGAGCACGTCAAGATCGTCGGTCGCACACGCGACTGGTTGCGTTATGAGGTGCCGGACAAGTTCATCAAGCGCGAAGTGCGCGGCCATTATCGCGGCCAGAAACAGATCTGGTTTCTGCTGCGGATGGTCGGGCGCGACTGCGATATCTGCCTGCGGGCAACGGAGCATCCTGAGTTCGATGCGTGGCGCTGGAATGAATACTGGGTGCCGCTAGAAGCGGTCATCGAGTTCAAGCGTGACGTCTATCAACTCGCGCTGACCGAACTCTCGCGCTTCCTGCGCCGGCCCGCGCCGCGTCAGGAGCGTCTGGGCGTGCAGGCTCACGAGGTGCGCTACCCGCGCATCGTGACGTCGGCGCACGCAGACGCGGTGCACGCCGAGCCGTATGAGGCCATGCCGGAAGGCGTAGCCGCACGGACAGCGCGCACGCCGATCGAAAGCGATTGCGAGTCGGCGCAGAGTATCATCGAGCCTGCGCAGGACGAGCAGGATCAAGGGGCTTGAGCCAACGCAAAGAACGCCCGAACCGGCGGGGTCCGGCGCATCACGCGCCGGGCCCCGCCGGTTCGCATTCGCGGCGCAGTTCGTTCGTAACTGACGCCCGTGCTTCGAGGAAAACCAATTTGAAACGATTTGCTCTTGCTGCGGCATGCGCCGCAGGCGGTGTGCTGCTTGTGTCGGGACTGGCCGCGTGCTCCAGTTCCGGTCCCACGAACAAGGACGACAGCGCGTTCGTCTACCTTCTGGACCGCAAGGGCGAATGGCAGGAGAACAAGCTCGAAGGCCTGCCGCCGCTGCCGCAGGCCGGCGCGACGCTGCTGCCGTTCGATGTCTCGAACAACTCGCCGCTCAAGTTCGCCATCGACCCCGCATCGCTCACGGTCGGCACGGATGGCGTCGTGCGCTACACCATCGTCATCTCGAGCCCGAGCGGCGCGCGTAACGTGAACTACGAAGGGATTCGTTGCGACACCTACGAGTGGCGCCTCTACGCGAGCCTCGACGCCGATCACAACGGCTGGGACCAGACCGTCGCGAACAACTGGTCGCGCATCGAGAACGGCACGCTCAATGCGTACCAGTCGAGGCTCTATCAGGACTACTTCTGCGCCAACAAGATGCCGATCGCGAAGGCGTCGACCCTGATCGAGAACCTGCGCTACGGCCGCACGCAGTCGACGCTGGTGCGTTAAGCCGCGCCCCGACATGCTGTGATGGGCATGAAAAAGCCGCTGCGGCCTTTGGCCACAGCGGCTTTTTGATTTTTGGCGCTGCGCGGCTGCGCGGGAACGCTCGTCAAACCAGCACGAGATTGTCGCGGTGAATCAGTTCCGGCTCGAGCATATAGCCAAGGATGCCCTCGATCTCGCCGCTCGGATGACGCTGGATCAGCTTGGTTTCCGCGCTGCTGTAGTTGGTGAGTCCGCGCGCCACTTCCACGCCCGCGCCGTTCAGGCAAGCGATCACTTCGCCGCGCGCGAACGCACCCTGCACGCCGGTCACGCCGATGGGCAGCAGGCTCTTGCCATCCGCCGTGAGCTTCTGCACCGCACCGTCGTCGATCACGACGTGGCCGCGCACCTGCAGATGGTCGGCCATCCACTGCTTGCGCGCCGCCATGCGCGCCGTACGCGCGATGAGCTGCGTGCCGATCGCCTCGCCCGCAGCCAGACGCACGAGCACTTGCGCTTCGCGCCCGCTTGCGATCACCGTATTCGCGCCGCTATGCGCGGCGCGCTTGGCCGCGAGAATCTTGGTGAGCATGCCGCCGCGGCCGATGCTCGACCCCGCGCCGCCCGCCATTGCCTCGAGTTCCGGCTTGCCTGCATCGGCTTCCTGCACGAGCGTCGCACCCGGGTCCTTGCGCGGATCGGCCGTATAGAGGCCGCTCTGGTCGGTGAGGATGATGAGCGCGTCGCCTTCGATCAGGTTCGCGACGAGCGCGCCGAGCGTGTCGTTGTCGCCGAACTTGATTTCGTCGGTGACCACGGTGTCGTTCTCGTTGATGATCGGCACGACGCCCAGGCGCAGCAGCGTGAGCAACGTCGAGCGCGCATTGAGATAGCGTTCGCGGTCAGCCAGGTCGGCATGCGTGAGCAGGATCTGCGCAGTGCGGATATCGTGCTCGGCAAAGCGGCTCTCGTAGACCTGCGCGAGCCCCATCTGCCCGACTGCCGCGGCAGCCTGAAGCTCGTCGATCTCGCGCGGCCGCTTCGTCCAGCCGAGCCGTTGCATGCCTTCCGCGATCGCACCCGAACTCACGAGCACGACTTCCTTACCCTGCGCACGCAGCGCCGCAATCTGCGCGGCCCAGCGGCCGATTGCCGCATGATCGAGCCCGCGGCCGTCGTTGGTGACGAGGCTCGAACCGACTTTCACTACCAGACGCCGCGAATCGGCGATGACGGAACGCATGCTGCGCGGTCTCCCAAATGACTGATGACGCGTGAAGATTCCTTGGCGCGACCGGCGCGGCTCGCGCACCGGCCGGTGCGGCGAATTACTCCTGCGGCTGCTGCGCGTTCCCGCCCTGCCCCTCGCGGAAGCGCACGTCCGAGGCGAGGTCTTCGGCTTCGGCCGCACGGCGCGCGTCCGAGTGCGAGGAGACGTAGTCGTACACCGCGTAACACAGGTTTTCGCAGCCCTGCCCCGTGAGCGCGGAAATCTCGAACACGGGACCGTCCCACTCGAAGCGCTTCACGAAGTCGGCAATACGCTCGGCGCGCTCCTCCTCCGGCACCATGTCGAGCTTGTTCAGCACGAGCCAGCGCGGCTTGTCGTAGAGCGTCTCATCGTACTTGCGCAGCTCGCCGACGATCGCCTTTGCCTCCGCAACCGGATCGACGCTTTCATCGAACGGCGCGAGGTCGACCAGATGCAGCAGCAGGTTCGTGCGCTGCAGATGTCGCAGGAACTGGTGACCGAGGCCCGCGCCTTCGGCGGCGCCTTCGATCAGGCCCGGAATATCGGCGATTACGAAGCTCTTGCTCGGCCCCACGCGCACCACGCCCAGATTCGGCGCAAGCGTCGTGAACGGGTAGTCGGCGATCTTGGGCTTCGCATTCGACACCGAGGCGATGAACGTGGACTTGCCCGCGTTCGGCATGCCGAGCAGGCCGACGTCGGCCAGCACCTTCAGTTCCAGCTTGAGCATGCGGCGCTCGCCGGGCTTGCCGTCGGTCTTCTGACGCGGCGCGCGGTTCGTGGACGACTTGAAATGCAGGTTGCCGAGGCCACCCGCGCCGCCCTTCGCGACCATCACCTGCTGCTCGTGCTCGGTCAGGTCGGCGATCAGCTCGCCCGTGTCCTGGTCGGTGATGACCGTGCCCACCGGCATACGCAGCGTGATGTCGTCGCCGCCCTTGCCGTAGCAGTCGGAGCCGCGGCCGTTCTCGCCGTTGCGCGCCTGGTGCTTCTTCGTGTAGCGGTAGTCGATGAGGGTGTTGATGTTGCGGTCGCCGACAGCGTAGACGCTGCCGCCGCGCCCGCCGTCACCGCCGTCCGGCCCGCCGAACGGGACGAACTTCTCGCGTCGCATCGACGCGCTGCCATCGCCCCCATCGCCGGCGATGACTTCGATCTTCGCTTCGTCAATGAACTTCATGAGTTACTCCGTCCCGTGGATATCGATATTTTGCCCGCCATGGCCAAAAGTGGCCAACAACGCACCGCAAGTCAAACGCAAGCCCGTTACGACCCCGAAAGACTGCGGATAAATAAAAAGGCCCCGCAAACTTCGCGGGGCCTTCCTTGCGTCGCGTGCAGCCCGCTCGCGAGCGGTCTAAAGCTTGAAAGCTTAGGCCGCTGCCGGGACGACGTTGACCAGTTGCTTGTTGGCTGCGCCCTTGATCGTGAACGCGACGTGGCCGTCGACCAGCGCGTAGAGCGTGTGGTCCTTGCCGATGCCGACGTTCAGGCCGGGGTGCATGCGCGTGCCGCGCTGGCGAACGATGATGCCGCCTGCGAGGATCGCCTGGCCGCCGTACACCTTCACGCCAAGTCGTTTCGACTCTGAGTCGCGGCCGTTACGTGACGACCCGCCTGCCTTTTTGTGTGCCATTTGTTTGCTCCTTTACCTGCGTGCGCTTACGCGTTGATCGCGTCGATGCGCAGTTCGGTGTAGTTCTGGCGGTGGCCGCCATGCTTCTGGTAGTGCTTCCGGCGACGCATCTTGAAGATGGTCACTTTGGCGTGTCGGCCTTGCGACACAACGGTGGCCTTGACGGAAGCCCCACTGACCAGCGGCGTACCGAACTTAATCGATTCGCCTTCGCCCACTGCGAGAACCTGGTCGAGCGTGATTTCTGCGTCAATGTCAGCCGGTATCTGTTCTACTTTAAGTTTTTCGCCAACGGCAACCTTGTACTGCTTGCCGCCGGTTTTTATGACCGCGTACATTGAGAACCTCACTCTTCAATAATTTCGGGACACACTGCGCGCCCGAAACCTTAGATTATACATAGAGTTAGCAGCGTGGTCAAAAGGTGTGCAAGTCCATTGCGCGGGTGCGCGCGAGGGATCTGGCGCCCGTCGGACGGGCGCCAGAGCTATCCGTACGGCATAGCGCCAGCATCCATGCGGCCGTCAGGGCCGCGAGAAAATAGAGGGAGCCATCGGCAGGACGGTTGCGGAGCGTCCGGCATGCAGTCGATTCGCCTTATAATCCGCGGCACTACCCCTATTTGCCATCATGTCGTCCACCGCCACCCCATCCCCCAGCGCAGCCACCCTGCTTGCCCCCATCGCCAGTGACATGGAGCAGGTGAATCGTGTCATCCGGCAGAGCCTGGCGTCCGAGGTGATGCTGATCAACCAGATCTCCGAGTACATCATCGGCGCGGGCGGCAAGCGGCTGCGTCCGGCGCTTCTGCTGATGGTGGCCGGCGCGCTCGGCGACCACGGTACGGAGCGCCATGTGCTCGCGGCGGTCGTCGAGTTCATTCACACGGCCACGCTCCTGCACGACGACGTCGTCGACGAATCGGACCTGCGGCGCGGCCGCCAGACGGCCAACGCGCTGTTCGGCAACGCCGCCAGCGTGCTGGTCGGCGATTACCTGTATTCGCGCTCGTTCGAGATGATGGTGGGCGTCGGCAAGATGCGCGTGATGGAAATCCTGTCCGCCGCCACGACGATCATCTCCGAGGGTGAAGTCCTGCAGCTGCTGAACATGCACGACGCCGACGTGGACACCGACCGCTACATGCAGGTGATCCGCTACAAGACCGCCAAGCTTTTCGAAGCCGCGGCGCAGCTCGGCGCGGTGCTTTCGGGAGCGGATGCGCGCACCGAGGAAGCGGCCGCCGAATACGGGCGGCGCATCGGCACGGCATTCCAGATCATGGACGACTGGCTCGACTACACGGGCACGCCTGAATCGATGGGCAAGAACGCGGGCGACGACCTGCGCGAAGGTAAGCCCACTCTGCCGCTCATCTGGCTGATCGAGCACGGCACGGCCGCGGAAGCCGCGCTTGCACGCGAAGCGATCGAGCAAGGCGGCACGACGCGCTTCGACGAAATCTTCGCGGCAATCACGCGCTCGGGCGCGCTCGAGCACACGCTGCAATGCGCGCGCACCGAGGCCCAGGCCGCCGCCGACGCGATTTCAGCGTTCCCCCCTTCCATTTACAAAGATAGCCTGCTAGAATTATGTTCTTACTCAACGACGCGCCAGTCTTGAAACAGACGAAGCGAGTTGTGGAGTCCAGCAGTCAATTCGGGGTGTAGCTTAGCCTGGTAGAGCGCTACGTTCGGGACGTAGAGGCCGGAGGTTCGAATCCTCTCACCCCGACCAGAATTCGAGAAAAACCGCGCATGCATTGCGCGGTTTTTTTTTCGCCTGTATCTCCCGCACTTCCATCCTGTCCGGCAACTCGCGGCGCGTAACCGGCAACCGCCTTGTCCGTTCGGCCAACCGCCCTGGAACTGCGGTACCCCTCTGTTATAGTTTCCCCATCCGCCCCCCTCATTGTCTCGACGCGTGGACCACCTTCCCTTATGGGCGCAGATATGCGCCGTCTTCGTCCTGCTCATCTGCTCCAGTTTCTTCTCCATCTCCGAAACGGCGATGATGGCGCTCAATCGCCATCGGCTCAAATACCTCGCCAATCACGGCACGCTCGGCGCGAAGACCACCCAGAAGCTGCTCGCGCGCACCGACCTGCTGCTTTCGGTGATCCTGATCGGCAACAATCTCTTCAACACCATCATCCCGGTCCTTACGACCTCGATCGCGCTCCATACGTTCGGCCGCAATAACCTCGTGCTCTCGATCGCGACGGGCATCGTCGCGTTCCTCATCATCGTGTTCGCGGAAATCACGCCGAAGATTGTGGGCGCAACGTTTCCGGAAAAAATCGCGCTGCCCGCGAGCCTCCTGATCGCGCCGCTCATGCGTGTGACGAAGCCACTCATCTGGTTCGTCAACATGTTTGCGAACACCATCCTGCGCATCCTGCACATCAATACGCACAAGGCGCATGACCAGCGGCTTTCCACCGAGGAGTTGCGCACCATCGTGCTCGAGTCGGGCAGCTTCATGCCGACCAAGCACCGCAGCATCCTGCTCAACCTGTTCGACCTGGAGAACATCACCGTCGACGACGTGATGATTCCGCGCCGGCGCATCGAGGCGCTCGACTACGACGCCCCGCTCGAAGACATCCTGCATCAGCTCGAGACCTGCTATCACAACAAGCTGATCGTCTATCAAGGCGACATCGACCGGGTGCTCGGCGTGCTGCATGTGCGCAAGACGTTGGCCGCGCTGCATAACCAGGAATTCGAGCGCGAGACGCTGCGCGAACTGCTCGCCGAGCCGTACTTCGTGCCCACGGGCACGCCTGGATTCCAGCAACTTCAGTACTTCCAGGAAAGCCGCCATCGCATCGCGCTCGTCGTGAACGAGTACGGTGAGATGGAAGGACTCGTGACACCCGAAGACATCATCGAGGAGCTGATCGGCGAATTCACCACCTCGATGCCGCGCAGCGGCACCGGACGCGGCGGCTGGAACGACGAAGGCGAATGTATCGTGCCGGGCAGCATGCCTTTGCGCGAACTCAATCGCTGGCTTCATATCAAGCTGCCCACGGATGGGCCCAAGACGCTCAACGGCCTGATCCTCGAAGTGCTCGAAGAGATTCCCGAAGGCGACGTGTGCCTGCAGATCGGCGACGTGAAGCTCGAAGTGCTACGCAGCGACGACCAGGCCGTACGCACGGTCAAGCTCTTCAAACCCGGCGCCAAGCCGCGCCAGGGCACGCTGCAAAAGGCGAAGAAGCTGCTGCCGGGACGTTAGCCGTTCGGCCGGGTGGCGGCGCAGTGCGCCTCGCGCCATGATGAAGGCGTCATCTGTTCGAGGCGGCTTCGCGCCGGCATGTCGATGCTTTCTACTCCTTATCGTGCGCGCCCTTTCGCCGCCGCGGTTGCCGAAGGCGGTACGGGTGGTGGCTCGACGGCGCGCACATCTGCGCCTGTCTCTGTACCGCAGCTAGACGACGCACCCGCCGTTCGGCTGCTCTCCGAAACGCTGCGCGAAGCCGCGCGGCGCAACGCCTCCGATCTGCACATCGAGCCGATGGAACACGGCTGGCGCGTGCGTCTGCGCATCGACGGCGTACTGCACGAAATGGCGCGGCCGCCCGCGCATCTGCGCGATGCGTTCGTCACGCGCATCAAGGTGCTCGCCCGCATGGACATCGCCGAACGGCGCATTCCGCAGGACGGCAGGCTGCGGCTCGCACTCTCGGGGGCGTCGCAAGCCGCCGAGGACTATCGCGTGAATTCGCTGCCCACACTTCATGGCGAAAAGCTCGTCTTGCGCAGGCTCGAAGCGCTTCCCGCCGAACTGTCGCTAGCCGAACTCGGGCTCGATGAAGCGCAACAGCACGCCGTAGCCGAAGCGATCGGCGCGCCGCATGGTCTTGTCCTCGTCACGGGCCCTACCGGCAGCGGCAAGACGCTCTCGCTCTACTGTTTCCTGCAAAGGCTCAACGGCACGGCACACAATCTCTGCTCGGTGGAAGATCCCGCCGAAATCCAGCTTGCGGGCATCAATCAGGTCAACGTGCGCGAGAAGGCCGGGCTCACCTTTGCGGTGGCACTGCGTGCGCTGCTGCGCCAGGATCCCGACGTCATCATGATCGGCGAGATTCGCGACGAAGAAACCGCCAGCGTGGCCGTCAAGGCCGCGCAGACCGGCCACCTCGTCCTCTCGACCGTGCACACGAACGACGCCAGCGCGGCTTGCGCACGGCTCGTCGACATCGGCGTAGAGCCATACAACCTGGCGGGCTCGCTGCGGCTCGTCACGGCGCAACGCCTCGTGCGGCGGCTATGTCCGCAATGCCGCGTGCGCGGCGAGGCTTCGCCGGCGGCGCTCGTCGCGGCAGGCCTGACCACGCACGGCGGTAACATGATGCAGCCTTATGTCGCGCGCGGCTGCGAGGCTTGCCACGGCATCGGCTATCGCGGCCGCGTGGGAATCCACGAGGTCTTGCCGATCTCGGAAACCATACGCGACCTGATCGTCACAAGGCGCGGCGCGCACGAAATCGCTCGGGAAGCACGCAGAAGCGGTGTCGCAACCTTGCGCGACGCGGCGCTCGCGCGCGTGCGCGACGGCACCACGAGCCTCGCCGAAGCGCTTGTCGCAACGGATGCGCCATGAGCGCCGCGCACGCCCCTCAAGGCCCATCCGAGTGGCGCTTCGCGTGGCGCGGTCTCGATGCATCGGGCGCGACGAGGCGTGGCACGCTGATCGCGCTCGACGCCGCGGCGGTGCGCGACGCACTCAAGCGCGAGCGCATCACTGTGCTCGCCATCGAGCGCAGGTCGAGCGCGGGCGCGCCTAAAGCACGCCACGCGGACGTCACGTGCTTTACACGCCAGCTAGCGAGCCTCCTGCGCGCCGGCCTGCCACTTGCGAACGCGCTCGAACTGCTCGCGCTCTCGCCCGGGCCAAACGGCATGCCGCGCATTGCCGCGGCGCTCGCGCGCGACATCGCCGGCGGACTGCGCTTCGCCGACTCACTCGCGCAACATCCGGCGCGTTTCAACGCGCTGTATTGCCAGCTCGTTGCCGTCGGCGAAGCCTCGGGAGCGCTCGCCGCCGTACTTGCCCGCCTCGCCGACGACCGCGAGCGTGCCGCTGCCCAGCGCGCCAAAGTGCGCGCCGCGCTCACCTACCCCGTCGCGGTGCTGCTGCTCGCGCTTGTCATTACCGCGGCGTTGCTGGTCTGGGTCGTACCCACGTTCAAGCAGATCTTCGACGGCTTCGGCGCCGCACTGCCCGCGCCCACGCAAATCGTGCTGATGCTGTCGGCGGGCGCCGCGCGCTGGAGCGTGCCGGCCGCCGTAGCTGCAGCCACCGGCGCGCTCGCCATGCAAGCGGCCTTGCGCCGCTCGGAAACCGCGCGCATCGCTTTTGGACGCACGCTGCTGAAGCTCCCGCTTTGCGGCACGCTGCTCACAACGCTGTGCGCCGCCCGCTGGAGCCGCGCGCTCGGCACGCTCCTCGCCGCCGGCACGCCACTCGCCGACGCCTTCGATTCGCTCGCGCACGCAAGCGGCAACGCATTCTTCGATCGCGCGAGCGCAGGTATCAGCGAGCGCCTGCGGCACGGCGAGCGGCTCGCCGCAGCCATGCGCGCGGCGGGATGCTTTCCGGCCGATGTGGTTCAGCCCGTTGCGGTTGCAGAAGAATCGGGCGCGCTCGACGCGATGTTGCTCGATGTGGCCTCGCTCGCCGACCGTCAGGTCGACGAAAAGATCGCGCTCGTCTCGAGCCTGTGCGAGCCGCTCGTGATCGTCGTGCTTGGTGCGCTGGTCGGCGGCCTCGTCGTTGCGATGTATCTTCCCATCATTCAACTGGGCAACGTGGTGTAGCATCGCTGCCAGATTCCGGTTCCGTCTCATGCCCGCCCAACTCCTGTCCGCGCCCGATACCGCAACGCCGCTCGCAGCCGCTCTCGCCGGTCTGCCATTCGGCGTGCTCATGGTCTTCGCCATTGCGTTCGGGCTCGTCATCGGCAGCTTTCTCAACGTCGTCGTGCACCGGCTGCCGATCATGCTGGAGCGCGCGTGGCGCGCCGATGTGGCCGAAGCGACCGGCACGCCCGGTCCGCTCTTCGAAGAAGACGGGTTGCCCGCGCGCTACAACCTCTGGCTCCCACGCAGCGCGTGCCCGCACTGCGGCCACGTCTTGCGCGCCTGGGAAAACATCCCTGTGCTCAGTTGGCTCGCGCTGCGCGGGCGCTGCTCTCACTGTCATGCGCGCGTGAGCGTGCGCTACCCGCTCATCGAAATCGCGAGCGGGGCCTGCGCGGTCGGCGCATTGCTCGCCTTCGGGCCCACCGGCAAGGCGCTCGCCGCCTTCGCGCTGTGCGCCACGCTCATCGCCGCAAGCGCTATCGACCTCGAACACCAGATGCTGCACGACGAGATCACGCAGCCGCTGCTGTGGGCCGGGTTGCTGGTCAATTTTGCCGGCACCTTCGTCACGCTGCGCGAAGCGGTGATCGGAGCGGTTGCGGGTTATCTGGCGCTCTGGTGCGTCTATTGGGTCTTCAGGCTGTTGCGTGGCGTGGAAGGCATGGGCCACGGCGACTTCAAACTGCTCGCCGCGCTCGGCGCATGGCTCGGCTGGAGCGCGCTGCCGCAGATCGTCGTGATCGCCGCAGTGGCCGGCGCGCTCGTCGGCATCATCGCTACGTTGACGGGACGCATGCGTTTCGAAGAACCGTTGCCGTTCGGCCCGTATCTGGCCGCTGGCGCGCTCGTCACATTGTTTGCAGGCACACCGCTGTATGGCGTATTTGCGTGGGGGAACTGATCAAATGTTCGCGGTCGGATTGACGGGTGGCATCGGTAGCGGCAAGTCCACGGTTGCTGATGGCTTTGCCGCGCGCGGCGTAACGATCGTCGACACCGATCTCATCGCGCATCGCATTACCGCGCCGCACGGCGTCGCGATGGCGCAGATCGCTGCGGAATTCGGCCCTGAATTCGTCGCGCCCGACGGCTCGATGGACCGCGCGCGCATGCGCGCGCTCGTGTTCGGCGACGAGTCCGCGCGCAAGCGGCTCGAGGCCATCACGCACCCGCTGATCCGCTCCGAGACCGAACGCGAAACGCGAGAGGCCAGCGGGCCTTACGTCATCGTGGTCGTGCCCCTGCTCGTAGAGTCGGGCACCTGGAAGACGCGTGTCGATCGCGTGCTCGCCGTCGATTGCAGCGTGGAAACGCAGATCGAGCGCGTCATGCGCCGTAACGGCTTCGCACGCGAGCAAGTGCTCGCGATCATCGCGCGGCAGGCCACGCGCGAGGCACGCCTTGCGGCCGCCGACAACGTGGTGGTAAACGACAACGGCGCGACGCTCGAATCGCTCGATCAGGACGTCGACGCATTGCATCAGACGTATCTCAGGCTCGCGGCCGAAAAGGCCGGCAAGACGTAAAACGCGCCATCGGCGCGCGATTAGCGGGTCACATCGGCATAGCGCCGGGCCGGCGCGATTGCGACCGTGGTCCCACGGCATTAGAATGTCCTGCAATCCGTCACCCACCACGCCCGAGGCGAGCGCGCTTGATTCTTTACGAGTATCCCTTCAACGAGCGAATCCGAACGCTGCTGCGCCTCGAAGACCTGTTCGAGCGCTTCACGTTTTTCCTGACCCAGGAGGATCCGAGGGAACATCACGTCGCGCTCACGACGCTCTTCGAAATCGCCGAAGTCGCAGGCCGCGCCGATCTGAAGTCGGATCTCATGAAGGAACTCGAGCGGCAGCGCCAAACGCTCGCGCCGTTCCGCGGCAATCCCGGCATCGAGCAGAATGCGCTCGAAACCGTGCTGGGCGAAATCGAGCAAACGCTCGCCGGCCTCACGCAGATGCAAGGCAAGACGGGCCAGCATCTGATGGACAACGAGTGGCTCACGAGCATCCGCAGCCGCGCGATCATTCCCGGTGGCACCTGCAAGTTCGATTTGCCGTCGTATTACGCCTGGCAACAGTTGCATCCCGATCAACGCCGTCAGGACATCGCGAAATGGGTCACGCCGCTGCTGCCGCTGCGCGACGCCGCCGCCATCGTGCTGCGACTCGCGCGCGAGTCGGGCCAGGCGTCGAAGGTGATGGCGATGCAGGGCAGCTATCAGCAGATGCTGTCGGGCCGTGCGTATCAGCTCATGCAGGTACGCGTGGCACCGGAATTGCGCATGATTCCCGAAGCGAGCGCCAACAAGTACATGCTGTGGGTGCGCTTCACCGTGCAGGACGGCGATCTGCGTCCGCGAGCCGTCGATCAGGACGTGCCGTTCCAGCTCACGCTGTGCAGCCTGTGAAAGCAAACGCGTCGCCAGGCCAGACTCAACGCAAACCAAGTTCTATCGCATGACCACTGTCGTCAAATGTCCGAGCTGCGGCAAGGAAGTCCGCTGGGTGCCGGAGAACCGCTTCCGGCCGTTCTGCTCCGAGCGTTGCAAGCAAATGGATCTCGGTGCATGGGCAGCCGAAAAGTACCGTATTGGCGGCGCCGACGATGAAACGCCGCCGGAAGACGCGCCGCCCACGGATACGCGCCAATAACGATTAAAGCGCCGCGACGCGCTTGCGCCAGGCGAAAAAAAGGCCGCCGCGCGTGATGCACAGCGGCCTTTTGCATCGTGGCGGCCTCGTAGGCCGTTATTCCGCCGCAAGCCACTCCAGCACAGGAATCGTCGCAGGCAAGAGCGGCTCGACGCTCGCCGGCAGCGACTGCCAGACGAACGCCTGACCTTCGCGACCGTGCGGCTCGCCGGTCCACTCGGTCACCTTGCAGAAGTAGAGCCGTACGTAGGCGTGCGGGTAGTCGTGTTCGAGTGTGTGCCACAGGTGGCACGCCTTCACGTCGATGCCCAGTTCCTCGTGCAACTCGCGCGCGAGCGCCGCTTCGACGCTCTCGCCCGCTTCCAGCTTGCCGCCCGGAAACTCCCAGTAGCCTGCATAAGGCTTGCCTTCGGGGCGCTGGGCGAGCAGGTAGCGGCCATCGGGCTGCACCAGCACGCCCACCGCGACTTCCGTCACGGGGCGCGTCGTTGCGGAAGCGTCGTTTGCGCTGTTGGCCTCGGCGCTCATGCCTCTTGCGCCTTCTTGCCCGACCAGTCGCGTGCGAATTGCCACGCCACGCGGCCCGAACGCGAGCCGCGCTCCAGCGCCCAGACGAGTGCGTCGCCGCGCGCCGATTCGACTTCGGCGTCGTCGCAGCCGAAATGGCGCAGCCAGTGGGCGACGATCGTCAGATAGTCGTCCTGCTTGAACGGATAGAAGCTCACCCAAAGCCCGAAGCGCTCGGACAGCGAGATCTTTTCTTCCACCACTTCGCCCGGATGAATCTCGCCGTCGGGCATGTGCTTGTACGTCTCGTTGTCGCTCATGTACTCGGGCAGCAGATGACGCCGGTTCGAGGTCGCGTAGATCAGCACGTTGTCCGACTGCGCGGCCACCGAACCGTCCAGCGCCACCTTCAGCGCCTTATAGCCCGATTCGCCTTCCTCGAACGAGAGGTCGTCGCAGAACACGATGAAGCGCTCGGGGCGCGTCGAGATGAGATCGACGATATCGCCGAGGTCATGCAGATCGTCCTTGTCGACTTCGATCAGGCGCAGGCCCTGTTGCGCGTACGCGTTCAGGCAGGCCTTGATCAGCGACGACTTGCCGGTGCCGCGCGCGCCGGTGAGCAGCACGTTGTTCGCGGGCTTCTTCTGCACGAACTGGCGCGTGTTGCGGTCGATGAGATCTTTCTGCCGGTCGATGTTCTGCAGGTCGTCGAGCGAGATCAGCGAGATCGCGGGCACCGGCTGCAGGAAGCCGCGCCCCTGGCGCTTGCGCCAGCGAAACGCGACGGCCGCGTTCCAGTCGACATCGGGCGCCGACGGCGGCAACACGGCTTCGAGGCGGCCGAGCAGCGCTTCGGCGCGGGTCAGAAACTGTTCGAGCTTGTCCATGTGGTGAGCGCGCTTGAAATCAGGAGCGGTAATCCGCGTTGATGCTCACGTAGTCGTGCGAGAGGTCGCAGGTCCAGATCGTGGCCTGCGCGTCGCCGCGGCCGAGCAGCACGCGGATCAGGATCTCGCTCTTCTTCATGACGCGCTGGCCGTCTTCTTCGCGGTAGTCCGGGTTGCGACCGCCCGCTTTCGCCACGAGCACGTCGTCGAGATACAGGTCGATCTTGTCGACGTCGAGGTCCGTCACGCCGGCATAGCCGATCGCGGCGAGGATACGGCCGAGGTTGGGGTCCGATGCGTAGAACGCCGTCTTCACGAGCGGCGAATGGCCGATCGCGTAAGCGATCTGGCGGCACTCGGCCACGTCCTTGCCGCCTTCCACCTGCACGGTCATGAACTTGGTTGCGCCTTCGCCGTCGCGCACGATGAGCTGCGAGAGTTCCTGGGCGACGGCCGTCACGGCGTCGCGCAGCGCGGCGTAAGCGGGCGTGTCCGTCGACGTGATCGCGGGCAGGCTCGACTTGCCCGAGGCGATCATGATGAACGAGTCGTTGGTCGAGGTATCGCCGTCGATGGTGACGCAGTTGAACGAGCGGTCGGCCACGTACTTCACGAGTTCGTCGAGCACGGGCTGCGCAACGTTCGCGTCGAAAGCGAGGAAGCCGAGCATGGTCGCCATGTTCGGCTTGATCATGCCCGCGCCCTTGCTGATGCCCGTGAACGTGATGGTGTGGCCGTCGACCGTGACCTGGCGCGACACGGCCTTCGGCAGCGTGTCGGTCGTCATGATGGCCTGCGCGGCGTCGTACCAGTTCGCGGCCCGGCGATTCGCCAGCGCGGCGGGAAGGCCCGCCTTCAAACGGTCGATCGGCAGCGGCTCGAGGATCACGCCGGTCGAGAACGGCAGCACCTGCGAGGACTCGAGGCCGGCCAGGCGCGCGAGTTCATCGCAGGTCTCGCGGGCGTGCTTCATGCCCGGCTCGCCGGTGCCCGCGTTCGCGTTGCCGGTGTTCACCACCAGCGCACGAATGCCCTTGCCGCCCGCGCGCACCTTCGCGAGATGTTCGCGGCACACCGTCACCGGCGCGGCACAGAAGCGATTCAGCGTGAACACGCCGGCCACGCTCGCGCCTTCGTCGACGGAGATCACCAGGACGTCCTTGCGATTGGGCTTGCGAATGTTGGCTTCCGCCCAGCCGAGCGTCACGCCCGCGACCGGATGAAGTTGTGCGGGATCAATCGAGGGGAAATTGACAGCCATGGTGGCGACCTGTCGAAATGGCGATGCCGGCCAGGGCGCTGGAGCCTGGCCGGCATCGGGAATCAAAACGCAAGGCCCGCCATGGGAAGCGGGCCACCGGAATCTACGTTCAAGCCTGCGTCACGCGATCTTGCCGTGACACTGCTTGTACTTCTTGCCGCTGCCGCACGGGCACGGATCGTTGCGGCCCACCTTCGGCATTTCGCTGCCCACCGGCGGCGTATGGCTCATGGCCGCGCCCACCATTGCAGCGGCGGCGTCGGCAGCCACCGGTGCGGCAGGCGCCGGAGCCGGCGCCGCGTCGGCTTCGGCGAATTCGGCATGGCGGAACTCGACGTTCTCGACATGATGGCCCTGCTCTTCGATCTGCTCGGCCGCCTGTTCGAGCTGCTCCGGCGACTGGATCTGCACGTTCATCACGATACGCGTGACTTCGAGCTTCACGGCTTCGAGCATCGCGGCGAACAGTTCGAACGCCTCGCGCTTGTACTCCTGCTTCGGGTTCTTCTGCGCATAGCCGCGCAGATGGATGCCCTGACGCAGGTGGTCGAGCGCCGCGAGGTGTTCGCGCCAGCTGCGGTCGAGCGTTTGCAGCATGACCGAGCGCTCGAACGCGCTGAACGATTCGCGGCCCACGAGCGCCACCTTCTGCTCGTAAGCTTCGTCGCCCGCGGCGAGCACGGCCTCGAGAATTTCATCGGCATCGATCGACGACGACTCGTTGATCATCTCCTGGATCGCGAGGTCGAGCTGCCATTCGTTGCGCAGCACTTCTTCGAGTTCGGGCACGTCCCACTGCTCTTCGATACTGCCGTGCGGCACGAACTGGCGCACGATGTCGGTGATCACGCCATGACGCATCGCGCCGATCGTTTCGGTGATGTCATGCGCTTCGAGCAGTTCGTTGCGCTGCTGGTAGATCACCTTGCGCTGATCGTTCGAGACGTCGTCGTATTCGAGCAACTGCTTGCGGATGTCGAAGTTGCGCGCTTCGACCTTGCGCTGCGCCGACTCGATCGAACGCGTGACGATACCCGCCTCGATCGCCTCGCCTTCCGGCATTTTCAGGCGGTCCATGATCGCGCGCACGCGGTCGCCCGCGAAAATGCGCAGCAGCGGGTCTTCGAGCGAGAGATAGAAACGCGACGAGCCCGGGTCGCCCTGACGGCCCGCACGACCGCGCAGCTGGTTGTCGATCCGGCGCGACTCGTGACGCTCGGTGCCGATGATGTGCAGACCGCCCGCGGCCTTTACCCGATCGTGCAGCGTTTGCCACTCGTCGTGCAGTTGCTGGATGCGGCGCGCCTTTTCGTCGGCGGGAATCGCTTCGTCGGCTTCGATAAACGCTGCCTGCTTCTCCGCATTGCCGCCCAGCACGATGTCGGTACCGCGGCCTGCCATGTTGGTGGCGATGGTGACGCGCTGCGGACGGCCCGCTTCAGCGACGATCGCGGCTTCACGCGCGTGCTGCTTCGCGTTGAGCACTTCGTGCGGCAGACCGGCCTTCGTGAGCAGGTTCGAAAGCAGCTCCGAGTTTTCGATCGACGTCGTGCCGACCAACACCGGCTGACCACGCTCGTAGCATTCGCGGATATCGCGAATCACGGCGTCGTAGCGTTCATTCGCCGTCTTGTAGATCTGATCCTGCTTGTCGATCCGCTTGGGTGTCCGGTTCGTCGGGACCACCACCGTTTCGAGGCCGTAGATCTCGTTGAATTCGTACGCTTCGGTGTCGGCCGTACCCGTCATGCCCGAGAGCTTCGCGTACATGCGGAAGTAGTTCTGGAACGTGATCGAAGCGAGCGTCTGGTTCTCGCTCTGGATCTTCACGTGTTCCTTCGCTTCCACGGCCTGGTGCAGGCCGTCCGACCAGCGGCGGCCGGCCATCAGACGGCCGGTGAATTCGTCGACGATGATGACTTCGCCGTTCTGCACCACGTAGTGCTGGTCCTTGTGGAACAGCGTGTGGGCACGCAGCGCGGCGTACACATGGTGCATCAGCGTGATGTTCTGCGGCGCATAGAGGCTTTCGCCCTGGCCGATCAGGCCCCACTCGGAGAGCATGCGCTCGGCCTTCTCGTGGCCCGATTCCGTGAGGAATACCTGGCGCGCCTTTTCGTCGAGCGTGTAGTCGCCCGGCTTTTCCACGCCCGTGCCGTCGGCCTTCTCTTCGCCGATCTGCTGCTCGAGCAGCGGCGGCAGCGCGTTCATGCGCACGTAGAGTTCGGTGTGGTCTTCGGCCTGGCCCGAGATGATGAGCGGCGTACGCGCTTCGTCGATCAGGATCGAGTCCACCTCGTCGACCACCGCGAAGTTCAGCGTACGCTGCACGCGCGCCTCGGTCTCGTAGACCATGTTGTCGCGCAGGTAGTCGAAGCCGAACTCGTTGTTCGTGCCGTAGGTGATGTCCGCGGCGTACGCTTCCTGCTTCGTCGCGTGGTCCATCTGCGACAGGTTGATGCCGACGGACAAACCGAGGAAGTTGTAGAGGCGCGCCATCCATTCGGCGTCGCGCTGCGCGAGGTAGTCGTTCACCGTCACGACGTGCACACCGCGGCCCGACAGCGCATTCAGGTAGACGGGCAGTGTGGCGACGAGCGTCTTGCCTTCGCCGGTGCGCATTTCAGCGATCTTGCCGTAATGCAGCACCATGCCGCCGATCAGCTGCACGTCGAAGTGGCGCATTTTCAGCACGCGCTTGCTCGCCTCGCGGCAAACGGCGAACGCCTCGGGCAGCAGTTCGTCGAGCGATGTACCTTTGGCCACGCGCTCGCGGAACTCGGCCGTCTTCGCGCGCAGCTGCTCGTCGGTGTACTGCTCGATCTTCGGTTCGAGCGCGTTGATCGCCGCGACCGTCTTCTGATATTGCTTGATCAGGCGCTGATTGCGGCTGCCAAAGATTTTCTGTAAGAAACCGGTGGTCATCGGATCGGTGTCTGCGTCGCGGCTTCGGCCGGGATTCCTGAGGGTGGGTTCAGCGGGTTGTGCAGGGTGTGCACTACGCATCCGGACCGGCGGGACCTCGGCGGCTTTAGCCCAAAATGGTGGATTCGAATCGGGCATTTTAGCACGCGCCCTCTCACCCGCCTGTGTCAGCGCGAAGACGGCTCTGGCGCGCGCGGTGCCCACACGGACGGCCTTCCCGCCGGGCGGCGAAGGGCCGCGATGCGGCCCTGGCCGAATGGCCTGAAGGCGCTTGAATGAGCGGTGCGCAGGCTACAATGACGACATCGCAGTGCCGCCTGCGCGCTCGCCCATCCTTACGCCACATGAGCCGTTTCTCGCCGTTTTCAAGGTCCAGGGGACCACGCGCCCCCCAGCCGCTCGCCGAAGTGCTGAGCCGCACGGACGCGTTCGCGCCGCTGCGCGCCGGCGTGGAGCAGATCGCGGCGATCCAGCGCGACCTGAATGCGCTGCTGCCCGACTATCTCGCGGCGAGCGTCGAGCCCGGCTTCATCAAGGACGGCACGCTGGCCCTCTTCACTGCGCACAACGCGCTCGCCGCGCGGTTGCGGCATCTGGAGCCGCGGCTCGTGGCCGATCTGCAGGCGCGCGGCTGGGCGTTGAACAGCGTGCGCATCCGCGTGCGTCCTCAAGCCGTGAAAGATCCGGCACCGCCCAAGCAGGCGCGCATGACGCCGGTTGGCGCGGCAGCGCTTCAGGCGCTGAGCGAAACGCTCGAGGCCTCGCCGCTGCAGGCAGCCCTCGCGAAGATGGCGGCGCGCCACATGAAAAAGCGCTGATCCGGTGCGCCCAGGTCTCGCGACCGCGCTCACGAAGCCGCGCAAAAAGAAAAAGGGCAGCATATCGCTGCCCTTTTTACTGCCTATACGCTCGAAACTCAGGCGAATGCGGTCTGTGCCTCGTAGCCGAAGCCGCGCGGCGCCTTCTGCGGATCGTCGAACGTGACGATCTCGTAGGCGTCCTCATTCGCGAGCAGCTCGCGCAGCAGCGCGTTATTGAGGCCGTGGCCCGACTTGTACGCGTCGTACGCTGCCAGCAGCGGATGGCCGACCACGTACAGATCGCCGATCGCGTCGAGCATCTTGTGCTTCACGAACTCGTCGTCGTAGCGCAGGCCGTCGTTGTTCAGAATGCGGTACTCGTCCAGCACGATGGCGTTGTCCATGCTGCCGCCGCGTGCGAGGCCGAGCTCGCGCATCATCTCGACTTCGTGCGCGAAGCCGAACGTGCGGGCGCGCGCGATTTCACGCACGTACGAGGTATTCGCGAAGTCCACTTCGAGCGCCTGGCCCGTCTTGTCGACAGCCGGATGGCGGAAGTCGATCGTGAACTTGAGCTTGAAGCCGAAGTAAGGCTCGAGACGTGCGAACTTGTCGCCGTCGCGGATCTCAACGGGCTTCTTGACCTTGATGAACTTCTTCGGAGCGTTCTGCTCCTCGATACCCGCCGACTGGATCAGGAACACGAACGAAGCCGCGCTGCCGTCCATGATCGGAATTTCCTCGGCGGTCACATCCACGTAGAGGTTGTCGATGCCAAGGCCTGCGCAGGCGGACATGAGGTGCTCGATCGTCGAGACACGTGCGCCGTCTTTCTGCAGCACCGAGGCGAGGCGGGTATCGCCAATCGCCATCGCCGAGGCGGGGATGTCCACCGGCGTCGGCAAATCCACGCGCGAAAACACGATGCCCGTGTTCGGCGCCGCCGGACGGAGCGTCAGGTCGACCTTGCGCCCCGAATGCAGGCCGATGCCGACTGTCTTCACGATTGATTTGATGGTTCGCTGCTTCAACATGGTCTTCTTGCTCATTGAAAATCCCAATCGGGACTTTTTAATTCATAGCACGAATTATACTCCAGTTGCGCCGGGTCCGTCGTTTTCACCGGCGTGACAAACTGTTTCCCCGTGTTACCCAATGGGGATGGAGCGCGGGCCGATGCCCGGAACGGAGGCGTTCCCGGGGTAATCGGCCCGCTGGGCTCACGTAATGGCCTGTCACATTTACGCCGCAGGTGCACGTTGCTTCGGGGCAACGCCGCGCCCGCGAACGCGCTCATGCGCGGGTCAACGTGGCGAGTATGCTCGCAGCATCGCTCACTTCGAACTTGCCGGGTGCTTCGACGTGCAGCGTCTTGACCACGCCGTCGTCGACCACCATCGCATAGCGCTGGGAGCGGATTCCCATGCCACGCGCCGACAAATCCTGCTCCAGTCCGAGTGCACGAGTCAACGCTGCGCTGCCGTCGGCCATCATGCGTACCTTGCCCGAGGTACGCTGATCGCGTCCCCACGCGCCCATGACGAACGCGTCGTTGACGGACACGCACCAGACCTCGTCGACGCCCGCCGCGCGCAGCGCGTCGAAGTGTTCGACGTAACCCGGCACGTGCTTCGCGGAGCACGTTGGCGTGAATGCGCCCGGCAATCCGAAGATCACCACGCGCTTGCTCGCCGCTTCCTTTTGCACGTCGAAGCTGTTCGGCCCCAGCGTGCAACCCTCGCGCGCGTCTTCGACGAACTCGAAGAGGGTCGCTTCGGGCAGCGTTTCACCCTGTTTGATCATGACTCGTCCTTCGCAACGATGCGCAAGCGTGTCGCGCTGGCGTCGTGCAATGTTGGGCAACGATGTACTCCAAGGTTACACAGGAACGCCTGGCGACACCGCGCCTTTCCCCCACGCTCAACGCGTGGCGGGCAACCGTCCCTGCCGCGCATCCTCGCGGATGCGGCCTTGCTGGTCCTGCTCGCCTTCATTGCTACGCAGCGCGCTGTCTGTCTGCGGGCGAGGGCAACACGTGCCCTGCCGCAGTCAGATCGGCTCGCGCGTCAGTCCGCCTGCTTGCGCAGGAACGCCGGGATATCGTACGTGTCGACGCCCTTTTCCTGCAGCGCCTGCACGTGCGAAGCCGCGGTGTCGCGCGACGTGCGCCACACTGCCGGCGTGTCGAGCGCGCCGTAGTCGGCCGTGTTGCCGTGGCCGCTGTGCTGCGATGCGTACGAACCCGCCGGAGCCGGGATCGGCTGGTTGTCCGTGCCCGTGCGCAGCAGTTGCATCGGCGCGGCTTGCTGCTTCTTCGCAGCGCGGCCGAGGCCCGTTGCCACCACCGTCACGCGCAGTGCGTCGCCCATCGCGTCGTCGTACACCGCACCGAAGATCACCGTCGCGTCTTCTGCAGCATAGCTCTTGATGGTGTTCATCACTTCGCGCGTTTCCGACAGACGCAGCGAACGGCTCGACGTGATGTTGACCAGCACGCCGCGCGCGCCCGACAGATCGACGCCTTCGAGCAGCGGGCTCGCCACGGCCTGTTCCGCCGCGAGGCGTGCGCGATCGACGCCGGCGACCGTCGCCGTGCCCATCATCGCCTTGCCCTGCTCGCCCATCACCGTCTTCACGTCTTCGAAGTCGACGTTCACGAGACCGTCGACGTTGATGATTTCGGCGATGCCTGCGACTGCGTTGTTCAGAACGTCGTCCGCGCACTGGAAGCACTTGTCCATCTCGGCGTCATCGCCCATCACGTCGAACAGCTTGTCGTTCAGGACGACGATCAGCGAGTCGACGTGATCCTCCAGTTGCTGCGAGCCGGCTTCCGCCACGCGCATACGCTTGCCGCCTTCGAACTCGAACGGCTTGCTCACCACGCCAACGGTGAGAATGCCCATCTCCTTGGCGATCTGCGCGACGACCGGGGCTGCGCCCGTGCCGGTGCCGCCGCCCATGCCGGCGGTGATGAACACCATGTGCGCGCCGCGCAGTGCGTCGGCGATGCGCTCACGGGCTTCTTCTGCTGCCGCGCGGCCCATCTCCGGCTTCGCACCGGCGCCGAGGCCCGTGTTGCCGAGTTGAATCACGGCCGATGCACGCGAGCGCGAGAGCGCCTGTGCGTCCGTGTTCATCACGATGAAATCGACGCCTTGCACGCCGCGGTTGATCATGTGCTGCACGGCATTGCCGCCCGCACCACCAACGCCTACCACCTTGATGATGGTGCCGTTGGTTTCGGTTTCCAGCATCTGGAATTCCATGTTGCCTCCGTCAAGAAAAAGATTCCGCTCCTCGGCCGTTATCCAGTGGAAGATCGGGCAACCTTCCACTGCGCGCTAGCCGCCGTCACCAGCGCGATTTTCGAAGCTTGTACTTCGCCTTCTGTCCTGCGACTTCTGTCGTCAGAAGTTGCCGAGGAACCAGTCCTTCATGCGTGAAAAGACCTGGCCCATCGACCCCGACTGCACTGCAACCTTGCGCCCGCGCATACGCTGCGAGCGGCCTTCGACGAGCAGGCCCATCGCCGTCGAGTAGCGCGGATTGCGCACCACGTCGGCCAGACCGCCCGCGTATTCCGGCACGCCGATGCGCACCGGCTTCAGGAAAATGTCCTCGCCCAGCTCCACCATGCCCGGCATCATCGCGGCGCCGCCCGTCAGCACGACACCCGAGCTCAACAGTTCTTCGTAGCCCGACTCGCGCACCACCTGCTGCACGAGCGAAAAAAGCTCTTCCACGCGCGGCTCGATCACGGCGGCAAGCGCCTGGCGCGACAGCGTGCGCGGACCGCGCTCGCCCAGCCCCGGCACTTCGATCATCTCGTCCGGATCGGCGAGCGCCTGCTTCGCGATGCCGTAGCTCACCTTGATGTCTTCCGCGTCGGGCGTGGGCGTGCGCAGCGCCATGGCGATGTCGCTCGTCACCTGGTCGCCCGCGATCGGAATCACCGCGGTATGGCGAATCGCGCCTTCGCTGAAGATCGCGATGTCGGTCGTGCCGCCGCCGACGTCGACGAGCACCACGCCCAGTTCCTTCTCGTCCTCGGTCAGCACCGCCAGCGACGAAGCGAGCGGCTGCAGGATGAGGTCGTTCACTTCGAGACCGCAGCGGCGCACGCACTTCACGATGTTCTGCGCCGCGCTCACCGCGCCCGTCACGATATGCACCTTCACTTCCAGACGGATGCCGCTCATGCCGATCGGCTCGCGCACATCTTCCTGGCCGTCGATGATGAATTCCTGCGTGAGGATATGCAGCACCTGCTGGTCGGTCGGGATGTTGATCGCCTTCGCCGTTTCGATCACGCGCGCGACGTCCGCCTGCGTGACCTCCTTCTCCTTGATGGCAACCATGCCGCTCGAGTTGAAGCTGCGAATGTGGCTGCCCGCAATACCGGTGAATACGTTAGTGATCTTGCAGTCGGCCATGAGTTCCGCTTCTTCGAGCGCTCGCTGGATAGACTGCACAGTGGCCTCGATGTTCACCACCACGCCCTTCTTGAGACCTTTCGATTCGCTCTGGCCGAGACCGATCACTTCGTAGTGGCCTTCGCCCTTCAATTCGGCGACGACGGCCACCACCTTCGACGTCCCGATGTCGAGGCTGACCAGCAGATCCTTATAGTCTTTACTCATATCGTGCTCGTTGCGTGTGATGTCCTGTTACTTCTTGCCCGGAGCGGGCGTGTCACTGATGAAGCGCATACCGGCCGCCCTTATCGCAAACCCGTTCGGATAACGCAGGTCCGCGTATTCGATTGCTTTGCCCCAACGTTGCGTCACCGCCGACCATGCCGCGATGAGGCGGTGCGAACGCTCGCTCAGTGTGTCGGCGTTGCGCTCGCGGCCCAGCTCCACCTGCATGCCGTTCGAGAGCTTCACCGTCCATGCGTAACGCGGCGAGAGCGTCACTTCGTCGGGCGTGAGCCCGAGCGGCGCGAACCACTTCTCCAGGTCGCGGTAGCGCGCAACCACCTCGGGCGCGGTGCCGTCGGGGCCGTCGAACGCGGGCAACTCTTCGTCGAGTTCGCCCTGGTTCGCCGTGAACAGCTCGCCGTCCGTGCTCACGAGCTGATCGCTGCCCCACGTGCCCAGCGGTTTGTACTCTTCGAGCGTGACAGCCAATGCGTTGGGCCACACGCGGCGCACGCTCGCATGACGCACCCACGGCATCTGCTCGAACGCGGCACGCGCCGTATCGAGATCGACCGTGAAGAAGTTGCCCTTCAGCCGGCCGACCACGCTCGCACGCACGGTGGGCGAGTTGATGTGCTCGGTATCGCCCTCGATGCGGATCTCTCGCAGCGCGAAGTTCGGACGCTGCACGAGCCAGTAGCAGCCCGCCGCCAGCAGCGCGAGCGCGAGCAGCGCGTGCAACGCGTTGGCGGCAAGGTTGAGCTGGCGTACGTTATTCCACATTTCGAGATTGTCGGTTCACTTCCGGTTCGGCAATTCGTCAGTCAGAGATTAATCAGGGGTTCAATCTTTTAGCGTCTGTGCCAGCACGCGCACCACCAGATCGCGATACTCGATGCCTACCGAGCGCGCGGCCTTCGGCGGCAGCGAGTGATCGGTCATGCCCGGCGCCGTGTTCACTTCGAGGAAGTACGCGTTGCCTGCGCCGTCCATCATGAAATCGGCGCGGCCCCAGTCGGTGCAGCCGAGCACGTCGAATGCGCGGCGCGCGAGCTTCTTCAGTTCCGCCTCTTTCTCCGGCGCGACGCCGCAGGGAATCAGATACTGCGTCGTGTCGAGGATGTACTTCGCGTCGTAGTCGTAGAACTCACCCGCCGGCACGATCTTGATGATCGGCAGATCGAGGTCGCCCGCGATGCACGCGGTGTACTCGCCGCCGCCTTCGATGCTCTTTTCCACCAGCACGATCTTGTCGAACTTCGCGGCTTCTTCGAGCGCCGGCACGAGTTGGCTTTCCGCCTTCACCTTGATCACGGCCACGCTCGAGCCTTCGCTCGCGGGCTTCACGAAGAGCGGCAGGCCGAGCTTCGCGACGATCTGCGGCGCGCGCGCCGCGTAGTCGTCGCCGCGCAACACCGCTTCGAACGGCGGCGTGGGAATGCCGAGCTGCTGCCACACGAGCTTGCTGCGGAACTTGTCGAGCCCGAGCGCGGAGCCGAGCACGCCCGTGCCCGTATAGCGAATGCCGTAAAAGTCGAGCGCGCCCTGGATCTGGCCGTTCTCGCCGTAGCCGCCGTGCAGCGCGTTGAACGCGCGCACGAAACCTTCGTCCTTGAGCGCGGAAAGCGGGCGCTCGGACGGGTCGAACGGATGCGCGTCGATGCCGGCGCTCTGCAGCGCCTGCAGCACCAGCGTGCCCGACTTGAGCGATACCTCCCGCTCAGCGGACACGCCGCCGTACAGCACCGCGACCTTGCCAAATTGTTTCGGATCGATACTGCTCATGTCACTCACGCCTTCTGTTCCTGTTGGGCGATTCGACCCGGCACGCCGCCGATCGAACCCGCGCCCATCGTAATCACCACATCGCCGTCGCGCACGACAGCTGCGAGCGCCTCCGGCACTTCATCCACGGTCTCGACGAACACCGGCTCGACCTTGCCCGCCACGCGAATCGCGCGTGCGAGCGCGCGGCCATCGGCTGCGACGATCGGCGCTTCGCCGGCCGCATAGACATCGGTCAGCACGAGCGCATCGACGGTCGACAGCACGCGCACGAAGTCTTCGAAACAGTCGCGCGTACGCGTATAGCGGTGCGGCTGGAACGCCAGCACGAGACGGCGCTCGGGAAACGCGCCGCGCGCCGCTGCGATCGTCGCGGCCATTTCCACCGGGTGATGGCCATAGTCGTCGATCAACGTCCAGGCGCCGCCGCCGTTGACGGGAATCTCGCCATAGCGCTGAAAACGACGGCCTACGCCGTTGAATTCCGCGAGCGCGCGTTGAATATCGGCGTCCTTCACTTCGAGTTCGGTCGCGATCGCGATCGCGGCGAGCGCGTTCTGCACGTTGTGCGTGCCCGGCAGATTCAGCACGATGTCGAGCGACGGCGCGTCTTCGCGCATCACCGTGAAGTACATCTTGCCTTCTCGGGCAATCACGTTGACCGCGCGCACCTGCGCGTCGGACGCGAAGCCGTAACGGATGATCGGCTTCGAGACGAACGGCAGAATCTCCTTCACGTTCGGGTCGTCCACGCACAGCACCGCAATACCATAGAACGGCAGGCGATGCGTGAACTCGATGAACGCCTGCTTCAGGCGCGCGAAGTCGTGCCCGTAGGTGTCCATGTGATCGGCGTCGATGTTCGTAATGACTTCGATCACCGGAAACAGGTTCAGGAACGATGCGTCCGATTCGTCGGCTTCCGCCACGATGAAATCGCCCGTGCCGAGGCGCGCGTTCGCGCCCGCACTGATCAGGCGGCCGCCGATCACGAAGGTCGGATCGAGCCCGCCCGCGGCCAGCACGCTCGCCACGAGCGAGGTCGTGGTGGTCTTGCCGTGCGTGCCTGCAATTGCGATGCCCTGCTTCAGACGCATCAGTTCCGCGAGCATCACGGCGCGCGGCACGATGGGAATGCGGCGATGGCGTGCCGCGAGCACTTCGGGGTTGTCGCTGCGCACCGCGGTCGAAACGACCACGGCATTCGCGCCTTCGATGTTTTCTTCGGCATGGCCGATCGCGATGCGCGCGCCGAGCGCGGCGAGTCGATCGGTGACCCCGTTCTTCGCGAGGTCCGAGCCGCTTACCTGATAGCCGAGGTTGACGAGCACTTCGGCGATGCCGCTCATGCCCGCGCCGCCGATGCCAACGAAATGGATATGTTTGACGATGTGTTTCATTGCTTTCCTCCCGCACTTACGCCCGCCACAGCCGCGCAGATGCGCGCGACCTGATCGGCGGCGTCGGGTTTCGCGAGCGCGCGAGCGCGCCCGGCCATTTCCGCCAGCGATGTTCTGGTCTGATGCCGCAACCAGTCGGCGAGTCCTTCCGCCGTCAGGTCGCGTTGTTGCACCACGAGCGCTGCGTCCTTGTCGGCAAGGAACGCGGCGTTGGTGGTCTGGTGGTCGTCCACGGCGTAGGGAAACGGCACAAAGCATGCCGCCACGCCCACGGCCGCGATTTCGGCCACCGTCATTGCGCCCGAACGGCAGACCACGAGATCCGCGTTGCGGTAGGCGCTCGCCATGTCGTCGATGAACGGCACGAGCTGTACCGTGTCATTCAGTTCGAGTCCGGCGTCGAGATAGTTTTGACGCAAGGCGTCGATGTGCTTCGCGCCCGCCTGATGCACGATATGCGGACACTCTTGCGGCGCGAGCAGCGACAGCGCGCGCGGCACCACTTCGTTGAGCGCCGTGGCGCCGAGACTGCCGCCCACTACGAGCACGCGCAGCGGACCGCTGCGCGCGGCGTAGCGCGCCGCCGGCGCGTCGACGTGTTCGAGCGCCTCGCGGATCGGGTTGCCGGTCCACTCGGCATTCGGCAAGGCGCCCGGAAACGCCACGAGCACGCGCCTGGCCAGTTTCGCGAGCACCTTGTTCGCGAGACCCGCAATCGAATTCTGTTCATGCAGCACGAGCGGACGGCCCGAAAGCGCGCTCATCACGCCCGCCGGGAACGTGATGTAACCGCCCATGCCGAGCACGACGTCGGGCTTCACGCGGCGCAACGCCGCGAGGCTCTGCGTGCAGGCGCGCAGCAGGTTCAGCGGCAGCATCAGCTTGGTCTTGATACCCTTGCCGCGCACGCCGCCAAAGCGCACGTATTCCATCGTGATGCCGTGCTTCGGAACGAGCGTCGCTTCCATGCCTGCGGGATTGCCGAGCCACACCACGCGCCAGCCCCACTGCTCCATGCGATGCGCGACGGCAAGGCCCGGGAACACGTGTCCCCCGGTGCCGCCGGCCATCACCATGAGCGTGCGCGTTGCTGCGGTCATACCTTGCCTCCGCGCATCAAGACCCGGTTCTCGTAGTCCACACGCAACAGCAGCGCCACCGCGATGCAGTTCAGCAAGATGCCCGAGCCGCCATAGCTCACGAGCGGCAGCGTGAGACCCTTGGTCGGCAACAGCCCCAGGTTCACGCCCATGTTGATGAAGGCCTGCGCGCCGAACCACACGCCGAGTCCCTTGGCGACGAGACCCGCAAACGTGCGGTCGAGCGCGAGCGCCTGGCGGCCGATCTCGAACGAGCGGCGCACGATCCAGTAGAACAGCAGGATCACGACGAGGACGCCGACGAAACCGAGTTCCTCGCCGATGACGGCGAGAATGAAGTCGGTGTGCGCTTCCGGCAGATAGTTGAGCTTTTCGACGCTGCCGCCAAGACCCACGCCGAACCACTCGCCGCGACCGAACGCGATGAGCGAGTGCGTGAGCTGGTACGCCTTGCCCTGCGCGTAGCGGTCGTCCCACGGATCGAGGTACGCGAAGATCCGCTCGCGGCGCCACGGCGACGCCCACACGAGCAGCGTGAAGGTGCCCACTGCCGTGGCCACGAGGCCGCCGAACAGCTTGCCGTTCACGCCGCCGAGGAACAGCACGCCCATGGCGATCGCGGCGATCACCATGAATGCGCCCATGTCAGGCTCGAGCAGCAGCAGCGCGCCGACCACGCCCACAGCGAATGCCATCGGCAGGAAGCCTTTCGCGAAGCTATGCATGTATTCCTGCTTGCGCACCGTGTAGTTCGCAGCGTAGATCGTCACGGCGAGCTTCATGATTTCCGACGGCTGCATGTTCGTGACGCCGAGCGGAATCCAGCGACGCGCGCCGTTCACGCCCTTGCCGATGTGCGGAATCAGCACGACCACGAGCATGGCGAGCGAGATGAGAAAGAGCTTGGGCGCGTAACGCTCCCACGTCGAAACGGGAATACGGAACGCAACGAGCGCCGCAACGGTCGCGATCGCGAGCGAAACGAGGTGGCGCACGAGGAACGCCCAGTCGCGGTACGAGGCGTACTTGGGCGAATCAGGCATGGCGATCGAGGCGGAGTACACCATCACCACGCCGAGGCCCAGAAGCGCGATGACGGCCCACAGCAGCGAGTGGTCGTAGTCGAGCATGCGCGAGCGTCCGGGACGCACGCCGTTGACGACGCTCGCAAGACCGCCCGAGCGCGCGCCGCCGCTCGACGAGCCGCCGGCCTGGCCGTTTTCGCGCGAGAGGCGCGCACCGAATCGCTCGGACCAGCTCATATCATCGTCCCCCGTTCTGCAGCGATTGCTTCTACGGTGTCGTGGAACACGGCTGCGCGATGGGCGTAGTTGCGGAACATGTCGAGGCTCGCGCAAGCGGGCGAAAGCAGCACGACGTCACCGGGTTGCGCGAGCGCCGTCGCCGCGCGCGTGGCTTCTTCGAGCGTGGCGTGGTCGCTCATCGCGATGCCGGTTTCTTCGAGCGCCGCGCGGATCTTCGACGCGTCGCGGCCGATCAGCATCACGGCGCGGCACCAGCGCGCAACCGGCGCGACGAGCGGATCGAAGTCCTGGCCCTTGCCGTCGCCGCCGGCGATCAGCACCGTGCGCTGCGCGAGGCCGTCGAGCGCTGCCACCGTCGCGCCGACGTTCGTGCCCTTGCTGTCGTCCACGTAGTCGATGCCGTCGATCGATGCGATCAGCTCCACGCGATGCGGCTCGCCGCGATACTCGCGCAGGCCGTGCAGAAGCGGCGCGGGCGCGAGATCGATCGCGCGCGTGAGCGCGAACGCCGCGAGCGCGTTGGCCGCATTGTGCAGACCGCGAATGCGCAGGGCGTCGGCGGGCATGAGGCGCTTCATGCCGAGATTCACGGGCGCCGCTTCCTGCTGCTTGCGGCGACGCGGAGACACAGGCACGTCGGCCGCATCGAGATCGTGCGCCTGCACGAGCCACTGCATGCCGTTCTCGCGCAACAGACCCAGGTCGCCGTCGTTCTCGGGTTCGTTCAGGCCGAAGGTCACGACCTTCGCGTCGCCGCTCGCCTTCACGCTCGCGAGCGACATGACGCGGGCGTCGTCGCGGTTGAGCACGCGCGTCGTGCGCGGCCCGAAGATGCGGCCCTTCGCGGCCGCATAGGCGTCGAGGCCGCCGTGCCAGTCGAGATGGTCCTGCGTGATGTTGAGGACGGCCGCGGCGTCCGGCTCGAACGTGTGCGCCGTCTCCAGCTGGAAGCTCGACAGTTCGAGCACCCAGACGTCGGGCAGCGCGGTGTTGTCGATGGCTTCGGCGAGCTTGTCGAGCATGGCCGGGCTGATGTTGCCCGCCACCGCGACGCGCTTGCCCGCGCGCTCGCAAAGCATGCCTGTGAGGCTCGTCGTGGTGGTCTTGCCGTTCGTGCCGGTGATGGCGAGCACCTTCGGTGCGTAGCCGCTCTCGCCGAGATGGCGCAGCGCCTGCGCGAAGAGTTCGAGCTCGCCCCACACTTCGATGCCGCGCTCGCGCGCCGCCGCGATCAGCGGCACGAGATCTTCTGCGAGCGGCGAGAGGCCCGGGCTGATTGCGACGAGCTCCACGCCGTCGAGCAGCGCCGTCGTGAACGGACCGCCGACGAAATCGGCGTCGATGCCGCGCGCGGCGAGTTCGGGAAGATTGGGCGGCGCTTCGCGCGTGTCGGCAATGCGCAGGCGGCAACCATGCCGCGCGCACCAACGCGCCATCGCGAGACCCGATTCCCCGAGTCCCAGCACGAGCACCATCGGCTTTTGCCGATCCCGAAACTTCTCGCCGAACATCGCTTGCTTCCCTTGCTTACTTAGAGGCTCAACGCAGCTTGAGCGTGGACAGACCGATCAGACACAGCATCAGCGTGATGACCCAGAAACGCACGACAACCTGCGTTTCCTTCCAGCCAGACAGCTCGAAATGGTGATGCAGCGGCGCCATCTTGAAGATGCGGCGCCCTTCGCCGTAACGCTTCTTCGTGTACTTGAACCAGGTGACCTGCAGCATCACCGAGAGCGTCTCCGCAACGAAAATGCCGCCCATGATGAAGAGCACGATTTCCTGACGCACGATCACCGCAATGGTTCCCAGCGCGCCGCCGAGCGCGAGCGCGCCCACGTCGCCCATAAACACTTGCGCTGGATACGTGTTGAACCAGAGGAACGCGAGCCCTGCCCCGCCCATCGCCGAACAGAAGATGAGCAGTTCGCCGGCTCCGGCAATATGCGGAAAGAGCAGATACTTCGAGTAGACCGAGCTGCCCATCACGTAGGCGAACACGCCGAGCGACGCGCCAACGAGCACGACCGGCATGATCACGAGACCGTCGAGGCCGTCGGTGAGGTTCACGGCGTTGCTCGCGCCGACGATCACGAAGTACGTGAGCGCGATGAAGCCCCACACGCCGAGCGGATAGCTGATCGACTTGAGGAACGGCAGCAGCAAGTCGGCGCGCGCGGGCAGGCCCATCGACAGGCCGCTACGCACCCACGCCGTGAAGAGATCGAACACGCGCACGTTGCTCGCTTCGGACACACTGAACGCGAGGTACACCGCCGCGAACAGACCGATCACCGACTGCCAGAAGTACTTCTCGCGCGAAGACATGCCGCGCGGGTCCTTGTAGACGACCTTGCGATAGTCGTCGACCCAGCCGATCGCGCCGAAGCCGAACGTGACGAGCATCACGATCCAGATGAAGCGGTTCGTAAGATCGCCCCACAGCAAGGTGGAAACCGCGATGCCCAGCAGAATGAGCACGCCGCCCATGGTGGGCGTGCCGGACTTCACGAGGTGAGTTTGCGGGCCGTCCGTGCGCACGGCCTGGCCGACCTTCATTGCGGTGAGCTTGCGGATCACCCACGGGCCGAGGAAAAGCCCGATCGCCATCGCGGTGATGGTGGCCATCACCGCACGGAACGTCAGATAACTGAACACGCGCAAGAAGCTTGCGTCATTCTGCAGCCATTGCGCCAGCGCCAGTAGCATGCCTTGTATTCCTTCGTATTTCAGTGCGCACCGGACTTCGCGTCCGGCGCAGGGTTTTGCGGATTCGTGAGTGCCGCTACTACGCGCTCCATCTGCATGAAGCGCGAGCCTTTCACGAGAATCGTTGCGCCCGCGCCGTAACCGGCACCAGCCAGTGCGCGCACGAGTTCGCTCACGTCGGCGGCATGCAGCGCCTGCGCGCCGAACGCCGTCGCGCTGTCACGCGCTGCGTCGCCGAGCGTGTAGAGCGCGTCGATGCCGCGTTCCTTCGCGTAAGCGCCCACCTCGCGGTGAAAGGCGGGACCGTCGTCGCCGACTTCGCCCATGTCTCCGAGCACCAGCACGCGCGGCGACGTGCGCGAAGCCAGCACGTCGATCGCTGCACGCACCGAGTCGGGATTCGCGTTGTAGGTGTCGTCGATCACCGTCGCGCCCGTCAGCTCGCCAAGCGCCGCGCGCTTCACCTGCAAGCGGCCCTTCACCGGCTCGAACGCCTCGAGCCCGCGGCCGATCGCTTCGAGCGAGACGCCCGACGCAATCGCCGCCGCCGTGGCCGCGAGCGCGTTGTGCGCGTTGTGTGCGCCCAGCACCTTCAACTCCACTTCGAGATGGCCTTCCGGCGTCGCGATCGCGAGACGGTTGCCCGCGAGCCTGTCGACGAGCTTGCCGGTGACTGCCGCTTGAACCGCACGCGTATCGGTATGCAGCGCGAAGTCGAGGATGCGCGAACCCGTCGCCGCCACGCGCCAGATGCTCGCGTAGGCATCGTCGGCGGGAAACACCGCGACGCCCGTGGGCTTGAGCGTGTGAATCACGCTCGCATGCTCGAGCGCGACGGCTTCCACCGTCGCCATGAATTCCTGATGTTCGCGCTGCGCGTTGTTCACCACCGCGACCGTCGGCTCGGCGAATTTCGCCAGCAACTCGGTCTCGCCAGGATGATTCATGCCGAGTTCGACCACCGCCAGCCGATGAGCGCCGCTCAAACGCAGCAACGTTAACGGCACGCCGATGTCGTTATTGAGGTTTCCAGTGGTCGCGAGACGCAAATTTTCTCCAACGGCCGCCGCGAAGATCGACGCGATCATTTCCTTGACCGTCGTTTTGCCGTTACTGCCCGTCACGGCGACGAGCGGCATCGAGAAGCGGCGGCGCCAGCCGAGCGCGAGCGCGCCGAGCGCCTTGCGCGTGTCGTCCACGCGCAGCGCGGGGATGCGCCAGTCGCCGGGGCTGCGCGAAACGAGCGCCGCGCTCACCTGGCGGTTCGCGACCTCGCCGAGAAAGTCGTGCGCGTCGAAGCGGTCGCCCTTGAGCGCGACGAAGAGATCGCCGGGGCCCGTGGTGCGGCTGTCGGTCGAAATGCGCTCGAACGTGGCGTTCTCGTCGCCGAGTACGCTCGCGCCGGGAATCAGCGCCGCGGCTTCCCGCAGGGAAAGCATCGTCATTCACCACCTCCGCGCCCGTGCGTGGCACGGGCGGCGAGTGCAAGCCGCGCGTGGTCCTGATCGGAGAACGCGCGCTTCTTGCCCATGATTTCCTGGGTCGCCTCGTGGCCTTTGCCGGCCAGCACGACGACGTCTTCGCGCGCCGCGCCGCGCACCGCCTGCAGGATCGCACTCGCGCGATCCTCGATGCGGCGCGCCTTCGCGGCGTCGCGCATGCCTTGCGCGATCTGCTCGATGATCGCGGCCGGCGACTCGCTGCGCGGGTTGTCGCTCGTCACGACGACCTGGTCGGCGAGGCGTTCCGCGATCGCGCCCATGAGCGGGCGCTTGGTCGCGTCGCGATCGCCGCCGCAGCCGAACATGCAGACGAGCTGGCCGCCGCGTGCGGCCGCCATCGGGCGCAGCGCTTCGAGCGTTTTTTCGAGCGCGTCCGGCGTATGCGCGTAATCGATCACGATGAGCGGCTCGTCGTGATCGGCGCGGCCGCCAAGACGCTCCATGCGGCCGTTCACCGGCTGCAGCTTCGAGATCTCGTTGAGCGCCGCGACGAGCGGCACGTTCGCCGCAAGCAGCGCGCCGAGCACGCCGAGCAGATTGCTCACGTTGAAGAGGCCGAGAACATGCGCCTCGACTTGCGCCTCGCCCCAATCCGACGTTTCCAGATGAAACGCCGTGCCGGTGGCGGTCGCGCGCACGTCGTTCGCGCGCAGCCACGCGTCGGCGACGGGTGCGTCGGCGGCGGGCGTCGCCACGCCATACGCAATCGTGCGAGCCGTGCCGCGCGTCGCGGCGATCAGGCGGCGGCCCGCTGCGTCGTCGGTGTTGATGATCGCGGCGCGCAGGCCCGGCCATGCAAACAGACGCGCCTTCGCGGCCTCGTAGGCCTCGAACGTGTGGTGATAGTCGAGATGGTCTTGCGTGAGATTCGTGAAGACGCCAATGTCGAACGACGTGCCGTTCACGCGGCCCTGATGCAGCGCGTGCGAGGAGACTTCCATCGCGATCGCCTGTGCGCCAGCACCGCACAATTGCGCGAGGCTGCGCTGCAACTGCGGCGCGTCGGGCGTGGTGAAGCCCGTATGCACGAGCTGACCCGGAAAGCCCGTGCCCAGCGTGCCGACGATCGCGCACTTCTGGCCGATGGCCGTCAACGCCGAGGCGATCCACTGGCTGCACGACGTCTTGCCGTTTGTTCCCGTCACGCCGACCACGAGCATGGCATCGCTCGGGTCGCCATACCAGCCGCTGGCGATTTCGCCCGCGAGCGCGTCGAGCTGCGGTACAGCCAGCGCAATCGACGCGTCGAGCTTCTCGCCCGCATACCCTTCCGGCTGATACAGCACGGCTGCAGCGCCCCGCTCGATCGCGTTGGCGATGTGCGGGCGGCTGTCCGCGCCCTCGACGGCGTAGGCGAGAAACACATCGCCCGGCTTGAGCGAGCGCGTATCGGCGTGCAGGCCCGCTTCTGGCGCGACGTGCGCGCGCAGCCATGCGAGCGCGTCCGCGATCTGCCGGTGCGCGGGATGCTGGTTGCGCGTGGCGCTCATCGGACGACTCCGGGTCGATTTTTCGCGTTGTCCGCGACGGTCATGTGATGCGCGGCTGCGGCGCTTTTCGCGGTAGGCGTGTTCGCCGCGTGCTTCACGGGCGCAGCGGGCGCGTTCGCGACGGCCGGGGCCGAGGCGGCGGCGCTGTTATCCTCGACGACGAGCTGCTTCACCGGCATATCCGGCGGAACGTTGAGCGAGCGCAGCGTATCGCCGACGATGCCCGAGAACACCGGACCCGACACGGCACCGCCGAAGTGGCTGCCGGCCGTCGGTTCGTCGACCGTGACGGCCACGACGATGCGCGGATTCGGCATCGGCGCCATGCCGACGAACGACGCGCGGTATTTCGAATGATCGTAGCCGTGCGGGCCGTGCTTGTACGCCGTACCGGACTTGCCGCCCACGCGGTAGCCGGGCACGGCGGCGTCGGGCGAAGTGCCGTCCTTCGACACCACGCTCTCCAGCATCGTGCGCACTTCACGCGCCGTGGTCGGCGCGAAGACCTGGGTGCCCTGCACCGGCTGCGTGTCGCCGGGGTGGCGGAAGATCGTGACCGGCAGAATCTGGCCGTCGTGCGCGATCGCCGTGTACGCGCGCGCGAGCTGGAACAGCGAAACGGAGAGGCCGTAGCCGTAGGACATCGTCGCCTGCTCGATGCGGCGCCAGCTTTTCCACGGACGCAAACGGCCCGCCGCCGCGCCGGGGAACCCGACCTTCGGCGCCTGACCGAGACCGATGCTGGTGTACATGTCCCACATTTCTTCGGGCTTGAGCGTCATCGCGATCTTGGTCGCGCCGATGTTGCTCGACTTCTGGATCACGCCGCCCACCGTCAGCACGCCAAAACCGGCGTCGTCGGTGATGGTCGCACCGTCGAGGGTGAAGTGGCCCGCGCCCGTATCCACCAGTGTACTCGGCGAGACGCGGTGCAGATCCAGCGCAAGCGACACCGTGAAGGGCTTCATGATCGAACCCGGCTCGAACACGTCGGTGAGGATGCGGTTGCGAAGCTGCTCGCCCGTGAGATGCGAGCGGTCGTTCGGGTTGTAGGTCGGATAATTCACGAGCGCGAGCACTTCGCCCGTGCGCACGTCCACCACCACCGCAGCGCCGGCCTTGGCCCTGAACTTCTCGACGGCAGCCTTCAGGTTCGAATAGGCGATGTACTGAATCTTGCTGTCGATCGACAGTTCGACGTCCTTGCCATCGTGGGGCACGACCGTCTCGTCGACGTCCTCGACGATGTGGCCCATGCGGTCCTTGATGACGTGGCGAATGCCCGGCACGCCCGCGAGCACCTTCTGGTCCGACAGCTCGACGCCTTCCTGGCCCTCGTCCTCGACGTTGGTGAAGCCGATCAAGTGCGCGGTGACGTCGCCTTCCGGATAGAAGCGCTTGTATTCGTTGCGCTGGTAAATACCCGGAATGTCGAGCGCCGTCACTTTCTGCGCGACGTCGAGCGGCACCTGGCGCTTCACATAGACGAAGGTCTTGTCTTCGTGGAGCTTCGCACGCAACTCTTTCGTGTTCATGCCGAGCAGCGCGCCGAGCTGGTTGAGCTTGTCGGCGCCGAGATCGTCGGGCACGGCTTCGGGAATCGCCCAGATCGCGCGCACGGGCAGGCTCGTGGCGAGCACGAGGCCGTTACGGTCGAGAATCTTGCCGCGCGTGGCCGGTAACTCGATCGTGCGCTGGTAGCGGCTTTCGCCCTGCTTCTGATAGAACGCGTTGCCTGGCCCCTGAATCCAGAATGCGCGCGCGGCAAGCGCGACGAACGCCATGAAGAGCAGGAATACGACGAGCTTCGAGCGCCACATCGGCAGGCGCACGGAGAGAATGGGGTTGGCGCTGAAGGCAACGCTCTTGCGGCGATTGTCCTTTTTCATCGCGTGCCTCCGCGGCGGGCAGGCGTAGGCGCGGCGCCCTGCGGGGGCGCCGAGGTCGGCACGGGTGCGTCGACGGCGGTTGCGCTGCCGGGCGCGAGCGTCAGATATTGCGTGCGTCCGGTCGTGACGGGCTGCATCTTGAGCGAGTCGGTGGCGATCTGTTCGATGCGCGACGTTCTCGACAGCGCGCTCTGCTGATATTGAAGCTGTGCGTAGTCCTGCTGAAGCTGATGCTCCTGCGACTGCGCACGTTGCAACTGGATGAAGATCTGGCGCTGCTGATTGGTGGCGTTCACGACGGAAAGCGCGCACCCCATGACGACGATCAGCAGGAAGATGTTCAGACGATTCATGGCGTGACGCGCTCCGCGGTGCGCATCACGGCCGAGCGGGCGCGCGGATTCGCGGCGACTTCTTCGTCGCTCGCGAATACGCGGCCGAGCAGCTTGAGCGGCGGGCTCGGCAGGTCGACGGCGCGGATCGGCAAGCGGCGATCGACCGCCGGCGCGCTTGCGTGCGCCTGCATGAACCGCTTGACGATCCGGTCTTCGAGCGAATGAAAGCTGATGACCACCAGCCGCCCCCCCTGTTCCAGCAACGACAGTGCTGCTTCTAGAACGACCTGCAGCTCCGCAAGCTCTTGATTGACGTGAATCCGTATAGCTTGAAAGGTGCGGGTTGCCGGGTCCTTACCCTTCTCACGGGTTTTGACGACGTTAGCCACGATTTGGGCAAGCTCGCCCGTGCTGTCGAGAGGCCCGAGACGGTCGGACTCTGCCCGGCGAGCAACAAGCGCCTTTGCAATCTGAAAAGCAAACCGTTCTTCCCCATAATCCCGAATTACCTCCGTCAGTTCCTGCAACGTGGCCCGAGCGAGCCAGTCAGCGGCGGACTCGCCGCGCGTCGGGTCCATCCGCATGTCGAGCGGGCCATCCGCGCGGAAACTGAAACCGCGCTGCGGATCGTCGAACTGCGGCGACGACACGCCAAGGTCCAGCAATATTCCCGACACACGCCCTACCCCGCGCGACGCGAGCTCGTCGCGCAGCGAAGCAAAACTCTCATGCACGATCGAGAACCGCGCGTCGTTCACGGTTTGCGCCGTCGCGATCGCCAGCGGGTCCTTGTCGAACGCGATCAGGCGCCCGGCCTCGCCGAGACGCCCGAGGATCGCGCGACTGTGCCCGCCGCGACCGAACGTGCCGTCCACATAGACGCCGTCCGCGCGCGTGACCAGCGCGTTCACCGCTTCGTCTAGCAGCACCGTGCGATGCTGCAGTCCCTGTCCCATCGCAGATGCCATAGCGTTTTGAACCGCGATCAGAACGTGAAATTTTTCAAGGCGTCGGGCATGCCCTGCGCCATCGCCGCCTGTTCCTTGGCGGCGTAGGTCTGCGCATCCCACAACTCAAAATGACTACCCATGCCGAGCAGCATGACTTCCTTTTCCATTCCTGCCGCCAGACGCAATTCAGGTGAGACGAGCACGCGGCCAGCACTATCGACATCGACGTCGGACGCATTGCCCAGAAAAATACGGCGCCACCAGTGCGCGTCCATCGGCAACGCGGCGACCTTCGAGCGGAACACTTCCCATTCGGGGCGCGGAAATAGCAACAGGCAGCCGTCCGGGTGCTTGGTGATCGTCACCCGTCCTTCTGCCTGTTGTTGCAGCGCTTCCCGATAGCGAGACGGAATCGACATCCGTCCTTTCGCATCGAGTGTTAGCGCCGACGCCCCCTGGAACAATTTGCTCCCCCTTATGCGGCGCTTTTGGCCGCCCGCCTAAATCCCGGAAAATCTACCTGAATACGCGCCTGAAATCACACAAAAATACACTTTCTCACACTGTCTCCCACTTTAGAGGAACGCCCAACGAGGGTCAAGGGAGACCGGACGTTTTTTGACGAAATTTATCCGCTAGAACAAGGACTTAGCGGCACTTGTTGAAGTCGCGACAAAAGCCAAAAACCGTTATGAATGAATGAGCTAACGCAGGTTCTGAAGGTGATACGTGAAAAGCGCGGCGATAAACGGCCTACGGAGGGATCGAGCGGGGGGCTTGCGGGGATTAAAACCGGGGGCTGAAAGCTCTGAAAGATTAATCCGAGTATGGACCGACAGCGATTGCCGGCCCATACGCATTAATCAGATGTAGTAGGCGGTTCGCGTCATCACTTTCGATGCTACACGCATTAGCGAACGCACCGGCAAAGGCAATTCGACTCCGCCCAGATCGGCGGCCGATTTTGCGTGCGAGATTTCGTCGGCGCGCATTTGCTCGACGACCGCGCGCGACTCGAGATCGGCGGGCGGCAAGCTGTCGAGGTGGCTGTCGAGATGATGCTCGACCTGGCGCTCGGTTTCGGCCATGAAGCCGAGGCTCACCTTGTCACCCAGGCGGCCGGCGGCGAAGCCGATCGCGAGCGCGCCTGCGTACCAGAGCGGATTGAGCAGGCTCGGACGCGAGTCGAGCGCCTGTAGCCGGCGCGAGGTCCACGCGAGGTGGTCCTCTTCCTCGCGCGCGGCTTGCTCGAAGGCCGCCCTGAGCGAGGGCGAGCGCGCCGAGATTTTCTGCGCCTGATACAGCGCCTGCGCGCACACTTCGCCGACGTGATTGACGCGCATGAGGCCGGCGGCGTGCGTGCGCTCGGCAGGCGTGAGTTCGCTGCCGGCTGGTACGGCATCGCCCTCGGGCGTCACTTCGATGGTCACGGGGGAAGGCTGCGGCATCGGACGCGTCATGCGCGACACGCCGGTGAGAGAGCGCAGGCCCCGGTCGAATTCGGTAATCAAGTCATCTAGCGTCATCCAGCCTCCCTTTCATTTCGTTGGCGAGCCGGATTGGTCGCTCGCCCGGACTGCCCTTTCACCACTACACAAACTCACGGACATCCGTCAATCCGGGGCAGCGCCGATAGATAGCTGCATATTCTAGACCATGTTGTGTAAACGAAACAGGTACTTAGCGAGGCCCAGGCTTTTCCTTTGTGACTGTTAACCCTTTTGTTACATTACGTGCAACTTCTCGCGAAGTTAGAAGGACAGGACCCCGCACTATAAAAAACCGGTCCCGTTAAAAGACGCAAAAGATTCGCAAACACTGGAGATCATTCAATGAAGAAGTCGCTTCTCGCGCTGGCTGCGCTGGGCGCGTTCGCGGGCGTTGCTCACGCCCAGAGCAGCGTCACGCTGTATGGCATCATCGACGAAGGTTTCAACATCAACACGAATTCGGGTGGCAAGCACCTGTACAACCTGTCGAGCGGCGTGATGCAAGGCAGCCGTTTCGGCCTGCGCGGCGCTGAAGACCTCGGCGGCGGCCTGAAGGCAGTCTTCGTGTTGGAAAACGGCTTTGACGTGAACACCGGCAAGCTCGGCCAGGGCGGCCTGATGTTCGGTCGTCAGGCTTACGTTGGTCTCTCGAGCTCGCAGTTCGGCACGGTCACGCTGGGTCGCCAGTACGACTCCGTCGTCGACTACGTCGGCCCGCTCGAAGCAGGCGATCAGTGGGGTGGCTACATCGCTGCTCACCCGCAGGATCTGGACAACTTCAACAACGCCTACCGTACGAACAACACGGTCAAGTTCACCAGCGCCAACTACGCTGGCCTGACGTTCGGCGGCACGTACAGCTTCGGCGGCCAGGCAGGCGACTTCTCGGCGAACCAGATCTGGTCGTTGGGCGCTGGCTACAACAACGGTCCCCTCGTCCTCGGCGTTGGATACTTGAACGCACGCACGCCGAACGCTACCGGCGGCCTGTTCAACAACGGCGGCACCGCCTCGCCGCAGACGGGTGTAAAGGGTGTTACGGGCACTTCGTTCAATCCGGTGTACGGCGGCTTCGCATCGGCCAACACGTACCAGGTCATCGGCGCAGGCGGCGCATACACGTTCGGCGCAGCAACGCTCGGCCTGACGTACTCGAACGTCAGCTTCCGCAACCTCGGCCAGACGTCGACCTCGCTGTTCCAACGCGGCACGAATGCCAACTTCAACAACGTCGAAGCGAACATCAAGTACCAGTTCACGCCGGCCCTGCTGGCAGGCTTCGCGTTCGACTTCACGGACGGCAGCAGCGTCACGCGTGCGAACGGCACGAGCGAAAGCGGCGCGAAGTACTTCCAGTACGCACTGGGCACGGACTACTTCCTGTCGAAGCGCACGGACGTCTACCTGATCGGCGTGTACCAGCACGCTACGGGCTCCGACTCGACGGGCAACACCGCTGTCGCGTCGATCAACGGCCTGACGCCGTCGAGCACGAACAACGTGTTCACGGCTCGCGTTGGTATCCGTCACAAGTTCTAAGAAGAACAGTCGCTGTAATCTCGAAGGCGCCTCCGGGCGCCTTTTTTCTTGGGTGCGTTTTGTCGTTTCGCCACAGTGCACACGACAAAAAAGCAGCCTGCCCTCGACGGGCAGGCCGCTCTTCGCTTTTGACTCGCTGGACTTTCGCTTCGCTCTTGCGTTTTCAGGCGCGACCGTCGCGCAGCTCGCGGCGCAGGATCTTGCCGACGTTGCTCTTGGGCAGATCGTTGCGGAACTCGATGATCTTCGGCCGCTTGTAGCCGGTGAGCTGCGTCTTGCAGTACTCGAACACGTCCTTGTCGGTGAGCGCCGGGTCCTTCTTGACGATATAGAGCTTCACCGCCTCGCCCGAATTCTGGTCCGGCACGCCCACCGCCGCCACTTCGAACACGCCCGGCAGCTTGGCCACGACATCCTCGACCTCGTTCGGATACACATTGAAGCCCGAGACCAGAATCATGTCCTTCTTGCGGTCGACGAGCTTGATGTAGCCGCGCGCGTTGATGAGACCGATGTCGCCCGACTTGAAGTAGCCGTCCGGCGTCATGACCTTCGCCGTTTCTTCGGGCCGCTGCCAGTAGCCCGCCATCACCTGCGGCCCACGGATGCAGATCTCGCCCGCCTCGCCGATCGGCAGTTCGTTGCCGGCGTCGTCGCGAATCGAGATTTCAGTGGAAGGCAGCGGCAAGCCGATCGTGCCGGTGTATTCCGTCGCCGTGACCGGATTGCAGGTCACGCTGGGTGAGGTTTCCGAAAGGCCGTAGCCTTCGACGATCGGCGTATGCGTGCGCTCGTACCAGCGCTTGGCCACCGCTTCCTGCACCGCCATGCCGCCGCCGTTCGCAACGAGCAGGTGCGTGAAGTCCAGATTGCCGAATTCCGGATGGTTGAGCATCGCGTTGTAGAGCGTATTCACCGCGGGGAAACACGTGATCGAGTACCCGCGCAGCTCTTTGATCATGCCCGCGATATCGCGCGGATTCGGAATCAGGATCGCGAGACCGCCGGTGCGCAGCGTCAGCAGCCCGCAAACGGTCAGGGCGAACACGTGATAAAGAGGCAGCGCCGCGACCGTCACCGGTTGCGTACCGGACGGCAATTTCGCCAGCGCGGGCTCGGTCCATGCCGCCGACTGCAGCACGTTGGCGATCAGGTTGCGATGCAGCAGCGTCGCCCCCTTGGCCACACCGGTCGTGCCGCCCGTGTACTGCAGGAAGGCGACGTCCTCGGGCGTCTGTTCGACGCGCTTGAAGCCAGTGCGCGCACCTTCGGCGAGCGCGTCGTTGAAGCGCACGTGGCCGGGCAGGTTCCAGGCAGGCACCATCTTCTTCACGCTTCGCACGACAAAGTTGACGATGAAGCCCTTCGCGCCAAGGAGGTCGCCCATCGCCGCGACCAGCACGTGCTTCACGCGCGTATTGGCGACGACCGCGCTTACGGTTCCGGCAAAATTCTCGAGGACGACGATCGCCTCGGCTCCGCTGTCCTTCAACTGGTGTTCGAGTTCGCGCGGCGTGTAGAGCGGATTGACGTTCACGACGACATACCCCGCGCGCAGCACTGCGGCGAGCGCGACCGGATACTGGAGCACGTTGGGCATCATGAGCGCGATGCGCGCACCACGTGCGATGCCGCGCGACTGGAACCACGCGGCCAGACGCTGGGAGAGCTGGTCCAGCTCGCCGTAGGTGATCGTCTTGCCCATGCAGGCGAAAGCGGGCTTTGCACGGAATTCGCTGAAGCTCTCCTCGAGCAGCGCAGTGATGGACGCGTAACGGCTTGCGTCGATTTCAGCGGGAACGCCGGGCGGGTACGATTTCAGCCAGACTTTTTCCATGCAGCGTCTCCTCCTTGATTTTTCGAATGGTCGTGCTAAAAAATTGGATCGTAGCATGGCGACCCAGCTTTTATGTCAGCAAATCAGCGAGTTAGAAAGGCCCCTCGAACGCACGTTGCGGGGCGGCTAGCGGTAGCTTGAGGCGCTTTCAGGCGCGCTCGACCTCGACGAGGCAGTCATAGAAAGTCGCTGAGCCGCCAAGATCGGTAAGCGCCTGGCTCGTCACTTCGTTGGCGTTGCGGCCATCCGGCGCAAGCTTCTTCCACCAGATCGACAGGCCGACCACGAGACCGCTGCGCGCCCGATCGGTCACACGCGCCCGCGCGCGCATCGAGCCGCGGTCGTTGAACACGCGAACCTCGTCGCCGTCAGCAATCTCGCGGCGGGCGGCGTCGGCCGGATGGAGGTCCACGTGCGGCTCCCCTTCGGTCGCGCGCAAGCTTTCCACGTTCACGAAGGTGCTGTTCAGGAAGTTGCGCGCAGGCGGCGAGATCATCGCGAGCGGATAACGCGCGGCGAGTTCGGGCGCGCCGTCCGTCGACTCGTGCGGCGGCAGGTAATCGGGCAGCGGATCGAGCCCGGCCTTCGCAAGCGCCTCGCTATGGAACTCGCACTTGCCCGTCGGCGTGCGAAAACCGCCGTTCGCAAACGGCGCTTCGGCGATGTTCAGCTTCAGCCAGCCTTCGCGCTTGAGCGCCGCCCAGTCGGCGCCGCCCAGTGCGGGATCGTTCCAGTCGAATGCATGGGCCGCCACGTCTTCATCGCTTTCGAACAGCGCCGGCTCTGTCAGACCCATCGCGCGTGCGATGCAGCGGAAGATTTCGGTATTCGGCCGCGCCTCGCCAACGGGCGCGATGGCCGGCAAGTTCGCCATGACGTGCGTGTGGCCGTACGACTTGTGGACGTCGAGATGTTCGAGCTGGGTCGTGGCCGGCAGCAGTAGATCGGCGTAATCGGCGGTGTCGGTCTGGAACTGCTCGAGCACGATCGTAAAGAGGTCCTCGCGCGCGAAGCCAGCCGCGACCTTCGCCGACTCGGGCGCAACCGCAACGGGATTCGAGTTGTAGACGACGATCGCTTCGACCTTCGGCCCGAATGCGGCGTCGCCTTCGTGCGTGAGCGCGTTGCCAATCTGGTTCATGTTGACGATGCGCGGCTGATGCTGCGGCCAGCCCGGGATCAGATCCGGACGCTGGAGCGCGTTCGCATCGACGGGCGCCCAGCCAGACGACGAAAGCAGCACGCCGCCCGCGCGCTCGCGCCATGCACCGGTCAACGCGGGCAGGCAGGCGATGGCACGCACGGCGTTGCCGCCGCCGCGCACGCGCTGCAGGCCATAGTTCATGCGAATTGCCGCCTTGCGCGTCGAGGCGTAGAGGCGCGCGAGATCGACGACTGCCTGCTCCTCGATGCCGCAGATCGCGGCGACACGTGCGGGCGTATAGGTCAGCGCACGCGCCTTCAGCGCGTCGAAGCCGTGCGTGTGGGCCGCAATGTAATCGTGATCGAGACGGTCCTCGGTGATCAGTACGTGCATCATGCCGAGCGCGAGTGCGCCGTCCGTGCCGGGCTTGAGCGCAATGTGCTGATGGCACTTTTCGGCCGTCAGCGAGCGATAGGGGTCGATCGCGATCAGCTTCGCGCCGTTGCGTTTCGCTTCCTGCGCGCGGGTCCAGAAGTGCAGGTTCGACGCAATAGGGTTGGCGCCCCAGATCAGGATCACTTCGCTTTCCGCGAAATACTCGGTGAGCATGCCGAGGCTCGAGCCGAACGTATAACGCAGGCCGGCGGCGCCTGCCGCCGCGCAGATCGCGCGATCGAGACGCGATGCGCCGAGCTTGTGGAAGAAGCGCTGGGCGATGCTATCGCCCTGAACGAGTCCCATCGTGCCGGCATAGCTGTACGGCAGGATCGCTTCGGGCGCGCGCCGCGCGATTTCGCTGAGGCGTTCGGCTGCGATGCGACAGGCTTCCTCCCAGCTGATCGGCTCGAAACGCCCTTCCCCCTTGCGCCCCACACGCTTCATCGGCTGCGTCAAACGTTTCGGATGATGGACGCGCTCCGCATAGCGGGTCACCTTCGTGCACAGCACGCCTTGCGTGGGCGGGTGGTCGGGGTCGCCGCTCACCTTGATCGCCCGGCCATTTTCGACGCTCACGCGCATCGCGCAGGTATCGGGACAATCGTGCGGGCAAACTGCACGGGCAAATTCGGCTGGGGCGTTCATCGGAAATCCGTGGGTGAGGCGTTTTGTCGTAAAAGCGATTTTATTATGTTCGGGGTGCGAGCCCTGTACGCACCCTGTCGGTTGGCGCGAAAAAAAAGGTTCGGCGTAGAATGGTCCGTCTAGACCCGGCCTATTTTGGAGACGAAGGCCGGGCGACCACTTTTCGAGCACCGTCCGCCATGAAACTGATCCCGGAAATCCAGGCCGCCCAAGGCGAAATTCAGGGCCTCCGACGAACGATCCACGCGCATCCCGAACTTCGCTACGAAGAAACCCAAACCTCCGACCTCGTTGCGGCAAAGCTCACGGAATGGGGCATTGAAGTGCATCGCGGCATGGGCCAAACCGGCGTTGTCGGCGTGCTCAAACGCGGCACCGGCAAACGGATGGTCGGATTACGCGCCGATATGGACGCGTTGCCGATCCAGGAACTCAATACGTTCGACCATCGCTCGCGCAACGAAGGCAAGATGCACGCGTGCGGCCACGACGGCCATACCGCGATGCTGCTTGGCGCGGCGCAATATCTCGCGCGGCACGGACAGTTCGACGGCACGATCGTCTTCATTTTCCAGCCCGCCGAAGAAGGCGGCGCCGGCGCGAAAGCCATGATCGAAGATGGCCTCTTCAAACAATTTCCTGTGGACGCCGTATTCGGCATTCATAACTGGCCGGGCATGCCAGCCGGCTACTTCGGCGTGACCGAAGGGCCGATTATGGCCTCGAGCAACGAATTCCGCATTGAAATCAAGGGTGTAGGTTCGCACGCCGCGTTACCGCACAACGGCCGCGATCCGGTCTTCACGGCGGTGCAGATCGCGAACGGGTTGCAGAGCATCATCACGCGCAACAAGAAGCCGCTCGATACGGCCGTGCTCTCGATCACGCAGATTCATGCGGGCGACGCGGTCAACGTGGTACCGAATACGGCGTGGATCGCGGGAACGGTGCGTACCTTCACGACGGAAACGCTGGATCTGATCGAATCGCGACTGCGCAAGATCGCCGAGAGCACAGCTGATGCGTACGACTGCTCGGTCGACATCACCTTCCATCGCAACTATCCGCCGACGGTGAACAGCAGCGCGGAGGCGCAATTCGCCGCGGAGGTCATGCGCGAGGTTGTCGGCGCCGATCACGTCGATGCGAACGTCGAACCGACCATGGGCGCCGAGGACTTCTCGTTCATGCTGCTGGAGAAACCGGGCTGCTACGCGTTTCTCGGCAACGGCGAAGGCGGTCACCGTGATGCAGGGCACGGCGCAGGCCCTTGCATGCTGCACAACGCGAGCTATGACTTCAACGATCAACTGCTGCCGGTTGGTTCGTCGTTTTGGGTGCATCTGGCGACGAAATTTCTGGCGCAGCAGTAATTCGAGGCACCAACGCAAAAAGCCGTCCATTGGACGGCTTTTTTGTTTTCTGCATCTGAAGAAGCGCAAACGCCAGAACCCCGGTTCTCTTTCGGAGACACCGGGGTTCTGGACTTGCTGCATAAGGAGCCTGACGATTACCTACTTTCACACGGGCAATCCGCACTATCATCG
>NZ_JBMIQH010000043.1:0-61047 GCF_056155635.1 Paraburkholderia sp. BR10141 | reverse complement strand
GTGCTGATCGGACTCACCGTGATCGGCTACATGGCCGTCATGCTCATCGTCACGCTGTTCGTGTCGATCCTGTTCGTCCTCACGCGCTGGTACAAGGATTCCGAAATGGTCGTGTGGCTCTCCTCCGGGGTGAGCCTCACGCGCCTGATCAAACCGGTCGCCACCTTTGCCGCGCCGATCATCCTGCTCATCGTGTTCTTCGCGTTCATCGGCTGGCCGTGGTCGAATGCGCAAAGCAAGCTGATTCGCGCGCGCTTCCAGCAGCGCGATGAAGTGTCGCTGCTCGCGCCCGGCCAGTTCCGCGAATCGCCCACCACGCACCGCGTGTTCTTCATCGAGAGCATGAGCCCCGACCAGGGCCGCGTGGAGAACGTGTTCGTCACGAGCACGGAAAACGGCAAGGTGAGCGTCATCGTCTCGAAGACGGGCCACACCGAGACCATGAAGGGCGGCGACCGTTTCGTCGTGCTCGAAAACGGCCGCCGCTACGACGGCGAGCCCGGCCACCCGGACTTTCGCATCAGCGAATTTCAGCGTTACGGCGTGAAGATCACGAGCCAGCCGCTCGTGAACACACCCTCGGCGAGCACCACGTCCACGCCGGGCCTTCTGCGCCACCCGACCAACGACAACCTGGGCGAACTCGCCTGGCGCGCCGGCCTGCCGCTCATCGCGATCAACCTGATGCTGCTCGGCATTCCGCTCGCCTACCAGAACCCGCGCCGCAGCCGCACGATCAATCTCGTGATGGCGGTGCTGATCTACCTCACCTATTCGAACCTGCTCAACGTCGTGCAGTCGCAGATCGAGCAAGGCAAGATGCCCTTCGGCGTCGGTCTCGTCCTGCTGCACGCCGTGGTGCTCGCGCTCGTCGTGTTCATCTTCTGGATACGCGTGCGCAACCGGCCGCTCTTTACACGTGCGATGTTCCGGCGCGCCTCTCCTGGCAACTGAGAGGGAAACTGACCGATGCGCATCTACGAAAAATACTTCGCTCGCCAGGTCTACCTGACGTTCATCTTCATCCTGTTCGCCTTCTCCGGCCTGTTCTTCTTCTTCGACCTCATCAACGAGCTGAACTCGGTCGGCCACGGCAACTACAAATTTCAGTACGCGGTGCTGCGCGTGGCGCTCCAGGCGCCCTCGCGGCTCTACGAGATCATCCCGGTCGCGGCGCTCATTGCCGCGATCTACGTGTTCGCGCAAATGGCCGCGAACTCCGAATACACGATCTTTCGTGTGTCGGGTCTCGCCACCAACCAGGCGCTGCGCTCGCTGCTCAAGATCGGCGTGCCGCTCGTGCTGCTCACCTACCTGATCGGCGAAGTGGTCGGCCCTTACACCGACCAGCTCTCCGAGCGCGTGCGTCTCGAGGCGTTGGGCTCGGCCGTGTCGAGCAACTTCCAGTCGGGTGTGTGGGTGAAGGACACGCTCTCCGCACGCGCCGACGGCGAACAGGTCACGCGCTTCGTGAACGTCGGCGAACTGCTGCCCGATGCGACCATCACGAACGTGCGCATCTACGAATTCGACTCGCAGTTCCGGCTCTCGAACGTGCGCCTCGCGAAGAGCGGCACGTTCCAGCCGCCGGGCCACTGGCTGCTCAAGGACGTGACCGATACGCAACTGATCGGCGTGCCGCCGCCGCAGAACCAGCCGGTCGACGCGCTCAATCCGGTCTATCGCGCCGAGCAGACTTCGGCGCCCGAATACTCGCTGCGCTCGGAGCTCACGCCGAACATTCTCTCGGTGCTGCTCGTTTCGCCCGACCGCATGTCGATGTTCAACCTGTTCCGCTACATCCAGCATCTGACCGAGAACCATCAGGACGCGCAGCGCTACCAGATCGCGTTCTGGCGCAAGCTGCTCTACCCGTTCGCCGTGTTCGTGATGCTCGTACTCTCGCTGCCGTTCGCGTATCTGCATACGCGCGCCGGCGTGGTGGGCATGAAGGTGTTCGGCGGGATCATGCTCGGCATGAGCTTCCAGCTCGTCAACACGCTGTTCTCGCACGTGGGTACACTGAACACCTGGCCCGCGCCGCTCACGGCAGCGACACCGGGGCTCATCTATCTCGCGGTCGGGCTGATCGGGCTCAAATGGGTCGACCGGCATTGATGCCGGTAGCGTTCAGCCGATAGTTCGGCCGCTAATTCGCACAGGCTCGCAAGCATGGGCACGCAGGGCATGATTCTCTTCGGCCACGGCGCGCGCGACGCGCGCTGGCAGGAGCCGTTCCAGCGGCTCGCCGCGAAGCTTTCCGCCACGCGCGGCGATGCGGGTCCGGTCGGCCTCGCCTTTCTCGAACTCATGACGCCGAGCCTGCCGGATGCGATCGCCGGCCAGGTCGCGGCAGGCTGTGACACGATCACGGTCGTGCCCGTGTTCTTTGGTCAGGGCGGCCACGTGCGCCGCGATCTGCCCGCGCTGATCGCGCAATGTCAGAGCGAGCATCCGGATGTGCGCCTGCGTTGTGCCGGCGCCGTCGGCGAGGACGATGCGGTGCTCGATGCGATCGTGCGGTACTGCATCGAAAACGACCGCGACTAGAACCGGGCACGCATAAAAAAACGGGCTCGCTTTTCAGCGAGCCCGTTTTGCTTTGCTGCCCTCTTTCGCGTGGCGCTTAAGCCGCTGCGCGACGGCCTCGATGGTCGTCCTGCGCTTCGTCCTCGCGTTGCGCCTGCCCCGAGCGTTCGGCGAACGCATCGCCGATCATGAGCAGGCTCGGCTGCGCCGGGTCGAGCCAGTCCTGCGCCTCGCCCGCTGCGAGGCTCGCCAGCGTCAGCGTCAGCGTGCGCTCGCGTGCCGTGCTGCAGGCTTCGACGATCGCCACCGGCGTGGCGCCCGCGCGGCCCGCCTCGATCAGCTGGCGCGCGATCTCGGGAGCGCTGTCGCGGCCCATGTAGAACACGAGCGAATCGGCGTTGACCTGCTCGCGAATCTCCTCGCTGCCCGCCGCGCGCGAATACGTGGCAAGCGCCACGCTGCGCGCCACACCGCGCAGCGTGAGCGAGCGTTGCAGCGTCGCCGCGCTCGCCAGCGCCGCCGTAATGCCCGGCACGACTTCGAACGCGATGCCGGCCGCTTCGAGCGCGCGCATTTCCTCGTCGGCACGGCCGAACAGCATCGGATCGCCGCCCTTCAGGCGCACGACCACGGCGTGCTCGCGCGCCGCATCGACGAGTTGCTTGTTGATGAAGTGCTGCGCCGTGGAGCGCTGCCCGCAGCGCTTGCCGACCGCGATGAACTTCGCGCTTGGCGGCGCGTACTCGAGCATGGCCGGCTCGACGAGCGCGTCGTGCAGCACGACGTCGGCGCTCGCGAGCAGGCGTGCGCCGCGCACCGTGATGAGGTCCGCTGCGCCCGGTCCCGCGCCGATCAGATATACCTTGCCCATATGCTTCCAATCCATTGTTGCGGCCGCGCGCGGCCGCAATCTCGCGCAGCGCCTTACGCCGAGTACGCGCGGATCATGCCCGCGGCCACCGTGTGATGCGTCGCTTCGTCGATCAGCACGAATGCGCCGGTGCCAGGATTCGCATCATACAGGTCGCAGACGAGCGGCTTCTGCAGCGAGAGCGCCACGCGGCCGATATCGTTCATCGCGAGTTCGTGGCGGTCGGTCGCGTGCGACAGCGTATGCACGTCGAGCACCTGCTTGACCGCGCCGATCTTCGCGAACACCGTGCTCGTGGTCTGCTTGAGCAGGTACTTGCGCTGCGGCGAGAGCGGCTCGTCGTCGAACCAGCACAGGTCCGCTTCGAGCTTCTTCGCGGGTTGCGCGGCATCGGCCGCCGGCACGAAGGTGTCGCCGCGCGAAACGTCCACGTCTTCCGCGAGACGGATCGTGACGGTCTGGCCCGCGAATGCGCGATCGACCTGCGCCGTGCCGCCCGGCACCGGTGCGATGATTTCGGCCACCGTTGCGCTGCGGCCCGCCGGCAGCACCGAGATGGCGTCGCCGAGCTTCACTTCGCCCGCTTCGACACGGCCCATGTAGCCGCGGAAGTCGTCGGCGCTGGAACCGTCCTGGCGCGCGACCCACTGCACCGGGAAGCGCAGCGCTTCGCCCGTGGCCGGCGCGAGCGGCAGTTGTTCGAGGACGTCGAGGAGCGGCTCGCCGGCGTACCACGGCATACGCTCGCTGGCGGCGACGATGTTGTCGCCCTTGAGCGCCGACACCGGCACGAAACGCACGTCGGTGAGGCCGAGCTGGCGCGCGAGCACGACATAGGCTTCGCGGATCAGATTGAACGTCGCTTCGCTGTAGTCGACGAGATCCATCTTGTTGATCGCGACGATCACGTGCTGCAGGCCCAGCAGCTTGACGATGGCGCTGTGGCGCTTGGTTTGCGGCAGCAGTTGCGTCACGCCGTTCTCGACCGTCACGCGCGTCGGGTCGATCAGGATGATCGCGGCGTGCGCCGTCGAAGCGCCCGTGACCATGTTGCGCGTGTACTGCTCGTGGCCCGGCGTGTCGGCGATGATGAACTTGCGCTTGGCCGTGGCGAAATAGCGGTATGCCACGTCGATCGTGATGCCCTGCTCGCGCTCGGCCTCGAGGCCGTCGGTGAGCAGCGACAGGTCGATCTCGTCGCCCACCGTGCGCTTGTTCTTCGCACGCGACAGCGCCGAGAGCTGATCGCTCAGAACAGCCTTGCTGTCGTACAGCAGGCGGCCGATCAGCGTGCTCTTGCCGTCGTCCACGCTGCCCGCCGTGATGAAGCGCAGCACGCCGAGGTCTTCAGGTTGATGCGTCGTAACCATGTCTATTCTTTCCTCTGCGTGCTCTTTAGAAATAACCTTGCTTCTTGCGCTGTTCCATCGCGGCTTCCGACGCCTGGTCGTCCATGCGCGTCGCACCGCGTTCCGTGATCTCGGTCACGGCCGTTTCGGCGATGATCTTCTCGACGTTGTCGGCATCGCTCGCCACCGGGCACGTGCAGCTGATGTCGCCCACGGTGCGAAAACGCACCTGCGCCATTTCGCTGACCTCGCCTTCCTTCATCGGCGTGAGCGGCGTGACCGGCACGAGCAGGCCGTTGCGGCGCACGATCTCGCGCTGGTGCGCATAGTAGATCGACGGCAGTTCGAGCTTCTCGCGCTCGATGTATTGCCACACGTCGAGTTCGGTCCAGTTCGAGATGGGGAACACGCGCAGGTGCTCGCCCTTGTGCAGACGCGCGTTGTAGAGGCTCCAGAGTTCCGGGCGCTGCGCCTTCGGGTCCCACTGGCCGAATTCGTCGCGGAACGAGAAGATACGCTCCTTCGCGCGGGCCTTCTCTTCGTCGCGGCGCGCACCGCCGATCATCGCCGTGTAGCCATATTCTTCGATGGTTTCCAGCAGCGTGACCGCTTGCGCGGCGTTGCGCGAATCGGTTTCGCGGCGCAGGCGCACGGTGCCCTTCTTGATCGAATCTTCGACGTGACCGACCACGAGTTCCGCGCCGATTTCGGCTGCGCGGCGATCGCGGAAGTCGATCACTTCTTCGTAGTTGTGGCCCGTGTCGATGTGCACGAGCGGAAACGGCAGCGCGGTCTTGCGGTTCGCGCCGAGGCCGAACGCCTTCAATGCGAGCGCCAGCACGACGACCGAGTCCTTGCCGCCCGAGAACAGCAGCGCAGGCTTGCTGCATTCGGCGACGAGTTCACGCAGGATGTGGATCGACTCGGCTTCGAGCCAGTCGAGATGGTCCATGCGGTTCGCCGTGACCTGGAGCGGTGCGTTCACTGCTGAGTCGAGCGTGGTGCTCATGTTCGGATCCTTCCTTTGTTCGCACCCCTTTTGCTGGGCGCGCGGTACTCGGTATTCGACGTTCGCGCCGTCGTTTCGACAGCGCGACAAAATTCAATCTTAGTTCGCCTGGCCGATGGACGACACTTCGACGACCGGAATGGCCGACACGGACGTGATGTGCAAGCCACATTCCTTCGTGTCGCGCGACTCCCACCACCAGCGGCCCGCGCGGCTGTCTTCGCCGGGACGGATCGCACGGGTGCAGGGCTCGCAGCCGATGCTCGGATAGCCGCGGGCGTGCAGCGGGTTCACGGGCACGTCATTGGCGCGCAGGTAAGCCCAGACATCGGCTTCGGTCCAGTCCGCGAGCGGATTGAACTTGTCGATGTTGCGCGCTTCGTCGCGTTCTTCCTCGTGCAGCTCCGCACGCGTGACCGACTGCTCACGGCGCTGGCCCGTGACCCAGGCGGAAATGCCCGACAGCGCACGGTTCAGCGGTTCGACCTTGCGGATTTCGCAGCAGCGCTTGCGCAGATCGACGCTCTCGTAGAACGCATTCAGGCCGTGCTGGGCGACGTATTCGTCGACGGCATCCTGTTGCGGATGAAACTGCTCGATCTCGTAGCCGTAGCGCTCGCGCACCACGTCGATCATGCCGAGCGTTTCGGCGTGCAGGCGGCCCGTGTTCAGCGAGAAGACGCCGATTTTCACGCCGCGCGAAAGAATCGCGTGCGTGAGCAGCATGTCTTCGGCTGCGAGGCTGCTGGCCAGCTTCACGTCGGCGTGACGCGCCGCAATCGAATCGAGCAGCGCGTCGAGGCGCCCGATCTTCGCCTGCAGCTCAGCCGTGATTTCGTTCGCGACGGTGCTCATGCTGCCGAACCTTGTCGCGCTTGTTGGGCCAGACGGCGGCGGAACAGCGGCGACGGTTCGTCGAAGGCGCCCTGGTATTGCACCGTGAACTCGGTGAACGCCTTGAGCGCGTCGTGGATGTCCTTGTCGGCGCGCACGGCGAACGCATCGAAGCCGCAGCGCTCGTGAAAACGCAGCTGGTCGCGCAGCACGTCGCCGATCGCGCGCAGCTCGCCCTGGTAGCCATAGCGCTCGCGCAGCAGACGGCCGATCGAGAACCCGCGGCCATCGCGGAACACGGGGAAGTCCACGCCGATCAGCGCGAGCTTGTCGAAGTCGGCGGCGATATCGGCCGGTTCGCTGTCCGGCGCGAGCCACACGCCGAGTTCATCCTTGCCGCGCGAAGCGACCAGTGCATCGCGCTGCGCTTGCCAGTAAGCGAGCGGCACCAGCACCTTGCCCGCGGGCAGCGCGGCAACCTCGGGCAATGCGCCGTCTTCGGCCGCACGCACGACTTGCCAGTTGTCTTCAACGATCTCGCGTTTTTTGATGATCAATGCCATTGCTCGAATCTCGTAGTCTCGTTGCGTGCTTCAGTTGCGTCCATTAAGCGTGGGCCGGCTGGCGCGATGCGTACACGCGCTCCTTGAACGGCGCGAGGCCGATGCGGTCGTACGTATCGATGAAACGCTCGTCGTCGATGCGATGCTCGACAAACGTGTCGATCACCTTCTGCACCACGTCGGGCATCTCTTCCGCCGAGAACGACGGGCCGATCACGCGGCCAAGGCGTGCGCCGTTGGCGCCGTTGCCCTGCTCGCCGCCGAGCGTGACCTGATACCACTCCGAACCATCCTTGTCGACGCCCAGCACGCCGATGTTGCCGACGTGGTGGTGACCGCATGCGTTGATGCAGCCCGAGATGTTCAGCGACAGGTCGCCCAGGTCGTAGACGAAGTCGAGGTTGTCGAAGCGCTCCTGGATCGCCAGCGCGATGGGAATCGACTTCGCATTGGCGAGCGAGCAGAAGTCGCCGCCCGGGCACGCGATGATGTCGGTCAAGAGGCCGATGTTCGCGGTCGCGAAACCTTGCGCCTTGGCCTTTTCCCACAGCGCGAACAGATCGCGCTTCTTGACGTCGGCGAGGATCAGGTTCTGCTCGTGCGAGACGCGGATCTGGCCGAACGAGTATTCGTCGGCCCAACCGGCCACGGCTTCCATCTGCACGTCGGTGGCATCGCCCGGCGCGATGTTGCGCGGCTTGAGCGAGAGCGTGACCGACGCGTAGCCCGGCACGCGGTGCGGGCGCACGTTGCGCTCGACCCAGCGCGAGAAGGCGCGATTTTCCAGCAGATGCTTCTCGTACGACGTATCCGTGTCGGCGATCTTTTCATACGCCGGCGGCACGAAATACTGCGAGACGCGATCGAGTTCTTCCTGCGTGAGCGTCGAGGGGCCGTCCTTCAGGTGCTGCCACTCTTCTTCGACCTGCTCGGCGAACTTCGCTGGCGAGAGCGCCTTCACGAGGATCTTGATGCGCGCCTTGTACATGTTGTCGCGGCGGCCATAGCGGTTGTACACGCGCAGCACGGCTTCGCAGTAGGTCAGCAGGTGCTGCCACGGCAGGTCGCGCTTGATGATGCTGCCGACGATCGGCGTGCGGCCAAGACCGCCGCCCGCCAGGATGCTCGCGACGATTTCGCCCTGCTCGTTACGGTCGAGGTAGACGCCCAGATCGTGGATCTGCACGGCGGCGCGGTCTTCCTTCGAGCCCGACACGGCGATCTTGAACTTGCGCGGCAGCCACGCGAATTCGGGGTGGAACGTCGACCATTGGCGCAGGATTTCGGCCCACGGGCGCGGATCGACGATCTCGTCGGGGGCGACGCCCGCGAACTGGTCGGCGGTGATGTTGCGGATGCAATTGCCCGACGTCTGGATGCCGTGCATCTGCACCGACGCCAGCTTGCGCAGGATTTCCGGCGTTTCTTCGAGCTTGATCCAGTTGTACTGGATGTTCGAACGCGTCGAGAAGTGGCCGTAGCCGCGGTCGTGCTCGCGCGCGATCGTGCCGAGCATGCGGAGCTGGTCGCTGCGCAGATTGCCGTACGGAATCGCGATGCGGTGCATGTAGGCGTGGCGCTGATAGTACAGGCCGTTTTGCAGGCGCAGCGGACGGAACTCTTCTTCGCTCAATTCGCCCGACAGACGGCGGCGGACCTGGTCGCTGTATTGCGCGACGCGTTCGTCGACGATGGTCTGGTCGTACTGATCGTATTGGTACATTCGGGGACCCCAGGGTTTGGTTCAATCGCGGCGTTCCGGTTACGCCGCGCTCCGACTTCTCGACTTCGCTCTTTCCGCTCTGTCCTGCCTCTGACGAGGCGGCCGCGCCTTCGATCGCGCCGGTCATTTGCTAATGACCAAAACAGATATCCATATTGGAAAAGTTGGAGGAATGGTAATAAACTCGCCTTATATTTCAAACGACTCAAAAATCAGGTCGATATGCAAACAGGTTATAAGGATTATCTATGAACCTGCACCAGTTCCGCTTCGTCCGCGAGGCCGTACGCCAGAACTTCAACCTCACGGAAGCGGCCAAGGCACTGTATACAAGCCAGCCGGGCGTCTCGAAGGCGATCATCGAGCTGGAGGACGAGCTTGGGGTCGAAATCTTTACGCGCCACGGCAAGCGCGTGCGCTCGCTCACGGAGCCGGGCCGGATCATCCTCGCCTCGGTGGAGCGCATTCTGCAGGAAGTGGAGAGCCTCAAGCGCGTGGGCAAGGACTACGCGGCGCAGGACCAGGGCAACCTCACCATCGCCGCCACCCACACGCAGGCGCGCTACTCGCTGCCTGCCGCCATCGCCGAATTCAAGCGGCGCTTTCCGAAGGTGCACCTGTCGATCCTGCAAGGCAGCCCGACCCAGGTCGCGGAAATGGTGCTCCATGACCAGGCGGATCTGTGCATCGCGACCGAGGCCATCTCCGGCTACAAGGAACTGGTGTCGCTGCCCTGCTTCACGTGGCATCACGTGGCGGTGATGCTGCCAGACCACCCGCTGCTCGAGCGCAAGCCGCTTTCGCTCGACGATCTGGCCCAATATCCGCTGATCACCTACGACAATGCGTTCGCCGGGCGTACCAAGATCAACGACGCGTTCCGCCTGCGTGCGCTCTCGCCCGACATCGTGCTGGAAGCCATCGACGCCGACGTGATCAAGACCTACGTGGAACTGGGCCTTGGCGTCGGGATCATGGCCGACATCGCCTTCAACGCCGAACGCGACCGACATCTGCGCGCGGTGCCCGTGGGACACCTGTTCGGGAGCAACGTCACGCGCGTCGCGCTCAAGCAGGGCGCTTACCTGCGCAGCTATGTGTATACGCTCGTCGAACTGCTGTCGCCGAGCCTGAATCGCAAGCTCATCGAGCAGGCGCTCAAGGGCGAGCACGAGACTTACGAGCTGTAGCGTCGGGCGGCCGCGACCTCGGCCGCGCAGGAAGAAAAATCAGACAAAATCCGCATTACAACAACATCACTTCTCGCCTGGAGACTCAACGGATGAAGCTGTACCCGCTTTTGCGCCCGCTCGCCGCGGCTTGCGCCCTTGCCGCCGCCACGTTCGCTCCGGCTGCCCACGCCGACATCAAGGTCGGCATCGACCTCTCGAGCACGGGACCCGCTGCCGCCATCGGCATCACGAGCAAGAACGCCATGCTGATGTGGCCCGACACGATCGCGGGCCAGAAGGCCGACTACATCGTGCTCGACGACGGCTCGGACCCAGGCGCGGCCGTACGCAACATCCACAAGCTCATCAACGAAGATCACGTGGACGTGATTGTCGGGCCGAATATCACGCCGGCGGCGCTCGCGGCGCTCGACCCGGTGGCGGAAAGCAAGACGCCGATGATCACGCTGGTCGGCTCGGGCTCGGTGGTCGAGCCGCAGCAGGGCGCGCGCGTGTGGGCCTTCAAGATGGCGCAGACCGATGCCGCCATGGCCGACGTCATGACGCGCTACATGGCCGCGCATGGCGTGAAAAGCGTGGGCTTCATCGGTTTCGCGGACAGCTACGGCGACAGCTGGCTCAACGAATTCACGAAGTACGCGAAGGAACGCAACATCCAGATCGTGGCGACCGAGCGCTACAACCGTACCGACGCCAGCGTGACCGGCCAGATTCTCAAGCTGATGGCGGCCAGGCCGGACGCCATGCTGATCGCGGGCGCAGGCACGCCGACCGTGCTGCCGCAACGCACGTTGATCGAGCGCGGCTACAAGGGGCCGATCTACCAGACGCACGGCATCGCCACGCCTGAATTCATCAAGCTGGGCGGCAAGGACGTGGAAGGCACCCTGTTCCCGACCCAGCCCGTCGTGGTGGCGCGCACACTGCCGGCCGACCAGCCGGCGCAAAAGGCAGCGCTCGCCTTCGTCGACGCCTACGAGGCAAAGTACGGCCCGGGCACGGTCACGCAATTCGCAGGCGACGCGGCAGGCGTGTACCCGCGCCTGCAAGACGCGGTCGCGCGCGCCCTCAAGACCGCTCAGCCGGGCACCGAAGCGTTCCGTGTGGCGTTGCGCGGCGAGCTGGAGCACGCGCACGAAGTGGTCGTGCCCAACGGCATGGTGAACACGAGCCCGACGGACCACGTGGGCCTCGACCAGCGCGCGAGCGTGATGGGCACGGTCCGCGGGGGCAAGTTCGTGTATCTCGGGCAATAAGCCGAAGCGCTATGGCCGCGAGAGACGGCAAACCGCGACGCGAATGCGCGGCCGCCTGTCGCCGCTCATCCGAACCGTTCAAGGCAGCAGGCAAACGCGCTGATGGCGAAGAACCGTCAAGCCATCATCTCTCAGGATTCGCCTTGTATGCGCGGCGCGCTGTCTATCGAAACTTGTCGGCAACGCCAGGCAAGCCCTGTCCGGCGATTCAATCAACGAGCGGTTTACGCGGGCGATCCTGTGCGAAAATGCGGTCGTACGCCTGTTGTGCTAACATGACGTACATCTGAAGGAGAAATTCTCATGAGCACGACTACCCGTTCCGCCCGCCTGGGTTTGCGAGCCACGCCGCAGCAGGAGGCAGTACTGCGCCGCGCAGCCGAGATCGCGCACAAATCAATGACCGATTTCATTCTCGACAGTGCCTGCCAGGTTGCCGAACGAACCCTGCTCGACCAGCGTTTATTCCTCGTGACTGAAAGCCAATCGCAAGCGCTGCTCGACATGCTTGATCGGCCGGCTCAGGACAACGCGGGCTTGAAGGAGTTGTTCTCTCGAACGGCGCCTTGGGAAAACTGATGCCGCTGTCTCCGCCGCAAGCACTAGCCGCAAGCCATGTATTGGAAGACTTCGATTGTGGCAAGCCGGGCCTGAATGACTGGCTCCTGCGCCACGCACGCCAGGCTCAGGCGAGCGGTTCGGCCAAGACCTTCGTCGTCGCCGACGGTCAACGTCTCGCAGGGTTCTACAGCCTGGCTGTAGGGCAAATTGACACCCTGGAGGCGCCTGACCGGGTACGCAAAGGGATGGGAGCATATCCCGTTCCCGTTGTAATCCTGGCTCGGCTTGCGGTAACGATGCAGGACCATGGGCGTGGAATCGGGATCGGCATGCTACAAGACGCAATCCGGCGTACCGTTGCCATCTCCGAACAAGCCGGGGTTCGCGCGCTGCTGACACACCCGATCGATGCGGATGCAGAGCGCTTCTATCTGCGTTTCGGATTTGAAGCTTCGCCGGCGCAAGAAAAGCAATTGCTTCTGTTGCTCAAAGATGCTCGGCAATTGCTCATGCCCGCAGTATCAGGCAAACAGAAGTCGAGATAACCTCGCCATTAACTACTAACGTCTCGCTACAGCCCGCGTAACACGACTGCCCAGGCGCAAGCCTTGCCGGACAAACCTTCCGAACCAAACTCAACGCAGTCGCTCGGCACACCGAAAGGATTCTGTCGTCGGCACCGCCGAAACAGCGTAGCTGAGCGCTGCGGTAAGCGACGCTGCGTGGCTGTCTTTCGCTCGTCGGCAAGTCGTCCATCGGGCGACTCTGCAACCCGTAGCTGCTTTGCATCCGGCGCGTCGAGTATCGGCCCTCCGGCGTACTCGATCCGGACTACGCCGCGGCAATTCGCAATCAGGAAGCCGCTCCCCCATCGTTCGTCAACGCTTTCAACGCCCGCTCCGGAGACACCGGTCCCTTGTAAAGCGGGCTACATGGCGTGCACGCCAGTTTTAGCGACAAATCGATGAGTTCGGTCGGTTTGTCGTGGGCGCGGTAGGCTTCGGCGAGACGCGCGAACTCCGTCATGATGCCGACAACGCTGCGATTTTGTGTCTTCGTGTATTTGACGACCTGCATTTCGCTCACTTCCGAGTCGATAAACGAACGCGGCACTCCGTGCGGGGCCAAAATTTGCGCCAGAGCCGCAGGGAACCTGGCCGTCAGGGTGGCCGCCGGAGCCAAAGGCATCAGCACCGGCAATAGCGTTTGCTCATTCACCAGCATCGCGACCTGAGGCCGCCATGGCAAAACAGTTGCGTACCAATTGCCGAGCTTCGTCGTGCTGGTTCCAGCCTCGACCATGTCGGGTTTCAGGCGTTTGAGCAGCTTGTGAGTGCAGTAGAGATCGAGCATAGAAAGGGGAGCAATCTCGTACCAGGAGAAGATGTACGCCGAGCTAACGGCGCGCGATCGTGGCGGGCAGGCAATTTTCCCGGAGCCGCTTTCCGCCGGAATAAAACGACGTCCGCCGCTGGAGTCGTCAGTCCATTCATCCAGATTTCCATGACCACGCGACGCGCCATTCACGCGCGGGAGATGCTGCGCCAGGCGCCGCCCGCCGCGCTGCTTGCCAACACGGCCTCGATGAAGCGCAGCCCCTCCACGCCGTCGTCGACCGTCGTCAATAGCCGGCTTGCGCTCGGCGCCGGCTCGCCGGCCTCGCGCGCCATGATCTGCGCGGCGGCGTCGCGATAGAGCTGCGCGAACGCCTCCAGATACCCTTCCGGATGCCCCGGCGGCACGCGCGTCGCGTGCCGTGCGGCGGCCCCGGTCACCCGGCCGCGCGTGAGCCGCTGCGCCTCGCCGCCCTGCGGCGTGAACCACAGCAGGTTGGGCTCCTCCTGATCGAACGCGAGGCTTGCCTTCGTGCCATATACGCGCAGCCGCAACGCGTTCTCCGCGCCGCTCGCCACCTGGCTCGCCCACAGCATGCCGCGCGCGCCGTTGGCGTAGCGCAGCATGGCCTGCACGTGATCGTCCACGCGGCGGCCCGGCACGAAGGTGTGCACTTCGGCCGCAAGCGCTTCCGGCACGAGCGCACTCACGAAGGCCGCCAGCTGATAGGCATGCGTGCCGATGTCACCCAGACACCCCGCCGGCCCCGCGAGCGCGGGATCCGTGCGCCACACCGCCTGACGGTTCGCACCACCGCGCTCGGCCGGATTGGCGAGCCAGTCCTGCGCGTACTCGACCTGCACGATGCGCACCTCGCCAATCTCGCCCGCCTCGACCATCTCGCGCGCATGCCGCACGAGCGGATAGCCCGAATAGGTATGCGTGAGCGCGAACACGAGATTCGCGTCGCGCGCGTGTTGCGCGAGCGCTTCGGCCTCGGCGAGCGAGACCGCGAGCGGCTTGTCGCATATCACGTGTATGTCCGCCTCCATGAATGCATGCGCCACCGGCGCGTGCAAATGGTTAGGCGTGACGATGGCCACCGCGTCGATGCCATCCTCGCGCGCGCCCTCCACGCCCGCCATCTCGCGCCAGTCGGCGTAGCTGCGCGCGAGGCCGAGCGCCTCGGCGCTCGACTGTGCGCGCGCCGCATCGGACGAGAGTGCGCCCGCGACGAGTTCGAAAGTGTCGTCGAGACGCGCGGCGATGCGATGCACGGCGCCGATGAACGCCCCCTCGCCGCCGCCGACCATCCCGAGCCTGAGTCTTCGATTCATTGCCTGTCTCCTGCGAGAATCGCGTTCAGAGGCCCAGCACGCCCTTCACCTGCGCGGCATCGACGCCGCTGCCCGCGAAGTCGTCGAACGCACGTTCGGCCACGCGGATGAGGTGCCGCTTGATGAAGTCCGCGCCTTCGCGTGCGCCATCGTGCGGATGCTTGAGCGCGCACTCCCATTCCAGCACCGCCCAGCCCGGATAGTCGTACTGCGTGAGCTTCGAGAAGATCGCCCCGAAGTCGATCTGCCCGTCGCCGAGCGAGCGAAAGCGCCCAGCGCGTTCCACCCAGCCGCTATAGCCGCCGTACACACCTTGTTTGCCCGTTGGGCGGAATTCGGCGTCCTTCACGTGAAAGGCCTTGATACGCGCGTGATAGAGGTCGATGAACGCGAGGTAATCGAGCTGCTGCAGCACGAAGTGGCTCGGGTCGTAGAGGATGTTCGCGCGCGGATGATCGCCCACTGCCGCAAGAAAGCGCTCGAACGTCACGCCATCGTGCAGATCCTCGCCCGGATGCAGTTCGTAGCAGACGTCCACGCCCGCCGCATCGAACGCGTCGAGAATCGGCCGCCAGCGGCGCGCGAGTTCGTCGAAGGCGGCTTCGACGAGCCCCGCCGGCCGCTGCGGCCACGGGTAGAAGTACGGCCACGCGAGCGCGCCCGAAAACGTCACGTGCGCGCTGAGCCCCAGATTCTTCGAAGCGCGTGCGGCCAGCATCAACTGCTCGATGGCCCACGCCGTGCGCGCTTCGCGATCGCCGCGCACCTGCGGCGGCGCGAAGCCGTCGAACAGCGTGTCGTAGGCGGGATGCACGGCCACGAGCTGTCCTTGCAGATGCGTAGACAGCTCGGTGATCGTCACGCCCGCGTCGTCGGCCTGCTGGCGCAGGTCGTCGCAGTACGCCACGCTCGAGGCGGCCTGCGCGAGATCGACGAGGCGCGCATCGGTGGGCACCTGGATGCCCTTGTAGCCGAGCTGGGCCGCCCATCCGGCCATGTGCGCGAAGCTGTCGAACGGCGCGTCGTCGCCGAGAAACTGCGCGAGGAAAATTGCCGGGCCTTTGATCGTCTTCATCGCAAGCCCCGTCCTCAGAACGGCGAATCGGGGAAGTAGAACTGCTTCGCGTTCTCCTTGGTGATCAGCACCGAGGGAATGATCGTCGTGGGCGGCAGCGACTTGCCCTGCAAACGCGCTTCGGCCGTGAGCTTGATCGCGTCGTAGATGAACTTCGGCGAATACGACACATCGGCCTTGATGAGCGGATCGCCGTCCATCACGCGCTTGACCATCTCCTTCGAGCCCGCGCCGCCGAACACGATCTTGATGTCGTTGCGCTTGGCCTGGTCGATCGCCTTGAGCACGCCCACGGCCATGTCGTCGTCGGCGGCCCAGACGGCGTCGATGTGCTTGAAGCGCGTGAGGTAGTCCTGCATCGTCTTGAAGGCGTCGTCCCGGTTCCAGTTCGCGTATTTCGCGTCGAGAATCTTGATGCCTGGATAGTTCTTCAGCACGTTCGTGAACGCCGTCCAGCGCTCGTTGTCGAGCGTGGTGGGAATGCCGCGCAGCGCGACGATATCGCCCTTGCCGCCCAGCTGCTTCGCGAGATATTCGGCGGGGATCTTGCCGAACGCCGTGTTGTCGCCCGCCACATAGGCATTCTGCGCGCTCGTGTCGGTCAAGCCGCGATCGACCACCGTCACGTACACGCCCTGCTTCTTCACCTGCGCGACGGGCTGCGTGAGCGAAGCCGATTCGTACGGGAAGATCACGAGCGCGTTGATCTTGTTGACGGTCACGAGGTCCTGCAGCTGGTTCGCCTGATCGGGCGCGTTCGCCGCCGTCTTGACGATGACCTTGAGGTCCGGATGGGCCTTTTCGAGGTCCTTCTTCGCCTCGTTCGCCCACCAGACGATGCCGCCCGTGAAGCCATGGTCGGCCGTGGGAATCGCCACGCCCAGCGTGACCTTGTCGTCGGCGCGCGCCGCGCCCGCACCGAACGTCGCCGCTACGCCGAGCGCCAGCGCGCCCGCACACATCGTTCGAATCATCTTCTTCATGATGCCGTCTCCTGTCGTGCGCTCCCGCGCCCGTTCTTGCGTTGAGTTTTCGCTGCCTCCTTCGACTTCCCCACCGCCCTGCCAGATCTGCTTCGACATCCTTACCGTCTGCCGCGCTGCAGGAACGCTACGGCAATGATCGCCACGCCCTGCACCGCCGCATTCAGATACACGCTGATGATGCTCGTGAGATTGAGAATATTGGCGATGACCGAGAGCAACACCGCGCCGACCACGGTGCCCGCCACGCGCCCTTCGCCGCCCTTGAGCGCCGTGCCGCCCACCACCACCGCGGCGATCGCCTCCAGTTCCCACAACAAGCCCGTAGTCGGCGTGGCGGAGCCCAGACGCGGCACATAGAGCACCGTCGCCACGCCCACGCACACGCCCAGCAGCACGTAGGTTGCGCACTTCACGCGATCGACGCGGATCGCCGCATAGCGCGCGACCTGCTCGTTCGAGCCGATCGCCTGCACGTGCCGTCCGAACGCCGTGCGGTTGAGAATGAGCGCACCGCCCGCCGCCGTAAGCGCGAACACCCACACGGGCACCGGAATGCCAAAGAGGCTCGCGTAATAGACCGGCCCGTAGAGATCGACGAGATTGTTCTGCAGCGTGAGCGCGCCGCCATCGGCAAGCCATGTCAGCACCGAGCGGAAGATGCCCAGCGTGCCGAGCGTGACGATGAAAGGCTCGATACGTCCGCGCGTGATCAGCAAGCCATGCGCGAGCCCGAACGCCGCGCCGAGCACGAGCGCGATCGCAATACCGATCGCGACGATGGCCGGGGGTGCAAACGCGTGTTCGCTCGCCGCCAGCGTGTTCATCACCCAGATCATCACGCCCGCGATCAGCGCGGCCATCGAGCCGACCGACAGGTCGATGCCGCCCGAAATGATCACGAACGTCATGCCCACGGAAATGATGCCGATGAACGAGGTGCGCGTGAGCACGTTGAGCAGGTTGCCGGCGGTGGCGAAATCGCGGTTGAGCAGCGTGCCGAGCACACAAAGCAGGATCAGGCCGATGAGCGGCCCGACGCCCGCGAGCCGGTGCACGAATCGCGCCGCGGCCGAGCGCGCGCCACGGCCTTCGGACGTAGCGTCAGTGGGTGCCGGTTGCATGAGCGATCAGCTCCTCTTCGTTCAGATGTTCGTGCCCGAGCGTGGCGACGAGCCGGCCCGCGCGCATCACGGCCACGCGATGCGCGAGCCCGATCAGCTCGACCAGTTCGGACGAGATCACCACGACCGCGCGCCCCGAGGCCGCAAGCCGCTGGATCAGGAAATAGATGTCGCGCTTCGCGCCCACGTCCACGCCGCGCGTGGGCTCGTCGAGCACGATCACGCGCGGGTCGGGCTGCAGGAACTTGGCGAGCGCGAGCTTCTGCTGGTTGCCGCCCGAGAGCATGCGCGCGCGGCTGTCGAGGTCGCCGGTGCGGATGCCGAAGTCGCGCACCGCTTTCTCGAGCGCGCGGCGGCCCGCCTTCAGATCGAGCAGCGGATGACCGTAGCGCTCGAGCGTCATGAGCGTGAGGTTGTCCTGCAGCGTGAGGTTCATGTGCAGGCCGCGGCCCTTGCGGTCTTCGCTCAGGTACGTGAGGCCGTGGCGCATCGCGTCGCGCGGGTGGCGCAGCATCACCGGGCGGCCGTCGATCTCGATCTCGCCCGCTTGTTTGTGGCGCAGGCCCACGATCGCCTCGAACGCCTCGCTGCGTCCCGCGCCCACGAGTCCCGCGAAGCCGAGAATCTCGCCCGCGCGCACCTCGAAGCCCACATCTTCGACCCACCCCGGCACGCTCAGATGCGTCACGCGCAGCGCCACGGGGGCAAGCTCGGGCGCCGCGCCTTTCTCCGGAAACATGTCGGAGACGTCACGGCCCACCATGAGGTTCGCCATCTGCTGGCGCGCGAGCGCTGCGGTCGCGCTCGCGGCCACGAAGCGGCCGTCGCGCATCACGACCACGTCGTCGGTGATGCTCTCCACCTCATCGAGCTTGTGCGAGATGTAGACGAGCGTCGTGCCAGATGCGCGCAGCTTCGTCATGAGCGCGAAAAGGCGCGCGGTTTCGGCGAGCGTGAGCGTGGCCGTGGGCTCGTCCATGATCAGGAGGCGCGCGTGCCGCGAGAGCGCCTTGGCGATCTCCACGAGCTGTTTTTCGGCGACGATGAGGTCGCGCACCTTCACGTCCGGGTCGCGCGCAAGCCCCACCTGCGCGAGCAGTTCGCGCGCTTCGCGGCGCATGGCAGCGTCGTCGACGAGCCAGCCTTTGCGCTTCTCGTGGCCGAGGAAGATGTTCTGCGCGATCGTCAGGTGCTCGGCCAGATTGAACTCCTGGTGGATCAGCACGATGCCGGCGGCTTCGGCCTCGCGCGAGCCGTCGAAGCGGCGCGGCACGCCATCCACCAGCATCTCGCCCGCGCTCGCCGCTTCGTAGCCCGCGAGGATCTTCATGAGCGTCGATTTGCCCGCGCCGTTCTCGCCCAGGAGCCCGTGAATGCGCCCCGGCGCGAGTTCGAAGCTCACGCCGTGCAGCACGCGCACGGGACCGAAGTCCTTGCGGATGTCGTTGAACTTCACGGCGACGCTCATGCGCGTGCGCTCCTCCAGTGGCTTGGTCGGCTGCGTTGAGGTTGGCGGCTCGCGCCGCTCGCCTGTCGACCAGAGTTAGCGCTTCAGCGCTTACTCGGGTCCCATGCAAGGCTCGCTCCGCTGGTCTCCCCTGCTATGTGTTCGTTTGCGTAATTTCGACTTCACCCGCTCTCGCGCACCACCAGCCGATGCGGCAGCAGCACGCCCGGCACGCTCGCACGCGGGTCCGCGAAACGCCGCAGCAGCAGACGCGCGGCCGTCTCGCCCAACTCCCGCATGGGCTGCGCGATCGTCGTGAGCGGCGGGTCGATCTGCGCGGCGAGCGCGATATCGTCGAAGCCGACCACGGCGACGTCGTGCGGCACGCGCCGTCCCGCGCCGCGCAGGCCGTTGACCACGCCCACCGCGAGCGTGTCCGACACCGCGAAGATCGCGTCTGGCGCTTCGCCGGCCGGCAACTGCATGAGCGCGGCGGCGGCCTGTGCGCCCGCGTCGTAGTCGAGACAGTTCACGTTCACGCGCCAGGCGTCGCGCATCGCGATGCCTGCTTCGCCGAGCGCATCGCGCCAGCCGTCGCGGCGCTGCTGCGCGTAGAGATAGTGCTCGTCGGAGTTGATGAGCGCGACACGTCGCCGCCCCCGCGCGATCAGATGCCGCACGGCGTCGTGCGCGGCCCGGTAGTTGTCGATGCCGACATACGGCACGCCCACGTCCGGATCGAACTCGCAGCAGGCCACCCACGGCAGCGCCGTCGATTCGGCGGCCAGCGCATGTTGCACGGTTGCCGGGTCGAGGCAGATCGCCCCGTCCGCGCGATGGCGGCGCAGCAGGTCGAAGTAGCTGCGCTCGCGGCCGGCGTCCGCGCCCGTGTCGCACAGCAGCAGGAAAAAGCCATGCTGGCGCGCGACGCTGTCGATACCGCGCACGATCTCCGCGTAAAACGGGTTGCCGAAGTCGGGCACCATCGTCAGAAGCAGGCGGCTTTCGGCCGTGCGCAGGTTGCGCGCGAGTTCGTTGACGCGGTAGCCGCTCGTTTCGATCTCGGCGAGCACGCGCTCGCGCGTGGCGGCGCGCACGTTCGCATGACCGTTGAGCACGCGCGAAACCGTCGCGACCGAGACCCCCGCGCGCTGCGCCACCGCCGCGATCGAGCCGCCGCGCGCGGCGGTGGCGGCGCTGGCATCTTCGGACGGCTGCGGCCGCAGTTGCGACGTTCTGGACGAGCGAGCGGACATGGGCGAAGGCGATGGTGACCGGTTCGGAAGCCTGCGGCGGCCGCGGCGTGAGCCGTCTGGGCGCGTCAAAATGTAATCGATTACATTTTTGGTACGAGAACCGCAAAACCGCAAGGCTCACGAAGCCAGGACAAACACCGATCCGTCAATCCCGCCGGAACCCCTTCGAGCTGCCGGCGGCGCGGCCGGGCCAGCAGCCGGTTTGCTACAATTCTCCGATTGCCCGACACCCTTTTTGCCGGGCTTGGACCGAACCGATCCCGACCACAACGCCGAGTCACCATGAACATCGAACAAGCGCGTTTCAACATGATCGAACAGCAGATTCGCCCCTGGGAAGTGCTCGACCAGGACGTGCTGAACCTGCTCTCGATCGTCAAGCGTGAGCATTTCGTCCCCGAGGCCTATACCGCCCTCGCGTTCGCCGACCTCGAAGTGCCGCTGCCGAACGGCCAGCACATGATGGCGCCGCGCGTCGAAGCGCGCGTGCTGCAGGAACTCGCGGTCAAGAAGCATGAGAGCGTGCTCGAAATCGGCGCGGGCTCCGGCTACATGGCGGCGCTGCTCGCGCACCGGGCGCAGAAGGTGCTGAGCGTGGAGATCGACACCGAACTCGCCGAATTCGCGCGCGCGAACTTCGTCAAGAACGGCGTGCTCAACGCCGAAGTCGTGGTCGGCGACGGCGCACGCGGCTGGGCCGCGAACGCGCCGTACGATGTGATCTGCGTCTCGGGCGGCCTGCCGGTCGTGCCGCAGGAACTGCTCGAGCAGCTCAAGGTGGGCGGGCGACTGGCCGCTTTCGTGGGCGGGGCACCCGTCATGGAAGCGCAGATCATCACGCGCATCGACGAAAAGCAGTTCCGTATTGCCGGCGTGTTCGAAACCTATGTCGAGCCGCTACAGAACGCCGTGCATCCGCCGCGCTTCAAGTTCTAAGGCGCTGCCAACCTGCCGCATCGCCGGGTTCCGTGCACGGCAGCCCGGCTTACTTACCCGATTGAGTGTTCCATGCAGAATCTGACCGCCCCCGCCCTCGCCGAATGGCTTGCCGACACCTCGCGCGAGACTCCCGTACTGCTCGACGTGCGCGAGCCGTGGGAAATCGAAACGGCAAAGATCGCCGGCAGCCTGTCGATCCCCATGCGCGAGGTCCCTGCGCGAAGCGAGGAACTGGACGACGAGGCGCAGATCGTCTGCATTTGCCACCACGGCGCGCGCAGCGCCCAGGTGGCGATGTTCCTCGAGTCGCGCGGCTACACGAAGGTGTTCAACCTGCAAGGCGGCATCGACGCCTGGTCGCGCCAGGTCGACCCCAAGGTGCCGACGTACTAAGCAGGCGCACGCCAGCTTAAACACCGGCGCGCAAGGGGCGCGGCTCAGGCCGCGCCCCTTGTCATTTCTGGACCATTCGCTCCGGTCCACTGCGTGCAGCCACCGGCACGCCCCTCATGCACAACGATGCAGCGTGCCCCGCCGCGCCATTCGTCCGGCTTCATGCACACGCGCACTGAGACGATGCAGCGCGCCCGAACATGCATCTCGCTGCACCACAATCGCCCGCCCGTTGCGTCACCGCCGATGCGCCCCGCATCGCCGCGCGCCTTATGGGGCAAGCCTGGCGCTTGACCTTCACGCTGGCACAACGCTTGCAGAAGGGTATGCGCAAGACAGGCCACACACACCGGGCGGCGCGCAAGACGACAAAACGACCCCGCGCCACGGCCCACGACTCACTCACGGACAAGAGGCACAAAAATGAAACGTCGCAGTCTGTTGAAACTCGGGACGATGTCGGGCGCACTCGCGGCCGCGGGGCGCATGCCGTTCGCGCACGCGGACACCGGCAGCGGGCCGATCAAGGTCGGCATCCTGCACTCGCTCTCGGGCACGATGGCCATTTCGGAGACCTCACTGAAAGACACCGCGTTGATGACGATTGCCGACATCAACAAGAACGGCGGTGTGATGGGGCGTCAGATCCAGCCCGTGGTCGTCGATCCGGCCTCGAACTGGCCGCTCTTCGCCGAGAAAGCGCGCCAGCTCCTCACGCAGGACAAGGTGGCCTGCGTGTTCGGCTGCTGGACCTCGGTGTCGCGCAAGTCGGTGCTGCCCGTGTTCGAGGAGCTCAACGGCCTGCTCTACTACCCCGTGCAGTACGAAGGGGAAGAAATGTCGCGCAATGTGTTCTATACGGGCGCGGCGCCCAACCAGCAGGCGATTCCCGCGGTGGAATACCTGATGAGCGCCGAAGGCGGCGGCGCGAAGCGCTTTTTCCTGCTCGGCACCGATTATGTGTATCCGCGCACGACCAACAAGATCCTGCGCGCCTTCCTGCACTCGAAGGGCGTGAAAGACAGCGATATTCAGGAGGTCTACACGCCGTTCGGTCATAGCGACTATCAGACCATCGTCGCGAACATCAAGACGTTCTCGCAAGGCGGCAAGACTACTGTCGTGTCGACCATCAACGGCGACTCGAACGTGCCGTTCTACAAGGAACTCGGCAACCAGGGCATCAAGGCGACCGACGTGCCCGTAGTCGCGTTCTCCGTGGGCGAGGAAGAGTTGCGCGGCATCGACACGAAGCCGCTCGTGGGACACCTCGCGGCGTGGAATTACTTCATGTCGGTGAAAGGCCCGAACAACACGAAGTTCAAGGAGCAGTTCGAAGCCTGGGTGCAGGCGAACAACCTGCCCGGCGGCAGCAAACGCGTGACCAACGACCCGATGGAAGCGACCTTCGTCGGCATCCACATGTGGAAGCAGGCCGTGGAAAAGGCGAAGAGCACAGACGTCGACAAGGTGCGCGTGGCCATGATCGGCCAGACCGTGGCGGCGCCCTCGGGCTTCACGCTCACGATGGACGGCAACCACCACCTGCACAAGCCGGTGATGATCGGCGAGATTCGCGGTGACGGCCAGTTCAACGTCGTCTGGAAGACGAAGACCGCCGTGCGCGCGCAGCCGTGGAGCCCGTTCATCGCCGGCAACGAAGGCAAGCCGGATGTGGTCACCTCGAACGCGCTGCCCGCCTTCCTGCGCCGCTCGCGCGTGGCCTGACGTTGTCTTCGCGAGCGCCGCGCCGCAACGTGGCGCGCGCTCGCGTGCTCTGTCTACGGGCCGCGGCGTAACTTCAGGCTGTTGCGCTGTGGTCCGCACCAAAAAAGAAAGCACCATGGCTCTCTCACTCCCGAGGTACGCGCAAGCGGGCCTGCGCCACGCGCTCGCCGCCGCTGCGCTCTTCACGGCGCTATGCACTTGCGCGCACGCGCTCGATGCGGCCGACGTCGCGCCGCTCGGCGGCGACGACTTCGACGCGAAATCCGCGGCCATCGACAAGCTCATCGCCACGCACGACGCCGCTTCGCTTGCGCTCCTGAAAGCGCTCGCCGAGGACAACGTCACCGCGACCGATTCGGGCGAAGTGCTCGTGCAAGATGGCGACAATGCACGCGACGCAGCCACTGGGCAACCTGTCGCCGCGAACATCGCTTCGAGCGCGCAGCCCATCACGCTGAACAACCTCTTGCGCTCGAAGGTCTCGGGCGCGGTCTCGGGCCTGCAACTCGCCTCGCCCGATCTGGAAACGCGGCGCGCCGCCATCGCCGGGCTGCTGAAGAACCCCGATCCGGCCATGAAGCCGATGATCGACGCCGCGCGCGCGAAGGAAACCGACCCGGCACTCAAGCGCCGTCTCGACACGCTCTGGGCGATGACCGCGCTGCACGATCCGAATGCGGCCACGCGTCTCGAAGCGGCGAAGCTCGTCGCCGCGCGCCGCGACGTCGACATGTACGAACTGCTGCGCCCGCTCGTCGCGAAGAACGCGAGCGGCGCGTACAGCGAGCCCGATGCCGATGTGCGATCAGCAGCGCAACAGGGCATCGATGCGCTCGACGCCATCCAGCGCCGCAGCGAGATCGCCGGCACGCTGTTCGCGGGCCTCTCGCTCGGCAGCGTGCTGCTGCTCGCGGCGCTCGGCCTCGCCATCACCTATGGACTCATCGGCGTCATCAACATGGCGCACGGCGAGTTCCTGATGATCGGCGCGTACGCAACCTACGTCGTCCAAACGCTCGTGCAGCGCTATGCGCCGGGCGCGTTCGACTGGTATCCGCTCTTCGCGATTCCCGCTTCGTTCGTTGCCGCAGCGCTCGTAGGCGCGGTGATCGAGCGGCTCGTGATCCGCCATCTCTACGGCCGCCCGCTCGAGACGCTGCTCACGACGTTCGGCATCAGCCTCATCCTCATTCAGGCCACGCGCATGATCTTCGGCGCGCAGAACGTGCAGGTCGAAAACCCCTCGTGGATGAGCGGCGGCGTGACCGTCATGCCCAACCTCATCCTGCCCTACAACCGCCTCGCGATCCTCGCGTTCTCGCTGATCGTGGTGGGCATTGCGTGGACCGTGCTCACGAAGACGCGTCTTGGCCTGTTCGTGCGCGCCGTCACGCAAAACCGCCGCATGGCGGCCTGCGTGGGCGTGCGCACCGCGCGCGTGGATGCGTGGGCTTTCGCGTTCGGCGCGGGCGTGGCGGGCCTTGGCGGCTGCGCGCTCTCGCAGATCGGCAACGTCGGTCCCGATCTCGGCCAGAGCTACATCATCGATTCGTTCATGGCCGTGGTGCTCGGCGGCGTCGGGCAGATTGCGGGCACCGTCATCGGCGGCTTCGGTCTCGGGCTCGTCTCCAAGGCCATCGAGCCGTTCTGGGGCGCCGTGCTCGCGAAGATCGCCGTGCTCGTGCTGATCGTGCTCTTCATCCAGAAGCGTCCGCAGGGGCTGTTCGCCCTCAAGGGCCGCAGCGCGGAGGCATGACATGACGAGCGTCACTTCCTCTTCCGCGCGTCACACGCTGGGCGCCTCGCGAACTTCAGCCGACGGCGCCGAAACGTTCGCTCTCGGCTTGCCCGCGCGGCCGGCCCTGCTCTCGCCGCGCGCCTGGCTCGCGCTCATCGTGCTGATCCTCGTGATCGGCGTGGGCGTCCCGCTTTGCGCGCTGGTGCTGCCGCAATCGAGCGCGCTGCATCTTTCCGCGTATGCGATGACGCTCGTCGGCAAGCTCATGTGCTATGCGATCGCTGCACTTGCGCTCGATCTCGTGTGGGGTTACTGCGGCATTCTGAGCCTCGGGCACGGCCTCTTCTTCGCGCTGGGCGGCTACGCCATCGGCATGTACCTCATGCGCGAGATCGGTCACGACGGCAAGTACGGCAGCGACCTGCCCGACTTCATGGTGTTTCTCGACTGGCATGCGCTGCCGTGGTACTGGCAAGGCACAGAGCATCTCTGGTATGCGCTCCTGCTCGTCGTGCTCGTGCCGGCCGTGGTCGCCTGGGTGTTCGGCTTCTTCACGTTCCGCTCGCGCGTGAAAGGCGTGTACCTCTCGATCATCACGCAGGCCATGACGTTCGCCGCGATGCTGCTCTTCTACCGCAACGAAACCGGCTTCGGCGGCAACAACGGCTTCACGGACTTCAAGCGCATCGCGGGCATGCCGATCACGCATCCGGGTACGCGCACCGTGCTGTTCCTGCTGTCCTTCGCCGTGCTCGTGCTCGCGTTTCTCGGCGCGCGCGCCGTCGTCACCTCGAAGCTCGGGCGTGTCGTGACCGCCGTGCGCGACGGCGAAACGCGCCTCATGTTTCTCGGCTACAGCCCGCTGGGCTACAAGCTCTTCGTGTGGACCGTCTCGGCCGTCCTGTGCGGCATTGCGGGCGCGCTCTACGTGCCGCAGGTCGGCATCATCAACCCGAGCGAGATGTCGCCTGGCAACTCGATCGAAATGGCGATCTGGGTGGCCGTGGGCGGACGCGGCACGCTCATCGGGCCGATCATCGGCGCGTTCGCCGTGAACGGCGCGAAGAGCTTTTTCACCGCGCATTTCGCCGAGTACTGGCTGTTCTTCCTCGGCCTGATGTTCGTGCTCGTGCCGCTGTTGCTGCCCAACGGCATCATGGGACTCATCGAACTCATCCGGAACCGGATCACCACGCGGAGCGAACGCCCATGAACGGACATAGCGTGATCAGCGACCCGCTCAACCACAACCCCTTCGACGACGCCCTCAAGTACGACGAACTCGCCCTCTCCGGCGTGGCGGAACTGGGGCACGTGGTCGAACCCGGCGCGATCGACATCTCGCACGGCACGATCCTGTATCTCGAAGACGTGACCGTGAGCTTCGACGGCTTTCGCGCGCTCAACAAGCTTTCGCTCGTGATCGACGCGGGCGAGCTGCGCTGCGTGATCGGCCCGAACGGCGCGGGCAAGACCACGATGATGGATGTCATCACCGGCAAGACCGCGCCCGATTCCGGCAAGGTGTTCCTCGGGCAAACGCTCGACCTCACGCGCATGAACGAGCCGGCGATCGCGCGCGCGGGCATTGGCCGCAAGTTCCAGAAGCCCACGGTGTTCGAGCAGCATCCCGTCTGGGAGAACCTCGAACTCGCGATGAAGGCCGACAAGGGCTGGTTCGCCACGCTGCGCGCGCGCCTTGGCCGCGAAGCGCAGGCGAAGATCGAGGAAACGCTCGAAGTGATTCGGCTGGAGAGCGACGCCCGACGCCTCGCGGGCGAGCTCTCGCACGGCCAGAAGCAGCGGCTCGAAATCGGCATGCTGCTCATGCAAAAGCCACAGCTGTTGCTACTCGACGAGCCCGCCGCCGGCATGACCGACGACGAAACCATGGAACTCGCGACGCTCCTCAACCGCCTGCGCGGCAGCTGCTCGATGATGGTGGTCGAGCACGACATGGAGTTCGTCGCGGCGCTCGCGGGGGAAATCGGGCGCGTCACGGTGATGGCCGAAGGCAGCGTGCTCGCGCACGGCACGCTCGACGACGTAAAGCGCGACGAAGCGGTCATCGAATCGTATCTGGGCCGCTAGGGCCGTTTTGAATAGATCAGTCATGCTAACCATCGAATCGCTGAATCAGTACTATGGCGGCAGCCACATCCTGCGCAACGTCTCGATGACGGTGCCCGAGGGTGAACTCACCGTGCTGCTCGGCCGCAACGGCGTGGGCAAGACGACACTGCTGCGCTGCCTCATGGGCGTCGTGCCGACGAAGAACGGTTCGATCGCGTGGCGCGGCGAAGCGCTCACGAAGCTGCCCACGCATGCGCGGGTGGCGCAGGGCCTCGCTTACGTGCCGCAAGGGCGCGATATCTTTCCGCGCCTGAGCGTCGAAGAGAATCTGCTGGTGGGCGCGGCGAGCAAGAAGCGCATGCCGTCGAGCGTGCCCGCGCATATCTACGAACTCTTTCCCGTGCTCAAGGACATGAAGGCGCGGCGCGGCGGCGACCTCTCGGGCGGCCAGCAGCAGCAGCTCGCCATCGGCCGCGCGCTGATGAGCGATCCGCAGTTGCTCATTCTCGACGAGCCTACCGAAGGCATCCAGCCTTCGATCATTCAGGACATCGGCCGCACGTTGCGGCGCCTCGTCGAAGAGATGCACATGACGGTGCTGCTGGTCGAGCAGTACTACGACTTCGCGAAGGCCATCGCGGACCGCTACTGGGTGATGAGCCGGGGCGAAATCGTGGCGGGGGGCGCCGGCGCGAGCATGGATGCGGATGGGGTGCGGGACTTGATCGCGGTTTAAACGTCGATTCGGCGTGGATGGCGCGTGCTATTCTCCACGCCATTCCCCGCTTTTTTCCCCTCGCCACGCATGTCGCTCCACGTCGATCACGCTGCACTCGCCAACACCACGTTTCGCAGCACTGCACACCAGGAATGGGCCGCGAAACTCGAGCTCGGCTTCGAGCGCCAGGGCGAACGTACCGCACTGACGCATCGCTTGCACGCGGGGCCGTTGCGCGTGCAACGCCCGCTCTACCCCGAAGGCGATGCGATCTGTCACGCGGTGATCGTGCATCCGCCGGCAGGCATCGCGGGCGGCGACCGGCTCGACATCGACGTGAACGTGGGCGAAGGGGCTCACGCCGTGCTCACGACGCCTGGCGCCACCAAGTGGTACAAGTCGAACGGCCGCGTGGCGCGCCAGCGCATCAACGTGCGCGTGGGCGCGGGCGCTAAGCTCGACTGGCTTCCGCAGAACAACCTCGTGTTCGATCACGCCCACGCCGAACTCGAATTCGCGCTCACGCTCGGCGAGGGAGCCACGGCCATCGGCTGGGACGCCACGCAACTGGGCCGTCAGGCCGCGGGCGAGCGCTGGTCGGCGGGCATGGTGCGAGCGCTCACGCGCGTAACGCGCACTGCACCGGAAGGCAAAGGCGACGATCAGCTGCTCTGGCTCGAACGCGCCCTCATCGACGCCAACGACCCGCTGCGCGACGCGCCGCAAGGGCTCGCTGGCTACCCCGCTTTTGGCGTGCTGTGGGCGATCGGCCCCGCGTGCAACGAGGCGCTCGCGCAAGACCTCGCCGCCATCCTGCCTTTCGACGAGACGCTGCGCTCGGGCGCGACCTGCATCGCGCCGGGCGTAGTGCTCGTGCGCGTGCTCGGGCGTTCGATGGAACCGCTGCAGAACACGCTCACGCAGTGCTGGACGGCGCTGCGGCCGTTCGTGCATGGTGTGAAGGCCGCGCCGCTGCGCTTGTGGACGACCTGAGCGCACGTCATACGCACCGCTGTGGTGCGCATCGGCGCCTGTACGCACGATAACGCAGCGCAGCAACGCCAACGCGGTGCAAGAACGCATCGAAATCGGTGCATTCACGCTGTCCCCTTCATTGGCACATACCTTGCTGTGAGCTTGCATCGATTCGTGCGCGCCGCGCGCGAGGCCGCAAGCTGCGCGTAACCTCGCTCCCGTAAGCTGGGTCGACAGACTTGCCCCAACCGACCCAATACGATGACGCGATGAAGCTCACGCCACGCGAGAAAGACAAGCTCCTGATCTTCACCGCTGCGCTGCTCGCCGAAAGGCGCCGCGAGCGCGGCCTCAAGCTCAACTATCCGGAGGCCGTCGCCTTTATCAGCGCCGCGCTCATGGAAGCGGCCCGCGACGGCAAGACCGTCGCCGAGGTCATGCATTACGGCACGACGCTCCTCACACGCGAGGACGTGATGGAGGGCGTGCCCGAGATGATCCCCGACATCCAGGTCGAAGCGACCTTCCCCGACGGCACCAAGCTCGTCACCGTCCACCATCCGATCCCCTGAGCCGGGAGGAGCCAGCCATGATCCCCGGCGAAATGCTGATCGACGACGGCGAAATCGAACTCAACGCGGGCCGCGAAACCGTCACCGTGAAGGTGGCCAACACGGGCGACCGCCCCGTGCAGATCGGCTCGCACTTCCACTTCTACGAGGTCAACGCCGCACTCTCGTTCGACCGTGAAGCCGCGCGCGGCTTTCGCCTGAACATTGCGGCGGGCACGGCCGTGCGCTTCGAGCCAGGACAGGAGCGCACCGTGGAACTCGTGGCGCTCGCGGGCGAGCGCGCCGTGTACGGCTTCAACGGCCAGGTAATGGGCCCGCTCTGAGCGCGGCCGGCGAATTCAGGCGAATTCATCAGGAATCCGACATGACATTGAAGATCGGCCGCCGCGCGTATGCGGAGATGTTCGGCCCCACCACCGGCGACCGCGTGCGTCTTGCCGATACCGAACTCATCATCGAGATCGAGCGCGACTACACCGTCTACGGCGACGAAGTGAAGTTCGGCGGCGGCAAGGTGATCCGCGACGGCATGGGACAGTCGCAGCGGGTGCACGCGCAAGTCGCGGACACTGTGGTCACGAACGCCGTGATCGTCGATCACTGGGGCATCGTGAAGGCCGACATCGGCATCAAGGACGGCCGCATCTGGAAGATCGGCAAGGCGGGCAACCCCGACGTGCAGCCGGGCGTGACGATTCCCATCGGCGCCGCGACCGAAGTGATCGCGGGCGAAGGCCAGATCGTCACGGCGGGCGGCATCGACACGCATATCCACTTCATCAGCCCGCAGCAGATCGACGAAGCGCTCGCCTCGGGCGTGACGACGATGCTGGGCGGCGGCACCGGCCCGGCCACGGGCACCAACGCCACCACCTGCACGCCGGGCCCGTGGCATATGGAGCGCATGCTCCAGGCCGCGGACGGCTGGCCGATCAATCTCGGCTTTCTCGGCAAGGGCAATGTGAGCCTGCCGAAACCCGCTGAAGAACAGATCGCCGCGGGCGCGATCGGCCTGAAGCTGCACGAGGACTGGGGCTCGACGCCCGCCGCCATCGACAACTGCCTGAGCGTGGCGGACGCCACGGACACGCAGGTGGCCATTCACACCGACACGCTCAACGAGTCGGGCTTCGTGGAAGCGACGGTAGCCGCATTCAAGGGTCGCACGATCCACACATACCACACCGAAGGCGCGGGCGGCGGCCACGCGCCCGACATCATCAAGGTGTGCGGCGAAGCAAACGTGCTGCCCTCCTCGACGAACCCCACGCGCCCGTACACGATCAACACGCTCGACGAGCATCTCGACATGCTGATGGTGTGCCATCACCTCGACCCGTCGATTGCCGAGGATATTGCGTTTGCCGAGTCGCGCATCCGCCGCGAGACCATCGCCGCCGAGGACATCCTCCACGATCTCGGCGCACTGTCGATGCTTTCTTCGGATTCCCAGGCGATGGGCCGCGTGGGCGAAGTGATCATCCGCACGTGGCAAACCGCGCACAAGATGAAGGTGCAGCGCGGCGCCCTGCCCGGAGACAGCGCGCGCCACGACAACTTCCGCGTGAAGCGCTATGTGGCGAAATACACGATCAATCCCGCGCTCACGCATGGCATCGCGCACGAAGTGGGATCGCTCGAACCGGGCAAATGGGCCGACCTCGTGTTCTGGGAACCGGCGTTCTTCGGCATCAAGCCTTCGCTGATTCTCAAGGGCGGCATGATCGCGCTCGCACAGATGGGCGACCCGAACGCCTCGATTCCGACGCCCCAGCCCGTGCATTACCGCGAGATGTTCGCCACGCGCGGGCGGGCGCTTGCACAAACGTCGCTCACCTTCGTCTCGCAGCTCTCGCTCGACAAGCGCATGCCCGAGCGCTACGGCCTGCAAAAGCGCGTGGTGGCGGTCCGCAACTGCCGCAGCGTGACGAAGGCCGACATGATTCACAATGCCTGGCAGCCGACGATCAGCGTCGATCCGGAAACGTACCAGGTCGTCGCCGACGGCCAGTTGCTCACCTGCGAGCCCGCCACGGTGCTGCCGATGGCACAGCGTTACTTCCTGTTCTAAAGTTTAGCCATGCGCACCATCGACAAACGACTCAATGCGAAGCTCGCGCCCGTTCTTGTGAAGCGGGCGCCCACGCTCACGCTGCCCTACGACGCGCGTTGCAAGAGCCGCCTGGCGGCCACGCTCGACACGGGCGAGGAAGTCGGCGTGGTGCTGCCTCGCGGCACGGTGCTGCGCGACGGCGACCTGCTCGTGGCCGACGACGGCGGCCTCGTGCGCGTGATCGCGGCGGCCGAGAGCGTGTTGCGTGTACGCGCGCCCGACCGCCTCACGCTCACGCGCGCCGCGTATCACCTGGGCAATCGCCATACGCCGGTGGAAGTGGGGGCGGACGAACTCAAGCTCGAAGCGGACCCCGTGCTCGAAGACATGCTCAAGCGCCTGGGCGCGCAGGTGCAGCGCGTGGAGCTACCGTTCCAGCCGGAATCGGGCGCATACGGCGGCGGCCACCGCCACGACCACGACGAAACCTTCGCCGACGACTACGCGCTCGCGCAGCGTGTGTACGACGAGCACCATGGGCATGCGCACTCGCACGACCATACACACGGTCATTCGCACAATCACGCTCATGGCGACGATCACGCGCATGACCACGATTGCGGACACGATCACGGTCACTGCGACGGCCACGCGCACGACCACAGCCATGAACATCGCTGAGCTCACCGCCCTCCTGCATCTCGCCTCGCCGGCGCTGCCCATCGGCGCGTTCAGCTACTCGCAGGGACTCGAAGCGGCAATCGATGCGCAGCTCGTCACGAACGCCGACGACGCCGCGCGCTGGATAGCCGCTGGCCTCGCGAACGTGCTCGCCTGCGGCGAGCTACCTTTTGTGGCGCATCAGATGGAACGCTGGCGCATGCACGACGAGCACGCGTTGACCGTTGCGAACGAGGAATTCGTCGCGAGCCGCGAATCGGCGGAATTGCGGCGCGAGACCGCGCAAATGGGCTGGTCGCTGCGCCAGCTCTGCGCGCAGCTCGAATGGGGCGACGCCGACCGGCGCGCGACGCTCGAGCGCATGACGCCCGTTGCGCAGCCCACGGCCTTCGCATTCGCCGCGTGGGCCCACGCGGCCGCGCCAGACGCCGCGCTCGCCGCCTACGCGTTCAGCTGGATCGAGAACCAGACCGCCGCCGCACTCAAGGCGGTGCCGCTCGGCCAGCTCGCCGGGCAGCGCATCATCGTCGCGCTGCGGCCCCCCATCGAAAAAGCCGTGGCGCGAGCGCTCGCGACGCCCCCCGAAGCGCTCAATACCTTTGCGCCACAGCTTGGCGTACTTTCTGCACGCCACGAATCGCAGTATTCGCGGCTTTTCCGCTCCTGAAACACACACACGAACCATGAATTCGCACGCACCCAGCAAACGAACCAAGAAGCTGCCGCCGCTGCGCGTCGGCGTGGGCGGACCGGTCGGCTCCGGCAAGACGACCTTGCTCGAAATGCTCTGCAAGGCGATGCGCGAGCGCTACGACCTCGTCGCCATCACCAACGACATCTACACGAAGGAAGACCAGCGCCTCCTGACCGTCGCGGGCGCCCTGCCCGCCGAGCGCATCATGGGCGTGGAAACGGGCGGCTGCCCGCACACCGCGATCCGCGAAGACGCGTCGATCAACCTCGAAGCCGTCGACCAGATGCTCACGCGCTTTCCCGATGCGGACATCGTCTTCATCGAATCGGGCGGCGACAATCTCGCGGCCACCTTCAGCCCCGAGCTTTCGGACCTCACGATCTATGTGATCGACGTGGCGGGCGGCGAAAAGATTCCGCGCAAGGGCGGCCCGGGCATCACGAAGTCGGATCTGCTCGTCATCAACAAGACCGACCTCGCGCCGCTCGTGGGCGCGAACCTCGACATCATGGCCTCCGACGCGAAAAAGATGCGCGGCGAACGGCCCTTCGTGATGTGCAATTTGAAGGCGCTCGAGGGACTCGGTGAGGTGATCGCGTTCATTGAAAAACGAGGTCTGCTCGTCACAGAAAGCGCTTGAACACATCGACGTGACGTCACCCGTCTCTCAGATCGACGGATCGATGTAGTCGGCGTTTTTCACGATCCAGTCCGGGTTCAGGTGCGACCTGTCCTCATAGAGGGCCGACCACTTTCCCGTCACGCGGATGCACGCTTCATCCACACACAGGCGCGCGTCGGGGTCAATGATCGAGGCATGATCGCGCTGGGCAAGCGCGATCAGTTCCTTGCGAACGCTCTGTTGCAGGCCATCGATTTTCACGCGTTGCTCAGCCTCGCGTGGGTCGAAGCGGCCGAGTCTCGATAAAAATACGTGTGGGTCAAACGGGTCGCCTATCGGATTGTCGAGCAGCACATAGACCTTTTTGTTCTGCGCCTGCAGCTCCCTGACTTCCTGATCAAGCTCGGCGAATGCCGCCGCTCTTCCTCGTGGCGTAGCCAGACTCAGCTCCTTTTGGCCGCTGACCAGGTAGTAGCCCGGGGCGTTGAAGTAGTAACTCCAGTAGCCGCCGATCACAACCGTCGTTATTCGGCGATTCGCGGCCTGCGCCAGCGCCTCGCGCCGGACCGAGCCACACTCCGAATCGACCGGCAAATCATGATCGAAAACGTGTGGAATGGGAGGACAAGCCGCGGCGACAGCAAAGATGGCGCCGTTTTTTGAAGGGTTGGCCTCCTCATCCGCGTAGACGCGTTCGGCATACTGGGCGACATGCGAATCCCCGAGAAAAAGCGTCGCCGTCTTGCGGTCTTCGTGCAAGGGATAGATGCCGTCCCGAGCCTGCCCATCTGCACTTCTTAGCGCGAGGAAGTGCCAGCCGGTCCGCGTTGCCAGGTTGACGGCTTCGAAGCGGGGACCGATGAGCGCATCCTTGATCGCCACGCCGCTAACCATCATCAGCACCAGGCCGAGAACCAGCAGAAGCGCCGTTCGATTCGCAGAGCGATGCCAGCGAATCTTCCGCTCGACAAAGCGGTGCGTGAGCCACGCGAGTAAGACTGATAGCAATACCACGGCAATCTTCGTGGGGTGACCATTGTCCGGCCAGACCAGATGTGCGAAAGACAACAACGGCCAATGCCAGAGATAAAGCGGGTAGCTAATCAGCCCGCAAGTCACGAAGGGGCGACTCGAGAGAATAGTGCGATTGATCCACGCGCCTGAACCCGCTGCGATGACGAGGAATGTCCCCATCGTCGGCAACAATGCCCAAAGTCCTGGAAATGGCCGCTCATGATTGATCAGCAAGAATCCAGACAGCAAGAGGCCCACTCCCATTGCACAGAGCAGATTGGCGTATCGGCCGACCAGGTCCGGACGACGCAAAGCGATATAGGCAAGCGAGCCGCCAGCCATGAGTTCCCAGAAGCGGGAAAGGGGCGAGTAGAAGGCAGCAACGGGGTCCCGCCAGGCGAGCCATACGCTAATGCCAAAGGACGCCGCCAGGATCGCCCCATTGACGACCGTGAATCGCCAGCGATGCGTCCACGCATAGCTCAATAGCAGGGGCCAGAATATGTAGTATTGCTCTTCAACCGCAAGGCTCCAGAGATGCAACAGCGGTTTGGCCTCGTGACCGCTATCGAAGTAACCGCTCTCGCTCCACAAGACAAAATTCTGGACGAAGGATGTCCCGCCGACGATGTGCTTCCCGAGTTGCGGGTACTCGTCTCGCAGCAGCACGAGCCAACCGGCAACCGCGCAAAAGAACAATACAAGAAGAAGCGCGGGGAAGATGCGTCGGATGCGCTTGGCGTAAAAATCAGCAATGCTGAATTTGTCGTGCTCGAGATTGGTGAGAATGATGGTGGTAATGAGGTATCCGGAGATGACGAAAAATACATCGACTCCGATAAATCCGCCTGCCATCCGGCTCGGAAACGCATGAAACAGAATCACTGCCATAACCGCGATCGCGCGCAGGCCGTCGACGTGCGGACGATATTCATGCGTCGCTACGCTATGGGTTGCGGCCCGACCCGACGGACTATCGAGGATTTCCGTCGCTGACGGAACCGGCAGCACTTGCGGGGTAATCGTCGGTGACATGAACGAGCCTTCGATGACTGCATATCGGTGAAGCGCACGGGAGCAACACCGATAATCAGCAATGCGTTCCTTACGCAGACGTGGCCCGAACGCGAGCCAACCACGTGAACCCAGTACACCCGCGCTCCGGCTTGAGCGTATGTGCGCATACGTACGCATCGCTGCGCGTGAAGGGGTGCGATGACCCAACCCTTTCATGCGTCTGTATGCCACCCTTCATGCGTCTATATATTGCCCTTCACATAGCCGCGCTGGCTCCTTTCAAACCGCGGACTTTCAAATAACAAACAACGCGCTTCAGTGTGAAGAGGAAGGCTTTTTTTGCGGTGTGTTCCATGTGCCGAATCGCGGCTCTCCTGAAGGGAATTCAGTCGCGTCTAGCTTGCGAGCGATGGGGCTGCGTGGCGAAGGCCGCCTGTCTATCGATGTTGCCGACTGTTGTCTCACCACATTTCCAGTGGAGGTTTCTTTCCCGGTTCGCACGCTTTGCTCTGATGCTCACGTTCGCTTTGCCATTTATCAATCTCATGCAAATATAATTAGATATCCTTTTTATTTTTCTCCGCGGGCATGTTTCAAGTCACGAACCTGTTGCGTCAAGAAATACGCCAAAAGCATATCGAATCGACTTTGTGCGGTGGGCAAGGTGGGCATTGTGAGGCTCGCGCCGGGCGACTTTCGCGTGCCCTACCGCGCGCGAATTCACATATCGCAGACGGGCGACTGCACAACATCCACCGTGCGAGTCGTCGCGCTTACGTCCTGAGGGAACAACCACACACCCGCATGCGCCAAGGCCACCGCAGCCAGTCGGATCGTCCGCACGTGCGCAATGATATGGTACTCATTTATTGAGAGAAGGCCGGCGGCTCGAATAAATCAACATACTCATGCGCCAGCAAACGGAAATCCTTCAAGACAGCCGGTTCTTCATTTGCGCCGCGTTTATACTCTTGTGCTGCATTCGGCCACTTATGGGCTTTGGTTATGCTGCTAATGCGCGCTTTTAGGGGCTTCGTCTTCCTGTTCGTGGTCATCGCCGGCGTGCTCTTCGGTTCGGCGGGGACGCTGTACGATGGGCGCGCGTGGGCGATGCTGGCGGTGTTCTTTGGATGCGCCGGGGCCATCACCGTCTGGCTCTGGTTCCGCGACAGGGCGCTGCTGGAGCGGCGAGTGAAGGCGGCACCTGGCTCGGAGCCGGATCCGATGCAGAACGTCGTGCAGGGGCTGGCGGGATTTGTCTTTCTGGCCATCTTCGCCGCGTCGGGGTTCGACAGACGCTTCGGCTGGTCCCAGGTGCCCACCGCCGTTTCGCTCGCTGGCGACTCTATGATCGCCATCGGCTTCCTGATTGTTTTCCTTACCTTCCGCGAGAACACTTTCACCGCCAGCACGATCGAGATCGCCGAGGGCCAGCACGTCATCGACACCGGTCCCTATGCCATCGTGCGCCACCCCATGTACGCCGGCGCGCTGATCATGATCGCCGGAATACCCCTCGCGCTGGGCTCGTGGTGGGCGCTTATCCCGGCTGCCTTGATCGTCCCGGTCATCGTGTGGCGGCTGACGCGCGAGGAGGTCTACCTGGCGGCCAACCTCACGGGCTACTGCGACTATCGAGGCCGGGTACGTTACCGGCTGGCGCCGCTTCTCTGGTAGTCGCGCATGCTGTCGATGGGCGGCCTAACATTCCGCTCAACCCGGACGGCTTCGCCGCCGGTTACCTTAGGCGTCCCTCGCTGCTGCAGTTATCTGTTCACGTTTCGTGGGCGACTTGCGCTAGCGATTCTAAGGCGTCGCCGGAGCGCGAGTACATCAGACACACGGTGGCATAATAGGCTTTCGGTCAAAGGATAAGGACGTTGCGGGCAGGCTCATGCAGAGTGAAAAAAGGAAAGTCGAACCGGTCCATGGTTTTATAGATAGAAGCCTTCGCGTTCCTCATCCGGGAATCATTCAGGATGAGGTCGAGAATCTCTCTTTTTATAAGAAGATTTCGCTTCTGAAAAAGCAGTTGCATAAATGGTCGATACTTTCATTTAACCGGCAGCTCGGCCTGTATACGGAAGCCGCGGACTTGCATGATGGCGCCCGGATTTTATTGGCGTACAGCGGCGTCAACAACATCGGCGACGCTTTGATGGACCTTTCCGGGCGCGCGTTAATTGGCAGCACCCCCTACAAGCTGGATGTTGTGCTCGACCCGTCACTGGCCGAGCTCTTTCGGCATGACCGGTACATATCGAAAATCTACACGGATTATCGTCAAGTCAATTTCAGCGAATACGATTTCGTCATACTGAACAAGCTTGGAATTCGCGTAATAAAAGAGAAAATCAGGCACGCGAGCCAATCCAGATTTACCAGCCTGATCGGATGGTATGCAGGGCGTAATTTCAATCACATACAGTTCAGCTACTACGCTTTCAACAAGATCCTGAAATGCGGCATCGCCGAGATGGACCTGTATAAAAGTGCCCGACTCGTCCTCGATGCTCCCAAGTGCGATGATTTTCCATCGGAGGGTTGCGCCGGGAGAGTCGCCATTTCGGTGGGCGGCAGGGAATCCCCCCGTATCTACGGTAAGTGGGCAGAGGTTCTAGCTCGGCTCGACGATGATGCGGGGTTGTCGCGTTACGAGTTCGTCCTGGTCGGATCGGATAATGGACTCGCGGAAGCAAACGATCTGATCGGCATGCAATTCAGGAATCTGAAGCTCACCTCATTGGTTGGCAAGTTGAAGATCCATGAATGCTTTTCCCTGATAAGTCAGAGCAAGCTATTTGTAGGGGCGGACGGCGGGCTTCTGCATATTGCGCACGCGGCCGGCGTGCCGACCATCGCTTTGTTTAGCAATGACATTGACCCGAGAACCCGCTACGTCGAGAACGATTTTTTTAAATGTGCTCCCCTGACGGGGGCCAGTGATGTGACGAGCATTGAGCCAAATGATGTGGTGAATGTCATGAAAGATATTCTGCCTGGGTGAACCGCGCGAGCAGACCGATTGCCATGCTCTGTTCGAGCTTGGCGCAATCAAAGCTCGTTCAGGTCGGCAAGCGGTGTACGCACAACCTGCCATTGAGGTGCGGCGAGCGCGGTGGAACTGAGCGAACTACGCGCTACCGCGCGCGAATTCATACATCCGAGACGAGCGCCTCTACAACATCCACCGTGCGCGCCGTCGCGCCACGGTGGCGCGAGGCGAATGCGGCCGCAGCCGCGCCCATCGCAACCCGGCGCGGCTTGTCGTTGAAGAGTTCGTGCAAGGCGCGCGCGAGATCGGCGGGATCCTTAACCTGCAAGGCCGCGCCCGCGGCCGTGGCGTCGGCGGTGGCCTGCGTGAAGTTGAACACGTGCGGCCCGATCAATACCGGCACGCCCACGGCGCACGCTTCGATCAGGTTTTGCCCGCCGAGCGGCAGGAGACTGCCGCCGATAAACGCGAGATCGGCGGCAGCGTAGTAAGCGCCCATCTCCCCCATCGAATCGCCGAGCAGCACACTCACGTCCTGCGGCAACACGCGCACGCCCGCGTGCGCCGCAGCGGCCGCAGTCGCGGGCGGCGCCCAGCGCGAGCGCCGTTCAAGCTTGTAGTTCTTGCGCTCCACGAGTGCTGCCACCTCATCGAAGCGCTGCGGATGGCGCGGCACGAGGATCAAAAGCGCATCGGGCACATTGAGTGCCGCGAAGGCCTGCAGCACGAGTTCCTCTTCCCCTTCGCGCGTGCTCGCCGCCACCCACACCGGCCGCTCGCCGATCGCGCGCCGCCATTCGCGGCCCCGCGCGATCAGCGCCGGCGGACTCGCCATGTCGAACTTGAGGTTGCCAAGCACCGCCACGTTGCGCGCGCCAAGCGCGGTGAGGCGCTCCGCATCGGAGGGGCTTTGCGCGAGCACACGTGTGAAACCGCCGAACACCTCGCGCGTGCCCGCGCCGAACTTCGCCGCGCGCTTGAACGAGCGCGCCGACATGCGCGCGTTGGTGAGCACGAGCGGCACGTCGGCACGCTTGCACTCGTCGATGAGCGTGGGCCAGACCTCGGTTTCCATCACGAGGCCGAGCGACGGCCGCCATGCGTGCAGGAAACGCCGCACGGCGTGCGGCATGTCATACGGCAGGTAGCAGCGCAACACGCGATTGCCGAAAAGCTGCTCGCCGGTGGCGCGGCCACCCGGCGTCATGTGCGTGAGCAGAATGCGCGCGTCAGGCCGCGCCGCCAGAAGCCCGTCGACGAGCGGCTGTGCCGCCCGGGTTTCGCCCACGGAGACGGCATGCACCCAGATGAGCGCCGCATCGTCCTCGGGCAAGCGCCCCGCCGCATAGCCGAAACGCTCGCCAATATGCTCTCGATAGCCGCGCTCGCGGCGCGAGCGAATGAATAGCCGCAGCACCGCGAGCGGGGCAAGGAGCCACCAGGCCGCGCGATAGATCGCTCTCAGCATCGGGCCTCCGCGTCGGCCACGGTCATGCGAAACGCCGCGGCCGCGCGGCAGGAGGCGTGGTTCAGCAAGCTCATCGCACGTGGATTCAAACCAGTTCCTTGCCCTTGAGGCGTTCGAGAATACCGAGCGGCGCCCATTCGGGATGCACCATCTCCTTCACCGGCAAGAAGAAGGTCTGCTCCATCATGAACTGACCGGACATCACGGCATGCGAAGTGTGATCGGAGAAGCACACCCAGACGCTGCCCGGCGGAAAACCGATGGTCTCCTGCGGGCACGCCTTCTGGTAGTCGAGATCAGCCTTCATGCCGTCGTGGAGATTGAGCATCAGATGGTCGTACTCGCTGCGCTGCGACTTCGTGATGTGCAGCAGGTTCTGCAGCCACGCCGAGCCCGGAAACTGCGGCTTGATGTTGGGCAGGAAGCGCTTTGCCATATCCTCGAACGGCTCGCCCACGCGCCACACGCGCGGCACGCCGTTCGGGTTGACGTTGGTGAACACGCGCAGGATGCGCTCGCCATAGTTCGGGCGCGAGGGAAACGCATCCACGTGCAGGCGCGAATCGTCCTTGCGCCACGAGGTCTCACGCGTTTCCACCTGGTGCAGGCGCAGGCTCGTAGGCGCCACGCGCAGCTTGCCGGTGTATTCGGGAAAGAGGCCGTCCACCAGCGTGCGAGCGCACGTCTGGTAGCGCGCGATCAACGCACGCACAGCCGTTTGCGTGACAGTGTCGCCGAGCACGCCGTGCAGCGCGCCACCGTTCGGGTCGAGGCTGATGTTCTTGCGCTTGGGGTCGGCGATCGCGGGGTCGAGCAGCGCGCGCTCGCCGCCTTCGATCGCAAAGGCCAGGTTCGGAAAATACAGCACCTTGCCCTGCTCGACGGCGTCGAGCAGCGTCTCGCGCGGTTGCGAGAGCTGCTGACCGTGCCAATCGGCGGAAGTGATTTCGATGATCTGGGATTCGTTCATGGTCGCCCCTGGAAGCGATGGATCTGATTGCCTGCCGGTGTGGCGCGGTGCGAGCGTGGCGTGCCCTGTTGCCCGCCTCTTTGCCATCTCGCGCGATTCATGCCGGCCAAGCCCTGGCGCTCGGTCGTGCACATTTGTGCACCGTCGCGAGCGCCGATTCTTATACCCGCAGCCTCAGTGGTGCGCCTTGACGCGCCGCAGCCCCTCAGTTGGTCAGGCGCCTGCGCTGCGGCGGCGCGCCGCTACAGCAGCCCGAAGCCCGCCAGCGCGCCCTTCACCTGCGCGAGCGTTGGCGGCTGGCCTGCCGTGCCCAGATTGACGACGTTCGGCGACCAGTAGCCGCCCGTGCGCCAGGCGGTCGCGAAATTGTACAACTCGACGGTCGGGCGCTTCAGCGCCGCCGCGATGTGCACGAGCCCCGTGTCCACGCCCACCGTGGCCGCCGCGCCGTCGATCAGGCCCACCACCGCCGGCAGCGAGAGCTTCGGAGGCACGATCGCCGCTTCGCCGAATTCGCGCGCGAGGCGCTCGCTCGTGGCGCGCTCGGCCTCGCTGCCCCAGGGCAGCACGAGCGACGCGCCGCGCCGCACGAGCGCCTGGCCCAGCTCGATCCAGTGCTGGTCGGGCCACTGCTTGTCAGCGCGCGACGTGGCGTGCACGAACACCACGTAGGGGACCGGCAGGTTCAGCCCGACGCCCGCGAGCGCCTGCGCGGCGCGGTAGGTGTCGAGGCCGAACTCGATGTCGTCGGTGGGCGACGGCGGCGCGAGATCGAGCGCGCCCGCAACCAGTTGGCGCGTGCGCTCGACCACGTGGGTGCGTGGCTCGATGCGAATCGAGCGGTCGTAGAAGAAGCGCACGGGCCATTCGTAGCCCGCGCCATCGGTGCGGTTGCCCAGACCAACGAGCGGCCCGCGCGCCCAGCTCGCCACCCACGCCGTCTTGATGAGCCCCTGGCAGTCGATCACGAGGTCGTACTTCTCGGCCACGAGCGCACGCCGGAACGCGCCGATCTCGCGCCAGTTGGCGGCAGAGAAGAGGCCCTTGCGCCAGCGGCGCAGCGAAAACGGAATCGCGCGGCGCACACCCTCCACCAGCTCGACAAGCGACTGGAAGCCTTCTTCGACGAGCCAGTCGATCTGCGCGTCGGGGTACCGCCGCCGGATATCGGCGATGGCGGGCATGTTGTGGACGACGTCGCCAAGCGACGACACGCGCACGATGAGGATCTTTTGCACGCTCAGGGTACTTTGTGCGGACGGATTAAAAAGGTGGGCAATTTTAGCGCGCCGCACGCAAATGCAAAGAAAAACCGGGGAAATGCGCGGAAAGGAACGCAAACGGCGCCGCGCCGTGACTGGCGCGGCGCCGTTAGGCGCGTCATATGAACGCAAGGAGCCGCAAGGGGCACAGCGGCCCCTGGAGGCTTAGAACGGCAGCTTCGCGTCCGGCTTCTCGGCAAGAATCACGCGCTTGAAGTCGGCCTGGATGCGCGCGAGCGCGGCATCGTTGTCGGCCTCGAAGCGCATCACGACCACGGGCGTGGTGTTCGACGAGCGGGCAAGACCAAAGCCGTCTGGATATTCCACGCGCAGGCCGTCGATGGTGATGACCTCGTCCTCGCCCGTGAACTTCGCGTTCTTCTGAAGCTTGGCGATCAGCTCGAAGTTCTCGCCTTCCTCGAGCTTCAGTTGCAGTTCGGGCGTGGCGTGCGAGTTCGGCAGGTCGTTGAGCAGCTTGCTCGGATTGGCCACGCGCGAGAGGATTTCGAGCAGACGCGCGCCCGTGTACAGGCCGTCGTCGAAGCCGTACCAGCGGTCCTTGAAGAACACGTGGCCGCTCATTTCACCCGCGAGCGGCGCGCCGGTTTCGCGCAGCTTCGCCTTCACGAGCGAATGGCCCGTCTTCCACATGAGCGGCTCACCGCCCTTTTCTTTCACCCACTTCGCGAGATTGCGCGTGCACTTCACGTCGTAGATGATCTGCTTGCCCGGATTGCGCGAAAGCACTTCCTCGGCGAACAGCATGAGCTGGCGATCCGGATAGATGATCTGGCCGTCCTTGGTCACGACGCCCAGACGGTCGCCGTCGCCGTCGAAGGCGAAGCCGATTTCCGCATCCGTTTCCTTCAGCGCCCGGATCACGTCCTGCAGGTTCTCGGGGTGCGCCGGGTCCGGATGGTGGTTCGGGAAATTGCCGTCCACTTCCGTGAAGAGCTCGACCAGCTCGCAGCCCATCGCCTTGAACAGACGCGGCGCCAGGTCGCCCGCTACGCCGTTGCCGGTGTCGACGACGATCTTCAGCGGGCGCGCAAGCTTCACGTCACTCAAGATGCGATCGACATAGGTGTCGGCAATGTCGTACTTCGTATAGCTGCCCTCGCCCGCGTCGAAACGGTCGGCCACGATGCGGTCGTACAGCGCGAGGATCTGGTCGCCGTAGATGGCCTTGCCGCGCAGGACCATCTTGAAGCCGTTGTAGTCGGGCGGATTGTGGCTGCCCGTCACGACGATGCACGAATCCACGTTGCGCTCGCCGCCCACCAGCTTGAGCGGCACGCTCGCGGCGAAATAACCCACGGGCGTGGGCACCATGCCGACGTCGATCACGTCCACGCCGGCCTCGCACAGGCCGTCAGCCAGGGCTCGCGAGAGATCGGGACCCGAGAGCCGGCCGTCGCGCGCGATCACCACGGCGTCGCCGCCCTGCGCGCGCACTTCGCTGCCGAAGGCGCGGCCGATGGCGCGCGCGGTGTCGGTGTCGAGCGTCTTGCCGATCACGCCGCGAATGTCATATGCCTTGAAAATCGATTTCGAAATCATGTTGGGGCTCACGTCCTGATGGGATTCGGGTCTATTCGTAACACGGACAGGCAGTTGAAAGCCTTTCGCGTTACGAAAAGTGGGAACCGTTACAAACTATAATTGCCGTTTTTCGGCAGTGGTATGCACCCATTTTAATGCTTCGCCGTTTCCTTTTATTGCCAAAATATTCGTCAAAAATGGCGGAAAGATTGCGCATGCCGCGTGCCTGCCCCTTTTTTAGCGTCTCCCGCCACCGCGAGGCGCGATGCTGAGCCTCAAGCGCTTTCGCAACCCCGACGTCGCCCGTGCGTTTGCAAACATCGTGTGGCTCGGGCTCGAGCGCGTCACGCAGATCGCGGTGGCTATCGTCATCAGCGGCGTGCTCGCGCGCTATTTCGGCCCTGACGTATTCGGCAAGTGGCAGTACGCCAACACGCTGCTGCTTGTGCTCGCGCCCGTGACCTGGGTGTGCGGCGCCGAGATTCTCGTGCCCACCATTGTCAACCGGCCGCCGGAGCAGCTCGGCACCGTGCTCGGCAGTGCGTTTGCGCTGCGCATCGGCGTGTCGGCGGCGGCGCTGCTCCTCACGTGGGCCGGCATTGCGCTCGGCGTGACCGATCCGATGGTCGGCGCAATGCTCGCCGGGCTCGCCGTGACGATGCTGTTTCGCGAGCCGTTCGTGGGCGTGATCAACGCCTGGCTGCAGAGCATGACGTACAGCAAGCCGCAATTGCTCGCGAGCATGACGACGGCGGTGACCAAGGCGCTGCTCGTGTACCTGCTTGCGCGCGCGGCGTTCGCGCCCGCCACCTTCGGCTGGCTCTGGGCGCTCGAATCGGCGGCGATTGGCGCGGCGCTCGTGCTCTACTTCCGGCGCCGCCACGGGGGCAAACTCGGATGGCACGTGGACCGCTCGCTCTTCAAGCATTTCGCCAGCGCGGGCACGGTGTTCTGGCTTGGGCTCATCTGCATGTATCTGTTCCTGAAGCTCGACCGCTTGATGCTCGAGCGCACGATCTCGTTCGCCGATCTCGGGCGCTACTCGGCTGCGCAGCAGCTCAACGAGAACTGGATCACGCTCGCGCTCATGCTCTCGCAAACGATCGCGCCCGCCTTCGTCTACCGCGTGCAGCGGACCGCGCAGTTGCGCCGCAACCTCGTGCGCCTCTTCGCGATGACGGCCGTGCTGATGGTGGCCGGCGCGCTCGTGCTCGACGCGCTCGCGGGCTTCATCATCGGCCGCGTGTTCGGCCCGGACTATGAAGGCGCGATCGGCATCTTCCGCTGGGCCGTGTGGCTTTCGGTGCCGGCGGGACTCGAAGCCATCGGCAACCTCGTCGTGCTCAAATATCAGGCGAAATTCGTGCTGCTCGCGAAATGGCTGCTCGCGCTCGCCGTGGCCTTCGCCGTGAATCTCGTGGCGATCCCACGCCTCGGCTCGTATGGCGCGCTGTGCGGCCTTGCGGCGGGCTATCTCGCGGCGACCTGCGTGAACCTCTACTACATCCGCTTGAAGCTCGTTTCATGATCAATTCCGCCGCGCTTCCACTGCGCGATGCACGCGAGGGCGTGCTTGCCGACGTCGCCGTGCTCATGCCCGCATATAACGGCCAGGACGACGTTGCGCGCACGCTCGCTTCGTTCGATGAGGACGCCACCATCTATGCGCTCGTCGTCGATGATGGCAGCACGCCGCCCATCGTCGCGCCCGAGGTGCCGGGCATGTGCGTGGAAGTCTTGCGGATGGCGCAGAACGGCGGCATCGAGCGCGCGTTGCAGGCTGGCATCGAGGCGCTCGCGGCGCGTGGTTTTCGTTACGCGGCGCGTATCGACGCGGGCGATCTCGCCGCGCCTCAGCGCCTCGCGAAACAGCGCGCGCGTATGGAAGCGGAGCCCACGCTCGCAGCGCTCGGCACGTGGACCCAGGTGGTCAATCGTGCGGGAGAACCACTTTTTATGCTGCGTCCGAGCGCCGATGCGCGCGCGCTGCGTCGCTCGCGGCTCTTGCGCTCGCCGCTCGTGCATCCTTCGGTGATGTTGCGTGTCGATGCCGTGCTCGCAGTGGGCAACTATCGGGTGCAATATCCGGCCGCCGAGGACCTCGACCTGTTCCTGCGACTGATGGAGCGCTACGAGTGCGGGAATCTGCCGGAGCTTGGCCTTTACTATGAGCTGAACGAAGGCGGCATCAGCGCGACGAAGCGGCGGCGGCAGATCGTCTCGACGCTGCGCCTGCAACTGTGTTATCTGAATGTGCTGAACTGGCGTGACTGGGCAGGCGTGGCGAAGAGCCTGCTTCACTTCGTGACGCCGTACCGCACCTTGCAGAAGATGAAGCGCGCGCTGTTTGCCCAAGGCACGTAGCAAGCCACCACAGCGGCGATTCTGCTGTTCGTTGTGGCATCAGGAGATGACCTCAACACGCACCCAACCCGTCCAGACCCGCGCCGGCAGCCAACAGATCCAGTCCCAATATGGCTCCCCGCGCATTTAAGCCGCGGGCACGGCTTGGGAAACGTGGCAAGTGCCTTTGCCCGCGCTTGCTGGGACACGTCCTTGCCGCGCGGCGTAACCTCGGGCGCAGCTCGCCTAGCGCAAGCCGCAAGGTCTACCGGGCAACAGCCGCCAGCACGGTTCCGCGATCGGAACGATGAGCGTATAGGCATCGGCAATGATGCACCTCGCGAAGGAAGCGCTTGACTATCCTCATACGATTGAGATTAAATGTCGCTGCTGTCGCTCATCAGAGCATCGACCGTTAAACCGCTTTTTGCGGGTAAGGGCTCTTATCGCCCAAAATTCTTTTGAGACGTTGATCTAGCCTCACCACGCTAGACCGAAGAATGCAATGCTCCCTTTCGGGGAGCCCGTCGAGTGGTCGGTTTTTTCGCCGACGTAGGCGAATATCCTATGCATTCGTGCTACCCCCCGCATGGTCGCTTCGTGACTGCGCGCGGCTTCCAGGTCGCCTCATCATTCTCGTCGTCGCTTACGCCTGCTGGTTCAACAACCTTGGTGTGAGCTCACGCGAAGCATACCTCCCTTCATACATCGCTAACCGGCACCGACGGTCTATCCGCTGACGGTCCTGCGACACCTTTGAAAAGTCTCGCGCCGCAAGGCGCTAAACAGATCTGACTTGCACAAAAGAAGGCTTTGCAGCCTCACTTTTGGCCAACGCAATGATGGTCACCGACGATTCACTGATCGCTCATCCTTTCCTCGCCTTGCTGGAGCCACGTACTCCCCGAAGCGCCGTGTGGCATTTTTGTGCGGGGTTCTGTTTTCCCGCCTGAACGCTACACACGTTACTTGCCCAAATCGAAGGGGGCTACCCGAAGGCGTGACTGAGCTCCTGGTGCAACCGGGATCAGTAGCATGTCTCAATTGTCCGCTTGCGGACAATCGTGGTCCTTCTTCGCATCTTTGAAACGCTCGAGCTCATCGAACGTTCTGGTCTGCCACGCGCCGCTCTGGCGCACATCAACCCGTTCACACGCCCTCAAGCGCGATCCCGACGTGACTTGTTCACCCGAGAATCCGCCCACGTCGTGCTCGCCCTCGCGCGAGCCGTCATCGCCCACGTGCTGCATGCACAGAAATGCGGTTGAACATCGAATGCGTCGCCTTGCGACGCAAGGTGTTCATACCGCCCCCGGGCTCTCATTTCCAAGCGCAGACCTTTCCACCGGTTCTAACCGGGGACCCTCAGCTAAACCGCCTCTGCCCATCTTTTGCACTTCCGAATCACAGCACGTCAACGTCGCACCCTCGTTGGCCCTGCTCAATCACGTGTCCTTTGCGGACACGACGCCACCGCAGCCGGTGGCAACAGGGTGCCCTCATGTGCGTCGCCGCCCCGCGCATGAGGCTGAAGTACAGGCGGAGAAACCAGCCAGCCACAGGAAAGGAACCCTATGGGACGAAGATCAAGAGGTGTCAACCACGCCGCGCAGATGAGTCGGGACGCCGGCGGAAGCAAAGACTCACAGAAGCACCGCCGCTTGCACTGGAGTGAGTTCTCGCGTTTCGCCGCGCGCATTGGTCACACGCTGGAAGCAGTGGACCAGGCGGAAGACTGGATGCTCGAATACTTCGTCTGGTTCCTCGTTGCCGGGGCGATGAAACCTGGCACCCTCGCGAACTATCGAGCGTCGCTCTCAGTGATTCAAGGTACGGCCGGCCAGGATGTGTCCCGCTCAACCCGCAGTCGAGACCTCCAGCTCGAGCGACGAGACCGGCATGGCAGGCATCGAGCGCGTACGCCCCAGGAATTCAGCGACCTGCTCACCGCAGCGCAGGCGTTCGACAGCAGCGTCGTGCACGTGATTCGTCTGATGCGTTGGCTTGGACTTCGCATGCGCGAGGCACTCATGTGCGGCAAGTCACTAGAAACGTGGCGAGATCTAATCTTGCAGGGAGATCGACGCCTGCCTGTCGAACGCGGAGCCAAGAACGGCCGCCCGCGCCGCACCGAAGTGCTGGCCGACCATATCGACGAGACGCTCGACGCAATCAACGCAGCGCTGGCGTTCTGCCGCGATCGCGACTTTGAGTTGGTGAGCGGCTGCCACGACGATCTCAAAAGCGCAAAGTCCCGCTTGAAATCGCGCTTTGAGCAATTGCCAATGCGTCGCGAACTTGCGAGCCACAGTCTGAGATTCACGTATGCAGTCGACTTCGCTAACGCCGCACTGGATCGCGGCGTATCTCCTGTTGATGTACTGACCCAGCTCTCGGATCGCCTCGGTCACGGACCGTCGCGGGTGAAGATGATTCTCGAGGTCTACTGCTGGCAAATCCGCCATCGGTTCCCAGAAAAAATCCACTTGCCGAGCGACTTCGTTCCCCGCAAGAAAACGAAGGACACCTCGGTGTCCGCGACGAGCCGCCCCGAGGATCGATCCGCGTCTCACGAGCCTGCCGACAGGCGGCGAAGGCCAGCGCGTGGACGCCGTTTTCAAACGAATCATGGAGGAAAAAAGCCCAGACAAACATTCTTTTAATCTGCACTACAAATTACCTCGCGGCTACCCAACCAAACACTTACAAAGGAGCAAGACAACGTGCTGGAATCCCCACTCACAGTGGAAGCGCGCGGCGCGCTTAACCGATACAGCAGCGAGAACGCCGTCAATACGCTGCTACCACTATGGCGACAGTTTGAAGATTTCCTCCAATCGCGCGGCCTATCGCCCATTTCCGTCCTCGATATTCCGGAAGACGCGCTTCATGCATACGCGCGCCATCTCGACTACCGGGACTGCCATGTCGATGACGCGCTGGTCGCACTTAGCGCCGTGCTCCTTGTATGCCTGCGCGCAGGCTACAGCGGCAAAGTTCTGCGCTCCGTTGTGATCCCGCGTATTCGTCGCCCCATCGAGAACCGACAGTGGGACGCATTTCGCTTGCGAACCTACCAGCCGCTCGAATCCTCGCAACTCGCCCGTAGTCGCAGACGCCGGGCCAAGCGCGAAGCGTATGCACAGGATACGGTTCGCGCCGACGTCAATCGCAAGTAAGCAACGTTCTTAATGCCTTTCATCGCTCCATCTACAACCATCGAAGGATCAACCATGACTCATCTGATTGTGGCTCACTTTCAAAGCTCGAACGGTGCCGCGCAAACTTCAGCAGCGCAAGTTCTTCACGCACAGACTGGAGGATTGCTTATCAATCCCCGCCCGCTTCATATGTCCGACGAACAAGGGAGCAACATACATTTGGAGGCAAGTGAAACAGCACTTCAGGATCACTACTGCACCTTGATGACATCCCGGCGCGGGGGAATTATCGACGTGTCGCCTGAAGACCGGAAAGCCATGATCGCATTCATCCAGGCAAGGCGCCCTGTTCTTACCGAGCTGAAAACGATTATCGTGTCGACGTCTCCGGACACCGCGTCACAGCAGGCTGCCGTAGAAACGCTTGCGGAATTAAGTGCGGCGGGTGTGGCTGCGTCCTGCATCAGGATCCTCGGTACCGACGCCCCAGCGAACGCCGCCCTCGAGGAGGTCTACCCCATCGTGGCCGAATATGCGCGTGAAGCGGAGATCACGCTATTGCCCGAGGCGACGCTTCCGGGATCAACGTCTTTTGCGAAGGCTCAGCAATTCAAGATGCCGATCGCCGCTGTCTTGAACCGCGCTGTCGATTTCGAAACCGAATTGACCGCGGCGCGACTCAATGGCGCGCCCGAGAAAATCATGCATGGACTCGCCCACAAGGTAATCGCGCAGCGCGATCTTCTCGACACGGCGGGCGCGTTCAAACGCGTCGCTGAGGCGCTCGGACTACCGTGCATTTCGCAGGGTGAGTGGCGTGCCGAATTCGCCCCAACGACGAACCGGAAGCGGACGAAGGCGACAGCGCTTGATTAAGGGCTTTCAACACAACATGGCGTAACGACGCCGCTACAAAGGGGATCGACGGCGCACTTCCACTCAGTGTCCGTCGATCGGTTTATGCACGATCCGGCGTGTACCGATTCGGATCCGGGCTCTCGCCTGTCCGACTCTTTACGGGCGGCTGGCCTCCATGAGTAACAAGCGCAACGCGTCTGTCACGTCCTCCTGCGTGACAGTAATCGAACCATCGCGCAGATACCGTAGAGCGGCAAGGTCGAGGACTCGTTTCAGCACGACATCGGTATCCGAGAAGAAACGATCCTGCAACGCACGCGCAGTGAAGTCGGCGGTGTGGCGCGATACCGAAAAGATATCGCCCGTCATCATTCTTAGCCTCATACGGACATAGGAAGCTATCCAACTGTCCCGTTTGTCAACGCATCCGATCAAGCAACGGCGACAACGCAAACCATCCGCTGCCCCATTGAAGACGCATGGTTCGTCGTGTAGTCCGTGCGCCATCTCAACACCGCATCTGTGTGCAGCAAACCCGAGATCCCGGACACGCTGGCATCGAGGCGTTTCATCGAATATCATCTCAACTCTCCTGTTAGCGAGGTTAGCGATCGCCTCGTTCCGGAGGACGTTCGCCAGCCTAGTATTCCGCGCCCGTCGCAAAGTCAAGCTTGCGGCGGATAATGTCATCAGGATATCTAAGTTGCAACAGTACGATGCCAGTCAAGACACCGGCGGCACCGACGTTATGGAGTGGCTACGATTTTCAAATGGAATGGCGTCGGCACATGCCAAGAACCGGCATTGCGTTGGAACGCAACATTCTTCACGTTCCGTTCATTCGTCGTGATGTCACAACCGGCGAGCGGCTCCGGGTAAGGCACCGACGCAGGCAACGCTGCTTCGCACCATCTACGCAAGACAGGTTGCGAGGTGTGTCGGTTACGCTGACAGGTGTAACGCACGGCGTGCAGGGCGCAGGAGTCCAAGCTTGGAATCCACGAAGCCGGCCAGAAATACAGAAGGCCGCGTACGAAAACGCGGCCTTGATTGAAATCGATAGTGAAAGCTGAAACTGCAGTCGTTCGTTCAGTGCCAACGCGAGCGGCGCTCGCGATCTGCCTCACGGCTCTTTTTCACCATATAGCCACCGTAAAAGTAGATGACCAACGTGACAAACAAAGTAAAAAGTGAAGAACCCATGCTCATTCTCCGTTGAGTCGACGCCCTCTGTTTGCACGCTCGTGGTCGACCTTGCGACCGTTACGGCCCAAACCCAAGACAAACGCGCTGAGAGTGATGGCGACTGCCAGGCCGCGAAACTCCAGCCCATTGTCGTCTCTAACAGTAGACCATAGCGGTGTATAGAGTAAGGCTGCCCGTGCCCATTTACTGCGTCCGCGAGCGGCGCGCACGATCCGCCTCACGGCCCTTCTTCACCATATAGCCACCGTAAAAGTAGAAGGCCAACCCAATAGCCAAAGTAAAGAGTCCGAAATACATGATTATTCTCCGCGGACTAGATGTCTTCTTTTGGCACGATTGTTGTCAGCCTTGCGACCGTTGCGCTCCATGAGCATGGCAACACCGCACAGGCCCAACGCAACGATCATCGCGACAATGCCGAAACCCATATGAAGTCTCCGTTGTTATCGACGTCCCCGAGTTGCGCGTTCGCGGTCGCCTTGCGACGGTTGCGATCCATGATCAGGCCCATCGCGGCAAGTAAGATAGCGATTCCAAGTGCACCAAAACTCCAGCCCATCGTGGTTCTCCGGCCGTGGATGAATTTCGGTTATAGGGTAACACCGCGCCGGTGCACATGCTTAACCATTAGGGGCCGCCTTCGCCCGTTCGTCGAAAAGTGCGCATCCTGTTGGAACCGCTGCGATCCGTCCAACGTAGAGCGCCTGCCAGCCTTCAACTTGGATAGCCACTGAAGGGTCCCATGCGCGCCTAGGCGCCGGGCACCGAACGCTCGAAAGAGCGCCCAACAATGCAAATAACCGCACCCGAATGCGCGGCAATGACGGGACGGCTGAGGCTCACGCTGCTGTCGTCCGCTCAGTCCGATCGCGAACGGCGTTCACGGTCCGCCTCGCGGCCCTTCCTCGTCATATAGCCGCCATACCAGCAGATGGCCAAACCGACAATCAAAGCAAAAACGGCGAAGCTCATTGTTATTTCCTCCGCGGAGAGTACATCCTTTGTTTGCACGGCGCTCCCAGCTTTGCTGGCGGCTTCGATCCGGCATGATGGCAAGGCCGCACAGCCCCAAATGCGACGAACAGCTCGACAATACCAAGCCGAGCTATTTTGGAACCATCGTGCGACGTGAAGGGCGGCCAAGTGTTGCAGGCGCCTGCAACGCTTTTACCGAAATGATGATGCTTTTCACACAGCTTTTAATCCGCCGTTCGTCGCCGAGGAGCCAATATTGTGTGCCCCAACGATCCGACACGCGACTGCGGGCAACCTTTAATTCTGGTTTTGCAATGATTGCACTACTTTCTGGCGGAAACCCCGACAATTGTTTCAGAAAGACGCGCATGTCACCTCGCTTTAGTCGTCCAATGACAGGGACGCGGGAATAAAACGCTCCTTTCACTATCCGACATGCCCCTGCTCTTCCCGGGTCGCCTGTTGCCGACAAGCGTGCCGCACATGCGATGCATGAGGAGATCCGCGAACGCTACCTTTAGCTACGAGCTTGGAAAACCTGTATCCAATCTCCGTTGTATCGCCGCCCACCGGTTGCGCGTTCGCGGTCCGCCTTGCGACCGTTGTGGTCCATGACCAGGCCCAAAGCGCCGAGCACGAGGGCGACAGCCGTGCGAAGAAACTCCAACCCATCGTCATTCCCCGTCCGTAGATGACACCAGCATTGAGAGTATCACGGCTGGGGCAGCCCCTCTTGTCGACGAAGGGCTGCCCCAGCCAGTCTGTCAATTTCTGCTGAAACCCGGTCGCGCAGGCGCCCGCGTGTGGTTCCAGACAAGGCGAGCGCTGGCTCCAGTCGCTTGATGCTGGGAGCCGCCCCTCGTGTAGCCGCAAAACACTGTCCCCGTGCATAGGTAAACTCGGTGTCCCCAAGCAGCGCGCGCCGTTTCGCCGATTTCTCGTTTAGGCGCCTAAAAGGCGAAATCCGGAATGATGCAGTTTCTGTCGAGCTTTCGGCGCTTGGTCTGACGAGCCAAGCCCAAAATCACTCGGCTTTCTCGCCATACGTCCCGCAGCCGGTGCAGAACTCCGCCGCGCTTCTTCATGCAGAACGGGCGTTGGGCGTGCTGGTCCGACTATCACGAGTGCAATTCACTGGTGTAAAAAGCGGGCCCCAGTCGTCTTTCCGTGGAAGGAGTCAGAGGTTCGGCCAGTAGCACGGAACTCGTCTCCGGCCCTTTCCCCCCTGTAAACTTAAAGGCCCGCCGCTGACAAGGCGATTTGTCGAGCTGTATCGCCGATCCGCTCGCATCGTTGGACACGCGCGCCTTCGATTCGAGCAGCGCTTGGTGAGGAACCGCCGCTTCCGTTGATCCGATCCGATGGACAAAGGTCGGTAGAGCAAAAGACGGGGCGACGGTGTTTCCCCTCTGTTGCGAGCCACTGCTTCGTGGCCCGTCCGAAGCGTCCAGATCTACATAAACAGGCGACGGCACCGCAGAAGCAGGGAAAAAATCATTCGTATCAGATAGAGGAATCCGATCGCCCAGCTAAAGCCCAAGCTGCCAACAGTAAAAAGAAACTTGCCGCCCTCCGGCATACCCCCTGCGTAAAACAACAGACCGACAAGCGCGAGCAGATAGCAGAAGATCGCAATCGAAGCACGGCGCGCAAGCCAGTGCCAGCCTAGAAATATTCTCACTGCTGCCTGGAGGCCTTTCATTGCTCGTCCTCCGGGCGCTGACGTGCGTCGAAAAGAACTCCGCCGAATTTCCAACCCGCGATTGCCACTGCGACCAGCGCCGCAAGATAGATCCAGGAGAGTGGCTCATCCAGACGTTGGCCTTGAAGGATGGCGTATAGGCGTTCGTATTCCATGTCGATTTTTTCCTTGACGTAGACACCCGGGTGCACAGCGCGACGCGCTGCGTCACCTGGGTCAGAACTCATCCTTGCACGCTGTTGGGAAAGTCAAGTTCGCGGAGCTAGTCGAGGTAACCGGCCAGTTGATTGAGCAGTTCTACGCTGAACTTCGGCGCAACGTGCGCCGCATCATCTGCGGTCAAAGTCTGGAAGTCTTCGGTCGCGATCGCGTCGCTCGCTGGTAACCTCGACGTTTTGGGGCGCGCCGAAGTGGACAATACCGATTCGCGCTGTGATGCTCGCGTACGCTGCATCAGCTGTTCACGAAGTTCCGCCTCGGCAAGCGATCTGAATACTGCTGCGCGTTCGCGAGGCGTAGTGCAGCGACTCAATCGTTCGTACAGCAGCGGCGAAACAAGAGGATTGATCGTAATCGTCATCTCAATTTTGTTGTTCATGCCACCTCCCGTTCACGCGCGAGTCCAGCCTCGCCGACGATCAGGAATCCGTGCGCGTTTGCGAGGCATGGCGAGTCAATCAGTTCGATGACAGCACGCGGGAACGTGTGCCGAATTGCAATGCTGTAGAGCGCTGCACCACCGCCCGAAAGAATGATCGAGCGGATGTCGTGCAAGCGACCGACTTCGTTCTGCATTTCGGTCGCAACGCTGGTCATGATCGGGTCGGCCAATGCGACATACCGTGCGAGATCGATCTTCTTGCCATAGAAATAGAAGGGGGCCCTCTCTCGCAACGCCTTGTCGATACGTTCGATGTCGTCGACCTGCTCGCCTTCGTCACGTGAAATGAGTTTCGCGATCCGCTGACAAACGTGTGATACGCCACCGGGAATGCCGCCACTGCGTTTATCGTCCATCGTGAAGCCTTTCGCGCAGATCCAGTCCGTCGTGAAGTAGCCTACATCGACCAGAAGGTGCGCATCGTCATGTCCAAAGCCACCGCGGCGCCCGCTGGCAGCAAACGCAAGCGAACCCAAAGGCTGTGGGATGACTACCACCTTCTCGATCACGACGCGGCCGTGACCAAAGTCATGTTCTCCAGCGAACAGCAGCTCTAGCTCCGTTGAATATGTTTCCAGGTTGTGAACAGACAGGCCCAAGACAAGACGCTCGATGTGCGTGACACCGGCGAAATGAAACGCGCCAAAAAGCAATGCCGCGTAGTTGTCGGTCGACACATAGGCGTCTGCGAGCGCGCGGCCTGTCCTGCCGTAAGCCGCGGTTATCGGCACATCAGGGCCAACTTCGTATTCGATGCCCTCGATCGAGATCTTTGCGACCTTGCGTGTGGGAAACACACTCTCACCGTAGGCTGAAAGCGTGCGGCTCGCGGCCAGCGGCGCGAGTGACGGAAAAATGCCGCTAGTGACCGCGCCATTCACATCGCGGTATGCGTACTTCGTATTGCCGTAGCCGACGTCAACGGCGAAGACGGGGGTTTTCAAGTTCGGTGTCCTTGAGCGTGGAGTTGACAGGATTGTGCGAAAGTCGGAGACGAGCTTTTCCTTCGCTTCGTTTTCCTATCTAACGCCGACTTTGCGGTATCGAGTCTATCCAGTACGACGAGAGAGAAAGTCGATGAATGCTCACAGGAACAGGGGGGCTTTTGCTCGCTGTCACCAGCCCGTAAAAGCCGAGCTATTTTGCAGACGCAACGGGATCTGGCGAGGCGACGAGTTGCAGGCGCCTGCAACGGTTTTCGCAGAATGGTGATGTTTTTGTGGAGCTTTCCACTAGACGCGCGCTGAACCGGGGAACGATCCAAACGGCCCGAAAGGTGTTTCAAAATTTGCACACTATTAGAATGACCTGCTGTCGAAGCGTATCCCTTTAAAATCAAATAGCTACAACGAATTTTATGCGCCATGAGGACAAAAAAGTTGCAGGCGCCTGCAACTTTTTTGCGAATAGAGAACTAGTCTGTATGATTTGTAGACTTTAAAGTTTCTTTATTGCGTCAATTGATTTAATCCGACAGCATTTCTGACCTATTCGAGCATTCTTCCGCGAAGTCAAGTTTTTTATGGAGCCCTGCGACTGGCACGTAGCAAGCACACTCACAGGTGCGCAGAACGCCCGCGCGCAGACGAACCAGCGACAGCAGGGATCAGTTTGCCGGGGTCGTCTTGCGGTTTTCTGCAGCGTTAACGCTATCGTTTGCAATACCTTGCGCGTCACTCGGGTATCCGCCGGCGAAGCGACCACTTGGGCTCTATCGCGAGCCACCGTGCCGGAATCCCGCGCCGCAAGTGCACGCTGACCGCGCTTCACGCTTGTGCAGACTCAGTTCAAACGAATCAACCCTAAAGATTTATGGGGCGGCTCTACCCACGCCGAAGCAGCGTCAATCGCGGACCAACCGATATCCGTACGACCGGTCGCAATCAGGGTAGATAGAGCAGATAGAGCGACGCTGTACCTACTACAACGGGGACGCGACCGTTCTCCAGATTTGTTGAAAGGTTGAAAGCAGTACAGCTGGCAAGAGAGCCGATTGCTTTTCGCCTTCTATCGACGGAGCAAAGCCGAAAGCTCCACAAAAACTGCATCATTCCGGGTTTAGGCATTTAGGCGCCTAAACAGGCATACCGCCGGATGGCACGCGTCGTGCCAAAAGAGAAATCAAGTTCGGCCTATGTCGAGTTGCGACGACTTCGAACAGGAGCACACTGTCCTGCGCCAGCGGCGAGGGGCACAGCGACAATTCATGGTCGGCGAATGATGCCGACTGGCCTCGTGGATAACCAACGGTTTCGCATATTGTGAATCTTCGTTCCCGATGGGACCACGCTCGGCCTCGGCCCTTGGAGAGAATTTCCAGATGACTTACGGCGTATGGACCTCCGCATCGTCCCCCAACCACGCCCGAAACGGGCTCTTATGATTGCAGCCCAACAGTGCATCGCGCGAGTCATTGATGGCGATCGGCGCACACGAGAAACGTCGGAACCGGTCGACTATCTGATCGCGCACCAAAACGTTACAGCCTACCGATCGTCATGCGGCTTGCAGCGGAGCTGACGGGGTCTTACCGCGGACAAACATCTGCACCCAACATTAGATCTCCGGAGCGACTCGTCAAGGCCTTTCGAGGTTTGGATCGTGCTCAGCTCTCATGTCACCAAAAACTCCGGAGATCGTATTGATACCATTCAGGCATTCCCTGATCGCGTCTTTTACCACGCCGAGATTTCGAGTCAACTTCTCGACGTCTGGGCCCTCAATGCGTATCACTTTCCCGCTGCGATCAGCGGAGATCAAAAGACGCGCATTTCGACGCCCAGGGCCATCGCCGCTTCTTAGAACTTGCAAGATTTCATTGGGGTCGACGAGTTTCAATCCTCTTACCTTCAGCGCGTGCTTCTTCAAATCGTAGGGTTCGATTTCTCGAACCAGCTTCGATAGTTCCTTGCCGAGCTTGAAGCTGACGTATTTTTTCCCCCCAAGGGCGTCCAAAACCAGCTTTGGGAGTAGTGCGATGGAGATGCACCGGGACACATGGCTTCCGGAGACAGAGAGCGCCGCCGCCAACGCACGTTGAGACGGCCAGACTCCCGTCTGAAGCCAGCGGCGATAGTTGTCGCCCAGGTCCCACGGCGTCGTTGCGGGATTGGAGCGAAGGCGCCTGTGGTCGCTGGAACTACGCGCTCTACGGATTTCCAGATCGTCGTTCATAACAGTCATCGTTTAAGGCCCGTGAGGTTTCAAGGGACGGCATCAACAGGTCGACACGCACGCTGCTCGCTTGCTGCCGTTTAGGCGCCTAAACGCTGACAGCTCGGCCAATTCTTGTGCAAATAATTGATTTTACAATACTTTTTCGTGGTGAGAAAAAAGGTGCGTGTGCAATTTGTGCAACGGAATGCCAGAACCTAGCAAAGGCGGGTCAACCAAAAGCTTCTCAAAATCAGCACCATTCAGCTCCACGCGTTGCAGGCGCGTGCAGGAGATCGACACCTCGTCGTGCCCGCTAACTCGCTAATTTAACGGCGAATTTCACCCCCTTCAACATTCTTGGGCGTGCAAACCGTGCAAACGCGCGGCCAGATGCCATGACAAAAAAATTCGGCAAACTCGGAACCACCGGAGTCCAACCAACTTAGGCACCTAAAGCTGACGGATTGCGTTTGCGGACTTCGGCGAACGTGACCGCCGATTTCGGGAACGTGACCGATTCGGCGGGGTTGGGCGTTGCGCGGTGTCGATTTTAGATTTCCTTGTCAGTTCTGGTCGAGTTCGGGCTCCGGGACGTTGGGTTTTGGGGATGCTTTTCTGAGCGACTCGCCGGTCAGCGTGATCCGGTGATGACGTTGCATGAGACGATCCAGCATTGCATCGGCGATGGTCTCGTCGCCGATCCAGCTATGCCAGTGCTCGATCGGTAGTTGGCTGGTGACGATGGTAGCCTTGCCCGCCGCGCGGTCATCGATGCTCTCGAGCAGATCGTTTCGAACCATCGCGTCGAGGGGCGCCATGCCCCAATCGTCCAGCAGGAGAACATCGACGCGGGCGACCTGCAGTAGCCATTTCGTGAAGCCGCCGTTACCGTGCAGGATGCGCAGTTCCTCGCCCAGTCGCGGCACGCGCAGGTACAACGCGGAGTGCCCGCGCCGGCATGCGTACTGCGCCAAGGCACACGCGAGCCACGATTTCCCCGCGCCGGTCGCGCCGCTGATGAGCAGGCTGTAGCCGGCTTCGACCCAGTCTCCAAGTGCCAGGCTCGTGACCGAACGCGGGTCGATGCCTCGGCCAGCGCGGGTGTCGAGATCTTCAATGGCGGCCTGCGGATACTTGAGGCGCGCCTGCTTGAGCAGTCGGGTGCGACGGCGATCATCACGCCAGCTCGTTTCCCGGTCGACCAGCAGCGACAGGCGTTCCTCGAAGCTCAGGCTGACCACGCCGGGCTGCGTCAACTGTTCTTCCAGTCCGTCAGCGAAGCCATCCAGCTTCAGGGTGCGCAGCTGCGTCAGGGTCTGTTGCATCATCATGGCGTGTTCTCTTTATTGGTAGTAGCTGGGGCCGCGTACATGCGCGTGGCTGGGGCTGATCCAGTCGGCAGGCGCTGTCGCCGCCGCCCGGTCGCGGTTGTTGATCAGGATGTCGCGCACATGGCGGTAACGGTGCACGCCCAGCTCCAATGCCAGCGCACAGGCCGCTTCGAGACGCTCACGGCCATAGCGACGTGAGAGCGACAGCAATCCGAGGCAGGCCCGATAGCCGTGTTCGGGGTGGCGTTGCTCCTGCAACAGCCGGGTGACGAGCGCGCCGGTTGCCGCGCCGATCTGCTGGCCCCAGGGTATGAGCCGTTGTGGCGTCCATTCGAGATGGGCGCGGTGCGCCGCCGGCATGTGCTCGACGACGGTAGTGAAGCCGCCCACGCTGTCATCACGGGCGTGGCTGGCGACACGCCGACCACGATGCAACAGTTCGACAGCGCCCGCCGTGATGCGCGCATCGAGCTTGAGTCCGACCAGCGCGTGCGGCACGCTGTAGCGGTGTTTGTTGAGCTCGACGTGATAGTCGATGTGGACCGTCACCGTCTTGAAGCGCGCGAGCTCATACGGCTGTGCCGGCAGCGGCTGTAGAGCAGGCGCGTCCAGTTCGGCAAATGCGCTGGCGCGGCATCCCGGCAGCTTCTGGAACGCTCGCTCGTTCAGGTTCTTCAGTAGCGGACGGATCGCGTCATCGACCGACTGCACCGACGCAAACCGGTGATGACGCAGACGCGCCATGATCCAGCGTTCGACCACCTGGACCGCAACCTCTACCTTCGGCTTGTCCCACGGGCGGACGCGAGCAGGCAGGAACGACGTACCGCAATGACGCGCGAAGTCCAGCACGGTGTCGCCGGCGCGAGGTTCATAGCGGTCGGGATCGGCAATCATCGCGCGCGGGTTATCCGGCACGATCAGTTGTGGCACTCCGCCATAGAAGGTCAGCGCGCGTGCGATGCCGCCCAGCCAGTCCTCCATCGTTTCGGCCGGCGTCGCGCACGCGAACGTATAGCTCGAGGCGCCCATGGCCGCCACAAAGATGTGTGCGCGTCGCCCCGTGGTCAGAGGCAGCGTCGGACCCGCGAAGTCGACGAACAGCTTCTCGCCGGCGCGGTGGATCTGCCGCATCGAGCGCTTCAGGCGTTTCGTGAACGCCTTGTAATGCTCGCAGAACTGCGTGTAGCGGTAGGTCTGCCGGTCCGCAAACTCGGCCTGGTACTCCTCCCACAGCAACGTCAGCGTCACGCCCTTGCGGCGTAATTTCTGATGGATACGCCCGTAGTCGGGCTGGGCGTAGGCTGCTGGACCAGTGGGCTTGCCGTGAAGCCGCCGCTCGAGTTCGCCTTCGTCCATGTCGCAGGCACTCGCCCAGTCCAGCCCGGCGGCACCAGCCAGTCCGACGTACTTCGTGACCACGCCCTTGGAAATGCCCAGCGACGCGGCGATCCGATCGTGCGAGAAGCCGCCGTCGAATTTAAGTCATAAAACGTCCTTGATCATGCGCATGTTCATCCGGTGCGCGGGCATGCTCTCTCCGGCCAAAGCCGGCGAGCATAGCCCGCGTGGTTGATGTCATGCGCAACGCCAATCCTGCCGTCCGGTCCGCTCGGTCACGTTCCCGAAATGATCGGTCACGTTGCCGAAATCGCCGGTCACGATCCCGAAACGGCCGGTCACGTTCATCCGAAATACGCACCCAGCAACCGTTCCTCGAGACCTTTGCGCTGATCCTGCAGGACGAACTCGACC
>NZ_JBMIQH010000042.1:0-62679 GCF_056155635.1 Paraburkholderia sp. BR10141 | reverse complement strand
TGTAACGCCAGCCAAAGTTAGCTTCTGCAAACGACTAGTTTTTATGTTATGTAAAATCGAATAACGTCCACCGGGCACATCTCCTGCGCCGCGAACTCATGCCGCCTCGCTGGAGGACCCCATGACGCCCGCCCCCACATCCGGGCAACCACCCGGCGCCGGCTCCCACCCAGAGCCAACGCGCGCACAGCGCGTCGCCGCCTGGCTCGGTCTGTGCGCGGTGCCGCTCATCTGGCTGCTGCATCTGGCGCTCGGCGTCACGCTCGTTTCCACGGCCTGCGCCGACGTCGTCTCGCAGGATCCGATGCCAGGCTGGCACGGCACGCAGTGGATCCTCGGCATCGCCTCGGTTTGTGCGCTCGTGCTTGCACTCGCCATTACCTACGCCGCCGGCCGCGCCTGGCGCAAGATTGCCTACGTCGCGCACGAAAAACGCGACGCCAACCGCTTCGTCGCCTGGTGCGGAGCGACGGCTTCCGTGGCCTTCACTTTTGGTCTCGCTTTTTCGATCTGCATACTGATCGCGGTACCGATTGAGCGCCTCTGCACGGCCTTCGACTAGGCGTCGCGATCTTCGCGTTGCAAACACCGCCAGACAGCCCGAATGCGCCAGCGTTAGCGAGCGAGGCCTTTTCTTTGGATTGCAGATGATCGCCTCGGACCAACGCACTCGCCGAAGCGCGAGATCCACGAAATTCCCGGCGTTATTGCCGCGACCGTTGCGCTCGCAGCGTAGTCTGAGGAAACGTCAAAAAAGCAAGTTTTACCGTATTTTCGCGGCCATCACGACAGGGGCGAATCGGCAAAAGGCAACGGAGCAATTTGGCCGGGCAAGTCCCCGCATTTCGCCCAATTGAATGGAGTGCTTCCGACGTACAGTCACATCCGTCGGCATGGACGCATGTGAAACCGCCTGCCGATTCCAGGGAGATCGGCAGTGAAATCGGTAAGTATGACTATGTATCAGGTCGCACGATTCGTTATCCGATGGATCAGATGACGGGATCGTAGCGCCATCCCTCGCGGCTCCATTGCATCGTATGCGTCGGCGCGAGCGCGCCGATGAAATCGGCGTCCTGCGAGGCCACGATCAGCGCGCCTGGGAAGTCCGCTAGCGCCACTTTATCGTGCAATGCCCGGCGCAAGCCGTACGCTTTAAAAGCGGTCGATCATGCCGAACTGCACGCCGCGCACAGGCGCGCCCGGCCAGGACGGCGGAAGGCCGGTGACGTTCACGCCGCGCAGCGTGAAGGTCGCCTGATTGCGATTGCGCAGCCACCCTGCGCTCGCGTAGAGCAGCACGCGCTTCGAAAGGTCGTACTCGCACGCGGCGCTGAACTGGTCGGCGTCGTTGTCGGCGCCCGAGAGGTCGTGCACCCACGCGTAACCCAGTGAAGCGCGAAACCGCGAGGTCACCGCATAGCGCGCCGAGACCGAAACGCCGTTGTTGTGGTTGCGCGGCGTGCCGCCATCGCCATTGAAGTACGCGAGAAACCCGGTCACCGGCCCGAGCACATACGACACGCCGCCCAGATTGGCTCGCAGCGCGCCATCGCCGTTTTGCTGTTGATGCGCCCAGGAGATGCGAAACGGTCCGTGCCGCCACTCGACGGTTTCGATGTTGCCGGCCAGCCCGTTGCTGCCCGTGGACGGATCGCGCAGCGAGGCCATCAGCGTGGTCGAGAAACCGTAGATGTCGGGAGACAGATACGTGATCGCGTTGCTTTCATAAGGCGTGATCTTCGACAGATTGTTGAGGCCCGAAGCGATGGTGCCCGCGCCGAACGCGTCGAGCTGTCCCTTGAACGGGATATAGATCGGCGAGTATTGCCGCCCCACGCGCACCGTGCCCCACTGCGTGCCGAGTCCTATCCACGCCTGGCGGTTGAAGATCGTGTTCGCTACGGCAAAGCTGCCGTCGTTGGAGCCGAAGCCGTTTTCCAGCTCGAACAATATCTTGATGCCGCCGCCGATATCCTCCACGCCGCGCAGCCCGAAGCGCGAACCGCGATACGCGCCCGAGTCCATGCGCGCGACCCAGCCCGCGCCCGGATTCGTCACTTCGATGCTCGTGTCGAGCGCCCCGTACAGCGTGACCGAGCTTTGCGCGTGTGCGCTTATCGTGTGCAACGTGGCGAAGGTTGCCGCAGACAACACCGCCCAGGCGCGCGCTGCGCGCAATGTTCGACTCATGTGGGAAAAGCGGGTGAAGCGCACGAGCGGTGCGTCGCATGCTGCATGAGGGGCGGCAGGCGTCGTGCTTGTGACCTGCCGCCGCGTGGAAAAACCGCAAGCCGCGGCCACCCGGTGCAGCCGGGCGGCCGCGCGTTGCTTATTGCTTCGGCAGCGCGTAGGCAATCACGTAGTCGCCGAGCTTCGTGCCGAACGAGCCGTGCCCGCCTGCCGCGATCACGACGAACTGGCGGCCGTTCACAGCGTACGTCATCGGCGTGGCCTGGCCGCCCGCCGGCAGCCGCGCTTGCCAGAGCCGGTTGCCGTTGTTCACGTCGAAGGCGCGCAGGTAGTTGTCCGCCGTCGCGCCGATGAAGATCACGCCGCCCGCCGTCACCATCGGACCGCCCAGCATCGGCATGCCCGTGCGGAAGGCCACGGGAATCGGCGAACTGTCACGCGTCGTGCCGATGCGCTTTTTCCAGACGATCTGGTTGGTCTTCAGGTCGACGACGGAGATATAACCCCACGCCGGCTGCTTGCAAGGCAAACCGATCGGCGACATGAACGGATTGAGCGTCACGCCGTAAGGCACGCCGTATTGCGGCTGGATGCCCGCCTCCGTGCCGCTGCCCTTCGCGCCCGGCTGCGGCTCGAGCGGATTGCCCGGCCCGCGTGGGATGAGCCGCGAGACGAACGGCAGCGCGATGGGGTTCGCCACGGCGATCTGCCGGTCGGTGTCGATGGCGAGGCCGCCCCATTCGAACATGCCGAGGTTGCCCGGGAAGATCAGCGAGCCTTGCAGCGAAGGCGGCGTGAACGTGCCTTCATAGCGCAGCTGGTGGAACATCACGCGGCAGATGAGCTGGTCGTACATCGTGGCGCCCCACATGTCGGCGTCGGTAAGATTCTTCGACGGCCGGAACGTGAGCGCCGAGAACGGCTGCGTGGCCGAGACGTGGTCGCCGGGCGCCGCGCCCTGCGGCACCGGCATTTCGGGCGCGGGCACCACGAGTGCCCCCGTGCGGCGGTCGAGTACGAACAGGTTGCCCGTCTTCGCAGGCGCGTACACCACCGGCACGGTCTTGCCGTCCTTGTCGGTGATGTCGGCGAGCGTGGGCTGCGAGGGCTGATCCATGTCCCACAGGTCGTGGTGCACCGTCTGGTAGAACCAGGCGAGCTTGCCGGTCGACGCGTGCAGCGCGAGCAGGCCCGTTGCGTAGCGCTCGAGGTCGGGCGTGCGGTCGCCGCCCCAGATGTCCGGCGTCTTCACGCCCATCGGCAGATAAACGATGTCGAGCTTGGCATCGTAGGCGGCCGGCGCCCACGAGTTCGGCGAATTCCACACGTAGTGCTCGCCGGGGCCCGGAATCTTGTTCGGGTCCGCCGCGCCCGGATCGAACGCCCACAGCAATTCGCCCGTGCGCACGTCGAAGCCGCGGATCACGCCGGAGGGCTCGCGCGTCGAGAAGTTGTCTTCCACGGCGCCCGCCACGACGATCACCTTGTTCGTGACGATCGGCGGCGAGGTGGGCTCGTACATGCCCGGCGTCGTGACCGGCATGGCGTGCTGCAGGTCGAGGTCGCCGTTGTTGCCGAAGCCCGCGCAGCGCTCGCCCGTCAGCGCATCGAGTGCATACAGGTGGCCGTCGTTCACGGGCAGCAGGATGCGTCGCATGCAGGTGCCGTTCGCGGCGGCAGACGTTGCTGCGGCCGCGGGTGCGCTCGCGGGCGCGGCGGCTTGCGTTGCCGACGCGGGATCACTGGCTGGCCCACCCGCTTCGGTTCCGGAAGCCGCCGCGGCGTCCGATGCGGCCGCGGGCGTTGTCGCCGTCGCTCCCAGGTCCGCCGCCGCGGCGTTCACGGACGCCGCCGAAAGGTCCACGAACGACACGCCCCGGCAGGTCACGTGCTGGAACGAAGGATCGGCCTGAAGCTTCGGATCGAACTTCCATTTGAGCTCGCCGGTTTGGGCGTCGAGCGCGAACAGGATCTGGTGCGGCGAGCACAGGTAAAGCAGATCGCCGATCTTGATCGGCGTGACTTCGTTGGTGATCTCGACCGGATCGTTGGGGCCTTTCATGTCGCCGGTGCGGAAGGTCCAGGCCACCTGGAGGTTATGCACGTTCTCGGGCGTGATCTGCTGCAGCGGGGAATAGCGCGTGCCTTGCTGGTCGCGTCCATAAGCGGGCCATTCGGACGGCTCGATGCCGTCGACGTTCGGCGCCGGCGTGGCCCTCACCGCCGCGAGCGAGCCGTTGATCTGCTGCGGGTCGTTGAAATGCGCATAGACGAGCACGCCGCCCCATACGAGCAGCCCGACCACGAGCGCAAGCACGCCGAACTGGCGCGGGCGCTCCAGATGCCAGCTCATGAGCACGAGCAGCCAGATGCCGAACACCACCAGCACGCCCGAGCGCGGCACGAGCGCCCAGAAGTCCGGCCCCGACTCCCAGAGGCCCCAGATCGCCGTACCGATCAGCACGATCGCATAGAGCACGAACGCCGAGGGGCTCGCGCGCCACAGCAGCCACGCGAAGACGAGCAGCAGCACGCCCGTCACGACGTAGTAAGGCGAGCCGCCGAGCGACATGAGCCACACGCCGCCAGCCAGCAGATACACCGCCGTGAGCAAGGTGAACAGCACGGAGATGACGCCGATGAAGCCCAGCGGTTTCGATAGTCTGGCCATGATCTCAACCCTTCCTCGAAGAATGTCGTCTGCGATGGCGGAAAAAGCGTGGCGTCAGAACACGTGCATCATCCCCACGTAGGCGCCCGTCTGCGATTGGCCAGCCATGGGGCTGGTCGGCGTGCTCGAGTCGCGCGGCGTCGCGAACACCGAGAACGTGCCGTTCTTGCTGTTGTCCACATACGCGACCGTGCCATACAGGAACGTGCGCGCACTGAGGTTGTACGTCGCGCCCAGCGCGTAGAGCATGGCGTGGCTCGCGGGGTCGTGCGAGGCGTCGCCGCCGCCCTCGCCTACATGAATATAGAAACCCGCGGCGGTCACCGCCCACTTCGGGGTGGCCTGCCAGGTCGCGCCCAGCCAGTAGTGGTCGGCCGTATCGGAAATGCCGGGCGGCGAATCGGGTGCGGAGTAATGCGTGTACGCCGCCTGGATCTTGAACTTCTGCACGCGCAGGTTGCCGCCCACGAAGTATTCGCGCGAGGCCGTGAAGATGTTGGAAAAGCGCCCGCTCGAATCGCGTAGTTCGTCGTAGATGCCGCGCAGGTCGAAGAGCGGCGAGTGATACGAGAGCATGATGCCGTCCGAGCGGCCGAACTCGCCTTCGGCGCCGGCGTTGAAGTTGCCTGGCTGGTTGCCGAACGAATACTGGCCCTGCACGTCGAGGCCGTTCCATAACGGGCTGTGATACTCGACGTTGTTGCTCGTTTGCTGCCAGTTGCGCCCGCGCACGAGCGAGGCCGACGACACTGCCTGCTGCACGAACGGATCGAATGCCCACACGCCGTCGCTGTCGATGAAGAGATTACGGCCGGCTTGCAGTTGCCCCCATGTGTCGTTCTTCAAACCCACATAGGCGCGGCGCGACCAGAGCCGGCCGCCGCCCGTGGTGCCGTTCATGATCTGCACGGCGGTTTCGAGGTTGAAGATCGCGGCGCTGCCGCCGCCCAGGTCCTCAGTGCCCTTGAGGCCGAACATGCTGGTGCCCCAGTCGCCGCCTTCGGCGCTCCAGCGGCTCGAACTGCCGCCGTTGCCGTTCGCGATGTGATTGAGGTATTCGATGCCGCCATCCACGCGGCCATACATCGTGACGCTCGATTGTGCGCTCGCGGCCGAACTGGCGGCGAGCAGCACGACTACGCCCAGAGTCGCTTTCACGTTGGCTCCCTCGTGGAGTCTTCTTGCTTGATCCGGTCCATGCCGGGGCGGATAACGTGGTTGAACGTGCAGACAAGCCGGCGTGGCCGAGCCGATGCCGGCCACATCGCGCACCAAAAAGCATAGCGCGTGGTGAAGAAAGCCGTATTCTGGCTGGACGGCAAATGACGCACAGTTGCATGCGCGCGACGGCGGTGGTGGCGCAGAGCATTTCGCGTGCCGCGCCGCACCATGCGCACCACAACGCGACGCTCTCGAACATCCGCAGCTTCGGCCCGAAGATCGGCGCGATGCGAACGGGCGAAATCGCGTTCGAACCCGTGGCGTAAGGTGATTGGCGCTAGCGCGCGTCGTGCCGCGAATCGGCCTTCGCGGCGTCGCCACGCTGGACAGTTTGCGGCTGAGCCGAGCGCGCAGCGTGAAAAACCGGCAAACGCCAGCCGAAGTAGAGCGCCGCCAGTCGCAGCGCCACGCACGAAATCACGGCCACCCAGGGCGTCCAGAACGTCGACCAGCCCGCATACGTGAGCCCCACCTGCACGGCGGCTCCAAGCAGCGCCGCCGACGCATAGATCTCGCGCTCGAGAATGGCAGGCACGCGCGAGAGCAGCACGTCGCGCATCACGCCGCCGCCCACCGCGCTCACGATGCCGAGGAGGATGGCCGGCTCCGCACTCTGGCTGTACGCAAGCGCCTTCTGCGCGCCTGCCACCGCAAAGAGTCCAAGACCGATCGCATCGAACAACAGCACGGGATGACGCAGCCGCCGCACCTGCGGATACGCGGCAATGGTCAGCCCCGTAGCCAGCAGCGTGACGGCGAGGTAGGCCCAGTTCGCGAGCCCCGCTGGCGGCACCGCGCCGATGCACAGATCGCGGATGATGCCGCCGCCGCACGCCACCATGAAGCTCACGACGACGATGCCGAACAGATCCAGCCGCCGCTGCCGCGCGGCAACGGCGCCAGAGATCGCGAAGGCGAATGTGCCGATCAGGTCGAGTACCGTATAGGCCGTGTGAGCGTTGATATGCGCGCCCACGTGCGCCCCGAGTGCCACGCTCACGCCGCCTCGCTTTCGCGGCCGAGCCAGGCGGCGGCCGCGCACAGCATCGCTTCGAGGCCGGTGCGCAAGGTGGGGTCGAGCAGCGCGCCAATGGAGGGCGCCACGGTTTCGACCAGATTCGGCATGGACGACTCCTTCATGCGTATTTCATTGTGCAATGTGCGGCGTGCGCGCCGCGATCTCAAACACCGTCGATCAGGCTCTGCGCAAGCTTGGCGAGCAACTGGTCGAGCGTCTTGCGCTCGTGTTCGGTGAGGACGGCCGCGAGTTCGGCTTCGAGCTTCGAGCCGGCCTTTTCCGAGGCATTCGCCACTTTCGCGCCCTCGGGCGTGACGCGCAGCACGACGCTGCGCCGGTCTTGCGCATGCGTGCCGCGGCCAATCAGGCCACGCGATTCGAGTTCGCCGAGCGTTTTGGAAAGCAGCGTTTTTTCGATGAGCGCGCGCTGCGAAACGGCCTTGGGCGTGATGCCCGGCTCGGCGCGGATGATGCGCAGCACGCGCATGGCACGCACGTCGAGGTCCCAGCGCTCGCGGTAGACCGCGTTGGCACGATCCATCAGCAGCGCGCTCGTTTGATCGAGCCTGAAGGTGAGGAAATCCGAATACAAATGCGTGCTCCCATCCGTACGCTAGCTGGACGCCAGTATAGTCAAATAGTTGAAAATTTCAACTATCTGGATCGGGGAAACACGATCGAGCGGATGCGGGGATGCGGATGTGACAACGCGGCGGGCCCTCGTTCGAGAGGAAGCCCGCCGCGCAGGGGAAACGTCCGGCGGGGACAGATGCCCCGCGGACGTCATCGCCGAATCGACTTAGAACGCGTGACGCATGCCCACCGTCACGGCAACCTGCGTATCGGTCGACGAAGGCGAAAGCGTGTTGATCATGGCGTGCGAAAGCACCGAGCCTTGCGGTGCGCCGTGCACGTTCTGGTATACGCCTTCGAGGTAGAAGTCGGTGCGCTTGCTGACGGCGTAGTCCGTTTGCAGCATCGCCGTGTTCCAGCCCGGGTTCGTGCCGTTGTAGGCGCCGTGCGTGTACGTGTACGCACCCGAAACGCTCCATGCCGGCGTGAGCGCGTATTTCACGTTCGCTTCGAAGTTGTCGAGGCGCAGCGAACCGGCGAGCGAGCCGGCCGAGTCGTCGTTCGAGCCAAGATAGGTGCCCGTGCCGAACGAGTAGACGCCTGAGGCGTTGTCGATCTGCGAATGGCTCCAGACCAGACCCACCGTCGCGGGGCCGTACGTGTAGTTGCCGCCGAGCGACCAGACGCGTTGACGTTCCGCCAGGAAGTTCGCGCTCGTGTCGCTGGAGGTGACCGCGCCGCTGCTGTTGCCCGCATTGTTGAACTGCAGGTAGCCGGCTGCGAGGTTCAGCGGGCCCTGGCTATACGAAACGGCGAAACCGTACGAGCGGTTGTTCGCGAAGTCGCCGGCCTTGTTGCTGAACGAGTACATCGTCTCGAACGTCACGCCGTACCAGGTCGGGCTCGCGTACTTGACGGAGTTGTTGATGACCACCGAGTTCGCGGCGAGGTTGTCGTTCTCGAACGGGTGAGCCGCGAGGCTGCCGCCCCACGTGTTGAATTCTGCCGTGAGCGGGCCGACGAGGTCGTTCATCACGTCGAACTGGCGGCCGAACGTCAGCGTGCCGTACGGATCGCTTTGCAGGCCCACCCACGCTTGCGAGCCGAAGCCGAGGCCCGAGAACGCCTGCGCACCGTTGTTGAGCAGGAAGCCTTGTTCGAGCTTGAAGATTGCGTGCAGACCGCCGCCCAGATCTTCCGAACCCTTGAGGCCGAACACCGTATTCTGCGTGGAGCTGCTGTTGAGCTGCCAGTTGCTATGGCCGAACTGGTTGTTCGTGTAGACGAGACCGGTGTCGATCAGGCCGTAGAGGGTCACGCTGCTTTGCGCGTGCGCCGAAATAGCAAAGGCGCTCAGAAGTGCCGCGGCGAGTAGCGATTTTTTCATGTTTTTAAGCTCCGGATTGGGCGGTGGGTCAATGCATCGAATTCAGGCGGCCGGCACCATCGACGTGCAATCTCATATGCGTGCATTCCATTTCGGTGCGGATTCAAAATCGAAAAGCAATTCACCGATGATTATTGCGAGTTACGCAATTGACCAGTGTTGATAGAGCAATGGCAAAAATGGAAATCGTGCGGTGAGTGCGGGCGAATCGAACACCCGCATGATAGGGTGCCGAAAATAAAAATGGTGTCGAAATTCGAGTGACGTGGCGTCGATGGCACAACCACGCCCGGCAAGGCTCGACGCACGTCGAGGAATGTGCGGGGCGTGAATATCGTCGAGACAATTACATAATGCTTTCGAAGCGATGCATTAAGCCAGGCGAGAAAGGCCGATTATCTTCATCGAGAATCCCTGAGCTAATCGGCCCTGTGGAGCGCGTTGATTATTCTTTTAATGCGCACTCTCTTTTGGCTTGATTCGTTCAAGCAGCCGGCGCAACCGATGCGCCCGCTATGGCGTGACGCTCCAATGCCTGCGCGACGAATCCCGATGCCTTCATCGTTTCGACAAACGCACCAAGCGCTTCGGCGGCCTGCGGACCGCGGCGCTTTGCGACGCCCATGGCCTGGCGAATCACCATGAAGCGTTCGTCGAGCAGACGCAAGCCGCCGGCTTTCGCGGCATCGGCTTCGAGTTGCTGCTTCACCCCTGCGGCCACTTCGAGCCCTTGTTCGAGGAAGGTCTGCACGACGGTGGGCGAAGTCGGTGCGCGCACGATTTGCGCCTGCTTCAGTTCACGCGTGAGAAAAAGATCGTAGGCACTGCCCTTGCCCACGGCCACGCGGCTATGCGGTTGATCGACTTCGGCATTGGTGCGCACCGGCGAATCGTTGCGAACCAGATAGAAGCCTTCGATCAATACATAAGGCGCGGTGAACGCGATCGTTTCGCCTCGCTTGGGATCGACGGCAAAGAAGCCAAAGTCCGCGCGTTCGTCGCTCACGGCTTCGACGGACTTGCCCGCTGCGTCGAATACGACAAGTTCGAGCGGCACACCCAGATGCTGCGCGAAAGCGCGCGCGAGATCGACGGAAACGCCGAACGGTTCGCCCGACGCCGCATCGCGATTCGCGAGTATCGGATTGCCGAGATTGATGGAGGCGCGCAACGTGCCCGTGGGCGCGAAGGCTTTGACGACAGCGGGATCGATGGACATGGGGAACGCGGGGCGAAATCGGGGTCTTTCGAGCATATCACCCCGCCCGCCTGTGCGCGCCCACCATCACCACGCGTTCATCGCTCAGCCCGTGTCCCCACCGGCGACCGGCAAGATCGAACCGGTGATATAGCTCGCCTCGTCCGAAGCGAGAAAGAGGATCGGCGCGACCTGTTCGTCGAGACTGCCATAGCGCTTGAAGAAGGTCGAATCGGTGACCTGGCGCACCGCCTCGCCCATCCAGGCCTTTTCCTGCTCGCTGTCGCCCGCGGCATTGCGCGGAATGCGGCGCGGCGGCGCTTCGGTGCCGCCCGGCGCCGTGGCGACCACGCGGATATTGCGCTCCGCGTATTCCATCGCCAGCGACTGCGTCATCGCATTCACGCCGCCCTTCGCGGCCGAATACGGCACGCGGCGAATACCGCGCGTGGCGTTCGACGACACGTTGACGATGGTTCCGCGCCCGCGTTCGAGCAAATGCGGCAGCACGGCATGGCATGCGTAAAGCGTGGGCATGAGCGAGCGGCGGATTTCCGCATCGATCTGCGCCGGCTCGAATTCCGCGAACGGACGCATGCGGATGGCGCCGCCCACGCCGTTGATCAGAATGTCGATGCCGCCAAACTTCTGCGCGGCGAAATCCATCGCCGCTTTCGCGCCTTCATACGTTTCGAGGTCGGCGACGAATCCCGCTGTTTGCGCGCCCTGCGCCTCGGCCGCGACTTCGGCCACGAAATCCGCCCGATCGACGAACACCACCTGGCCGCCTTCGGCCGCCGCACGCAGCGCTACGCCGCGGCCAATTCCCTGCGCCGCCCCGGTGACGACGACGACCTTGCCTGCGAATCGTTGCATGATCATGCCGCCTTCGGGACTACGTTGGGAGTGAACTTCTCGTAGTGGAAGCTGTTGGGCTTCACGCCTTCGTCGTCGAAATACTTGCGTACGGCGTCCACCATCGGCGGCGGGCCGCACAGATACACGTCGACGTCGCCATCGTTCAGGGCGTCGGCGGGAATATGTTGCGTGACCCAGCCTTTACGCGGATGAGTCGAATCCGCATCGGCAATCACGGTAGCGAAGCTGAAGTTCGGCAGCTTCGCCGCGTAGGCTTCGATGGCTTCAACGAGCACCAGGTCGAGGTCGCGGGTCACGCCGCAGATCAGGTGCACCTTCTGCTGCGCGTTGGTGCGCGCGAGCACTTCCAGCATCGAAAGGAACGGCGCCAGGCCCGTGCCGCCCGCGAGGAACAGCAGCGGCCGCTGCACGTCGCGCAGATAGAAGCTGCCGAGCGGCCCCGTCAATTCGAGCTTCGTGCCCGCTTGTGCGGCTTCGAGCCACGTGCTCATCACGCCGCCCGGAATCTTCTTGATCAGGAAGCTGATTTTCGATTCGCCCGGTGCGGAAGAGAAGGAATACGAACGATGCTGGCCGCTGCCCGGCACGTCGATGTTGACGTACTGGCCCGGCAGGAACACGGGACCCGCTGCATCGACATCCAGTTCGAGCACGACCGCGGCGTCGTTGTGCTGTTCGACCTTCGCCACCGTGGCCGCGAACTTGCTCTGCCCTGTCTTGCAGACCGTGGAAGACGCGGGAATGGCGATCACACAATCGCTTTCCGGCACCATCTGGCAGGTGAGCACGAGACCGCTGTCCTTTTCGTCTTCGGTCAGCGCGTCTTCGATATAGTCTTCGCCTAGGTCGTAGCTGCCGCTTTCCGCGCGGCACTTGCAGGTGCCGCACACGCCGTCCGAGCAATCCATCGGCAGGTTGATGCGCGCGCGAAAGGCCGCATCGAGCACTTTTTCGCCCGCCTTGCAGTCGATGAAACGCGTGACGCCGTCTTCGAAATTGAGTGCAATCTTGTAGCTGGACATGGTGTCTCCTTCTATCCCATGTTGAATCTGAGGCTCGATGTCAAACGTGATCTCACACGTGATAGACGTCGAGCACCTGCCGGATGTAGTCGTTCTTCAGCACGATCTTTTTGTAGGCGATCAGGAAGCCGTCGCCGGCCCTACGCAACGTGACGAACATCGTGCCGAAAAAATGGTCCGTGGCCCGGTAGCGATGATTGAGCGTGTGGAAGTTGTAGCGCACTTCCACTTCCTCGCCGCGGTCCGCCAGCACTTCCACGTTCGTGACGTTGTGGCTCGTGCGCGGCTCCGGCATCGAAGCGCCGCTGCGTTCGGTCTTGATGCGGAACACACGGTCTTCGAGCCCCCCGCGATCCGGGTAGTACATCAGCGAGATCTGCGATTCGTGGTCGTCGGTGAGCTGGTCATCGTCGTCCCACGCGGGCATCCAGTACGTGACGTCTTCTGCGTAGCAGGCGAGCCATTCTTCCCACTGGCGATCGTCGAGCAGGCGCGCTTCGCGGTACAGCGCGGCGCAGATTGTCTGGTAATCGTTGCTCATGCCTGCGCTCCCGCTTGTGCGTGGTTCAGTTCCTGCTCGAGGGCGTCGCGCATGGCGTGCACCCAGTACTCGTGCTGAACCACGAACAACCCTTCGTCTTCGCTGCGTTCGCCGGAAATGACCGGCTTGAGGCCCATCTTCTTTGCGTTGTCGTCCGCGCCTTCGACCCACAGTGGTGCGCCGCGCGAGAGATCGTTCCACATCGCCGTCGTGCCGGCGTAACCCGCCTGGCAGGCGCGGAACTCTTCGAGGTCGTCGGCGGTGCCCATGCCCGTGACGTTGAAGAAGTCCTCGTACTGGCGAATGCGCGTCGCACGATCTTCCGCGTTCTCGCCCTTCGGCCCGAAGCAGAAAATGTTCACTTCGGTCTTGTCCACGCTGATCGGGCGCACCACGCGAATCTGCGTGCTGAACTGGTCCATCAGGAACACGTTCGGGTAGAGGCACAGGTTTCTCGTCTGGTTGACGATGAAATCGGCCTGCACTTCCCCCACGCGCGCCCTGATTTCGTCGCGATGCTTGTAGACCGGCCGCACTTCGGGGTTCATCGTGTTCGTCCACAAGAGGATGTGGCCGTGGTCGAAGCCGTAAACACCCGCCACCGACTTGCTCCAGCTATTGGCGTCCACCGCCTGGGTGCCGTCTTCCTTGCGGCGGCCCATGGTCGCGGCGTAATTCCAGTGCACGGTGCTGACGTGGTAGCCGTCGCAGCCGTTCTCCATCTGCATCTTCCAGTTGCCGTCGTAGACATACGAGGAGTTGCCGCGCAGCACTTCGAGGCCGTTCGGCGACTGGTCGACGATCTGGTCGATGATGATCTTCGCTTCGCCGAGGTAGTCTTCCAGCGGCTGCACGTCGGCATTGAGGCTGCCGAACAGAAAGCCGCGATAGTTCTCGAAGCGAGCGACCTTCTTCAGGTCATGCGAGCCCTGCTTGTTGAATTGCACGGGGTATTCCGTGGTCTTTTCGTCCTTCACCTTGAGCAGCTTACCGGTGTTGGAGAACGTCCAGCCGTGGAACGGACAGGTGAAGCTGCCCTTGTTGCCGTGCTTGCGCCGGCACAGCATGGCGCCTTTGTGCGCGCAGGCGTTGATCACGGCGTTGAGCGTGCCGGTCTTGTCGCGCGTGATGACGACCGGTTGACGACCCAGCCACGTGGTGTAGTAGTCGTTGTTTTCAGGAATCTGGCTTTCGTGCGCGAGGTACACCCAGTTCTTCTCGAAGATGTATTTCATCTCCAGTTCGAACAGGTCGGCATTGGTGAAGATGTCGCGTCGGCAACGGAACACACCGTTTTGCTTGTCGTCCTGCACGGCGGTGGACAGCAGATGATCCAGGTCACTGGCTTTGTCGATGATGGCTGACATATTAGCTCTCCTATGCATACTCCACACGCAGTACGGAGTTCCTGCATCGGTGTCGAAAGATGATCGCGGAGAAAGGAGTGGCGGCGGCAACGTGCCGCCGCCATGCTGGGGCGATTACGCCGTCGCTGCGGCGCGCAGGCGATGGACGAGCTGGTTGTCCTTGCCCTGGACCAGCGGCGTGAGCGTGAAGTTGAACTCGATGTCCTTGTACGTGTCGGCTTTCAGGCCGAGCGCGGTGCCACCGGTCTTTTCGGCCACATGCGGAATCAGCTCTTCACGCGTCGCGTAGGCGAAGTCGTCCCAAATGAGCGGGTCGCCTTCGATATTGAATTGCGTGGTGAGCTTGCGGCTGTTATCCGCCGTCACGAAGAAGTGAACGTGCGCCGGGCGGTTGCCGTGGCGGCCGAGGCCGTCCAGCAGACGCTGGGTCGAACCCTGCGGCGGGCAACCGTAACCCACCGGCATCAGCGTGCGGAATTCGTACTTGCCGTCCGCGCCGGTCTTCACCGCGCCGCGCAGGTTGAAGTCGTCCTGCGCGCCGGTCGGGTCGAAGTGCGAGTAGAAGCCCTTCGAATTGGCGTGCCAGCATTCGACCAGGGCGCCGGCGAGCGGCTTGCCGTCGAGGCCGGTGACCGTGCCGTGAATGACGAGCGGGCCGGCATCGGCGTCGGCGTTCAGGTCGATGCGCGAAACGCTCTCGCGCACCGGCGCGCCTGCCACATACAGCGGCCCTTCGATCGTGCGCGGCGTGCCGCCTTCGAGACCCACCGCCTTGTCTGCGGCGTCCATGCGGATGTCGAGGTACTTCTCGAGGCCGAGGCCGGCGGCGAGCAGCGCCGCTTCGCCGTCCTGGCCGAGCTTGTTCAGATAGTTCACACCGGCCCAGACTTCATCGGGCGTGATGTCGAGATCGTCGATGGCCTTGAACAGGTCGCCCAGCAGCCGATAAACGACCTGCTGGAAACGCGCGTTGCCGCTGCTGCCGTTGAGATTCGCAGCGGCCTTCAGCAGGTCCTGCACTTCCTTCGTGTCGAATACTTTTGCGCTCATGGTCTTTGTCTCCTGGTGCTTGCTGGTATTGAGGGGGAATCAGCTCAAGCGTCGTTGGCCCTGACGGAGGACGGGTGGCGACACAACGGCGTGACCGTTATCTTCATGTACGGGAAAAGAGGCAAGGCGGTGAGAATGTCGTGCAGCTCTGCATTACTCTCTACGTCGAAGATGCTGTAGTTCGCGTACTCGCCCACCAGTCGCCAGATATGGCGCCACTTGCCGCTGCGCTGCAGTTCCTGCGAGTACTCTTTTTCGCGCGCCTTGATTTCGTTGGCGACATTGGCCGGCATGTCGGCCGGCATGTTCACATCCATGCGTACGTGGAATAGCATCGTCTTGTCCGTTTATCAGGTGTCCGGATTACTTCGTGGCTTTCATGAGGCCGTCGCGGGTGAAGCGCTTGACCTTCGCTTCGTCCAGTTCGATGCCCAGGCCCGGACCGTTCGGCACGGTCAGCTCGAAGTTGCTGTAGTCCAGCGGCGTAGTCAGAATTTCTTCGGTGATCAGCAAGGGGCCGAACAGTTCGGTGCCCCACTGCAGGTTGGCGAAGCTCGCGAACAGATGCGCCGACGCCACTGTGCTGAACGCGCCTTCGAGCATCGTGCCGCCGTACAGTTCGATACCCGCGGCGTCCGCAATCGTGGCCACGCGCTGCGCCGCGAAAAGTCCGCCGCTTTGTTCGATCTTGATCGCGAACACATCGGCGCCCTCGTTCTTCGCGATCTCGAACGCGCTTTCCGGTCCCTGCAGGATTTCGTCGGCCATCAACGCTACCGGGAACCGGCGCATGAGGCGCGCAAGCGCCGCGGGCGAAGCCACCGGCTGCTCGACCAGTTCGCAGCCGGCTTGCGCCAGCGCGGGAATCGCCCAGGCCGCCTGCGTCTCGCTCCAGGCCATGTTGACGTCCACGCGCACGGCGGCACGATCGCCCACCGCCTTCTTGATGTCGGCCACGTGCTTGATGTCGGTCTTGAACTCCTTCGCGCCGATTTTCAGCTTGAAGATATTGTGACGGCGCACTTCCAGCATCGCCTCGGCTTCGGCGATGTCTTTGGCGGTATCGCCCGAAGCGAGCGTCCATGCCACCGGCAGGCGTTCGCGGCGGCGGCCGCCCAGCAGTTCGCTCACCGGCACGGAGAGACGCTTGCCCTGCGCGTCGAGCAGCGCCGTTTCCAGCGCGCACTTGGCGAAGTGATTGACCTTCACGAGCTTGCCCAGATGCGCCATGAGCGCCTGGATTCGCGTGGCGTCCTGGCCGATCATCGCCGGGGCGAAGTAGGCGTCGATCGCCAGCTTCATCGCTTCCGGGCTTTCCGGACCGTAGGCCATGCCGGCAATCGTCGTACCTTCACCGATGCCGGTTACGCCATCGCTGCAATACACCTTCACCAGCATCAGGGTTTGCCCGTACATCGTGGCGACGGACAGCTTGTGAGGGCGAATCGTCGGCAGATCGACGAGGCGGGTTTCGATACGTTCGATCGTGGCGGAAGTCATCTCGAAGGCTGCGTAAGTGAAGAAGGTATGGTGGATTTATACACGCCGCGCCTGAGGCTGATCCAATACTATTTGCGTCAAATTCCATACCTTTATAATATGGAAACCCCGCAATCGCCCATAAACAGGCCAATATTGCGGCGCATCATATTTTCAGAGTATTGACAATTTGATGGCTTCATTTGGGAAGGAACCATGGATCTCCGCCAGCTTCGTTACTTCGTTGCCGTCGTGCGCGAGCGCAATTTCACGCGCGCCGCGGAACAGCTTTGCATCGCTCAACCGCCGCTGAGCCGGCAGATTCAGTTGCTCGAACAAGAGATCGGCGTGCCCCTTCTGATTCGCAATACGCGGCCGGTGCGCACGACCGATGCGGGACGTCTCGTCTACGAGCAGGCCATGCAGATTCTTGGGCGCGTCGAACAATTGCAGGCGACGGCCAAACACGTGGGACTGCATCACCGCACCGTGCTGTCGATCGGCTTCGTCGCCTCCGTTCTGTATTCGGGACTGCCGCCGTTGATGCGCAAGCTGCGCCAGAATGCGCCGGAACTCGACATCCAGATGGTCGAACTGATGTCGGTGCAACAGATCGAGGCGTTGAAGGAAGGCCGTATCGACATCGGCTTCGGACGCGTGCGCCACAGCGACCCCAACGTGGCCGGCATCGTCCTGCGCGAAGAGCCGCTGGCGGTGGTGGTGCCGATCGGCAGCGAGATGGCGCAGGAATCCACACCCATCCCCATCGAGCAACTGGCCGGGCAGAAACTGATTGTTTATCCCAAGGAGCCGCGCCCCAGCTTTGCCGATCAGGTATTGAACGTGTTGCACGGCGACGGCGTGCAACCGGGTGAAGTGCTGGAAGTGCGGGAAATCCAGACGGCGCTGGGGCTCGTCGCGGCCGAGTTCGGCGTATGTGTGATCCCCGCATCAGCGCGGCAGTTGCGGCAGGACGTGCACTACCGGCTGATAGACAGCGACCACGCGACCTCGCCAATCATCCTGAATCACCGCGTGAACGACAATTCAGTCTACGTCGATCTCGTGAAGCAACTGGTCAAGGAAATGTACGCCGAGCCTCAAACGTGGCTGCCTTCGAAGAAGCAAAAGTCGTGAAGCGATGTGCCGTCTTGGCCTGTTCGTTCAGGAATTCGCGTACGGCGGCGCACACCGTCACTGCGCAGCCAGTCGCTCCGCCGAAAAACGCAAGCCGTCGAAGAGCCGCTCGGCTACCCGCTCGGGAAAGCCTTCGGGTAGCGCCGCCGCGACTTCCTCTATCGCACCGGGCGTACGCGCCAGCACGCGCTCGATCAGCGGCCCCGCGTCCGGCCCGTAGTGGCACAGCTGCGCGGTGGCGTCGAAATGCGTGCGCTTCACGTCGCGCATGCGATAGTGGCGCGCCTTGCCCCACACCGCCATGGCGAGCGACGCCTTGTGCCACGACCATTGATTGCCGCCGTCGCCCTCGACGGGCCAGATCGACATGACGTCATAGAGCGGTGCGAGCTGAAAGCGTCCTGCCGGCAGCAGGCGGATGCTGAAATTCTTCGCGTGGCCGTCCGGCGCCGCGAGCATCCAGAAGACGATTTGCGCAGTGAGAAACGTTTCGAGGTCTTCCCGTGCCTGCAGTGACTGGCGCAGGAGACCCGCAATTTCACGCACGCCGGGGCCGCCATGCGCTTCGTACTTGCGATGCGGCGGCACGCCGAGCGCCTGGCAGAAGTCCTCCTGCGGCAGGCGCAGCAAGCCACCGGCGCGCGAGCGCGTACGATCGAAGCGCTCCACGCTGAGCACCTTCTGCGCGCCAAAGTGGAGTATCTGCGCCTGCGAAGCCGGCAACCCATAGGCCCTCAGCAATGCCAGGCAAAGCCATTCGTTTTCGACCGAGGTATTGAAGTCCACCTTGCGATGGCCGATCAGCCCGAGTGGCAGCTTGAGAATATGCGTGGTGGGCGTGGCGCCGCGCGGCAGTAGCCATTTGCCGCGGTGGCGCAGGAGCGCGGTCTTCTCCTGCGCGCCCGCTAGCGAAATGCGCAGATCGTCAGTCTCGTGCGCGCCACCGGGCAGCGCGCCGGCCGTTTCGAGCAGCAGGCGCTCGATGACGGCATCGCTCAGCGCGGTGCCTTCGACGCGGTCGACGCGCCCCGGCGTTTCGTCCTCGCCCAGCAGTTGCACCGCGCCCACGCAATCGCGCCCGATGGCCTTGAGCAGGTCGAAGGCCTCGAGCGTATCGGTGCGAAAGCGCGTGGCGATGCGGCGGCGGATGGGTTCGCTGTCGGGTAGGAGATTGTCGAAATAGTGCTGCACGCGCTCACCGCGCAACGGCACGTCGCCGATGCCGAACGGCAGCGAGAGCGAAAGCGGCCGGCCCACGGCCGAACGCTTCCAGGCGTCGTCATAACGCAGCTCGGTGTCGCCGGCGGACGTCATGATCCACATACCCACACGCTCGCCGTTGGCCCAGATCGATAGCGCGCGCGAATGCGATTTGCGGCCCATGCTCACCACTCCGGTGCGCCGGCTGCCGCCTCGCGCGATTGCACGCAGAGTTCCAGCCCGTAGAGCGCGAAAAGCGCGAGCATCTGCTCGAGCGAGAGGCTGGCGGCACCCGTGGTTTCGAGCGCGGAAAGACGCGGCTGGCCGATGCCGAGATGCGCCGCGGCCTGCGCCTGGGTCATGCCGCGCGCCTTGCGGGCCGATTGCAGAATCTCGCCAAGCCCGCCTGGCGTCTGGACGATGATCTTCATGGCATATTCCTGTGAGGCATAAACCGATTATATGCCTGTGGGGAATATTTCGCCAATATCATTCACACGAATAAAACGGACTTATCGCTCCCACGAATAATCGTCCGGCAAGGCTCCTCACGCGCGAGCGGCCTGCTGCGCCCGCTCATGCGCACGCACGTCGAACGCGCCGCCCGTCAGAGCCTGGTCGCGCAGCGTCACCGGTTTCTTGCCCGGTAGCAGCGGGAACACCAGTTCGGCGAAGCGAATCGCCTCTTCGAGGTGAGGATAGCCGGAGAGCACGAAACTGTCCGCGCCGGCATCCACGTATTCCTTGAGGCGCGCCGCCACGGTTTGCGGATCGCCCACGAGCGCCGTGCCCGCGCCGCCGCGCACGAGGCCCACGCCGGCCCACAGGTTCGGACTGATCTCGAGCTTGTCCCGGCTGCCGCCGTGCAGCTCGGCCATGCGGCGCTGGCCCACCGAATCCATGCTCGCGTAGTTTTCCTGGGCGCGGCGGATATCGTCGTCGTCGAGCTTGCTGATGAGGCGCTCAGCAGCGGCCCACGCTTCGTCGTTGGTCTCGCGCACGATCACGTGCAGGCGCACGCCGAGCTTGAGCGTGCGTCCATGGCGTGCCGCCCGGGCGCGGATATCGGCGAACTTCTGCGCGACGGCCTCGGGCGGCTCGCCCCACGTGAGATAGGCGTCCACGTGCTTTGCCGCCAGTTCGTGCGCCGCCGGCGAGGAGCCGCCGAAATACAGCGGCGGATGCGGCGTCTGGACCGGTGCGTGAAAGTTCTGCGCGCCCTGCACGCGCAAATGCTTGCCCTCGAAGTTCACCGTCTCGCCGCGCAGCAGGTCGCGCCAGATCGTCAGGAATTCGTCGGCGGCTTCATAGCGCTCGTCGTGCGCGAGGAACACGCCGTCGGCCGCGAGTTCGGTGGCGTCGCCGCCCGGCACGACGTTGAGCAGCAAACGGCCGTTCAACGCCTGGTCGAGCGTGGCCGCCTGGCGCGCCGAAGCGGTGGGACCGCCGAGCGACGTGCGCAGCGCGACGAGCAGCTTGATGCGCTGCGTGACGGGCGCGAGGCTCGCCGCCGTCACCCACGGGTCGAGGCAGCTGCTCCCGGTGGGAATGAGGAGACCGTCGTAGCCGAGCTCTTCGGCGGTCACGGCGATCTGGCGCATATAGGCGTTGGTCGGCGCGCGGCCGAAATCGGATTTGCCGAGGTAGCGGGTGTCGCCGGAAGTCGGCAAGAACCAGAAGATATCGAGGCTCATCAGTGATCCTGCTGCGGGTAAATGAAGGCGCGGGTGAAGACTGGAAGCACGATGGCGCGCGGCGCAATCGCGTGACTATCGCCGCCCGTGCGTCGAACTCTGTCGCGCCCTCATTGAAACAGCCTGCAGCGTTTTCCCCTACCAGTTAATCTGCAATTGCATATGATGTATTCGGCTAAACGTCCGCATTTCCAACCCCTTTCGCGAGGAACCCAGCCATGGACACACGGACCGTCAAAATTCCCGGTCCCGATCATCCGATCACGGTCGAACCGGCGCGCACACACGTGGTGGTGACAGCAGGCGGCCGCGTGATCGCCGACACGCGCCGCGCGCTCACGCTGAGCGAGGCGAGCTATCCGGCCGTGTTCTACATACCGCGCGAGGACGCCGACATGTCGCTGCTCTCACGCACGGAACACAAGAGCTGGTGCCCGTACAAGGGCGAGGCTTCGTACTACTCGATCACGCCAGGCGGCGAGCGAGCCGTAAACGCAATATGGACTTATGAAACGCCGCATGAAGCAGTGTCGGCAATCAAGGACCATCTTGCGTTCTACCCGGATCGTGTCGATTCGATCGAAACGTCCGACTGAGCGCCCTGCGCCGCCTTTCGATGCGTAACGTATCGCCAGGCGACGCGACATCTGCATCGTCGATGCCCACTCGGGCTCCAAGGTGTGCCAGGATTCGGTAATTCGTGCGGCGCAGCCCGCCGCACCCCGTTCCCTTACATTCAACCGACATGCAACAAGGCACCCCGGCCACCGCGGCCAGTTTTGCCAACATGGGCGTCGATCTGCTCGACTTCTTCGACGTAACGCCCACTTCGCTGTGGCTCGAAGACTATAGCCAGCTGCGAGCGCTGTTCGACAGCTGGCGCGCACAAGGCGTGACCAGCCTGCGCCAGTTCCTCGAAGACGATCCGCGCCGCGTGGCCGAATGCTCGGCCTGCATTCGCGTGCTCAAGGTCAACCGCCATACGCTCGATCTTTACGGTGCGCGCGACTACGAAGAACTTGCCGCGCATCTTCCGCAGGTGCTGCGCGACGACATGTTCCAGGCACACGTCGGCGAACTCGAGCAGATGTGGGCCGGGCACAGCACGTTCGAGAGCAAGAGCGTGAACTACACGCTGCGCGGCCGGCGCATGGACATCCTGTTGCGCGGCGTGATTCTGCCGGGCCACGAAGCCGACTGGAGCCGCGTGCTCGTGGCGATCGAAGATGTCTCGGCGCTCGAAGAAGCGCGCCATCGGGCGACGGTGAGCGAGCAATACGCGCTCGGCGTTTTCGAACACTCGCCGGTATCGCTGTGGGTCGAAAACTTCTCTGCCATTCGCGAGCTGCTCAACGAGGTCCGTGAGCAGGGCATCGTCGACTTTCGTACCTTTACCGACGTGCACCCCGAATTTGTCGAGCGCTGCATGAGCGAAATCCAGGTGCTCGACGTCAATCACTACACGCTGGGCATGTTTCGCGCACCGGACAAAGCCACGCTGCTCGCGCGCCTGCCCGAGGTGTTCCGCGACGAAATGCGCCCGCACTTTCGCGAGCAGCTGCTCGATCTCTGGGAAGGCCGCCTCTTTCAGCAGCGAGAGGTGGTGAACTACGCGCTCGACGGCAGCGAGGTCAACGTACACCTGCAGTTTTCCGTGTTCCCAGGCCACGAAGCGCAGTGGGACCTCGTGCTGCTCGCGCTCACCGACATCACGGCGCGCAAGAAAGCCGAGGCCTACCTCGAATTCCTCGGCAAGCACGACGTGCTCACGAAGCTCAAGAACCGCTCGTTCTATGTGGACGAACTCAACCGACTGCATCGCAAGGGGCCGTTCCCGGTGAGCGCGATCGTCGTCGATATGGACAATCTGAAGACGGTGAACGACCAGCTCGGCCACGCCGCCGGCGACGCGTTGCTGCGCCGCGCCGGTGAAGTGCTCGCGAAAGCGATCCAGAAGCCCTGGCAGGCTGCGCGCATTGGCGGCGACGAATTCGCCGTACTGATGCCTGGCGCCGATCTGCGCGATGCGGAAACCGTGGTGGACAGCATCAACAAACTGGTGGAGTTGAACAACCAGTTCTACGGCGGACCGAAGCTGAGCTTTTCAATGGGCTTTGCCAGCTGCGAGGAAGGCGAAAGCGTGGAAGCGATGCTGCGTGAAGCAGACGCGGCGATGTACGAGGCCAAGCGCCGCCGCAACGAAACGAGCCGCACGTCGCTGGAAACCGACGCGGCGCGTGATGCCTGAAGCCCGAGGCGCGCAAAAAGCTTCGGATACCGTAAGAAAAGCGGGGAAGAAAAAGCGGCCGGCATGTGAGCATGCCGGCTTGCCGAAGGCCTTGCGCCCTCGTTTCACACACTCAGGCTAGCGGCGTGACGCCACCGGCCTGAGTGCGGGCTACCGTGCTGGCGTGATGCTGCGCCGCGCGCCAGCAAGCGAGCCAGCCGCGCGCGTCCGCCAGGACGGCGGACCTGGCATCACGACGCGTTGACGGCGTCCTTGAATGCCTTGCCAGCGGTGAACTTCACCGTCTTGGCGGCGGCAATCTGGATCTCCGCGCCCGTGGCAGGGTTGCGGCCCACGCGGGCGGCACGCTGGCCAGTCGAGAACGAGCCGAAGCCGACGAGTTGCACGGAGTCACCCGAGGTGACCGCACGCGTGACGACGTCGAGGATCGCGTCGATGGCTGCACCCGTCGCTGCCTTGGTCTCGCCCGTGCTAGCGGCGACTGCGTCAATGAGTTCCTGTTTGTTCATCTGCTACCTGTGTTGAGTTGAGAAAACCTGCATACCCTACCTCACGCGGGCAAAACAGGCAAATCGCGTTGCATATGGAAACGCGCCGATCGCCCGCCCGGCACGTGTTTTGCCTCCCACGCGCATGACGGCGAAAGCCGAATCAATAGCACAACACGGCGTCAGTGTGTAGACAAAAACACGTTAAAAATTGGCAAAAATGCGCAAAAACGACATTGCGGCGGTTTAAAACGGGTTTATACAGGAATGGTTCGTGCAGATGGCCGCTGACGCATAGCGAAAACCGGGAATATTTCCGGTTGTGACCGAGCCAGAAAAAAAATGCGCCGCCAGCCTGCTGTCACCCTCCGGAAGCATCGCTCGGGCCGGCGTCTGGTGAGCCAGGCGGACTGGGTCGACGGGGGCGAATGTATGAGCCGTCCTCCAGAATGCGGATCGCGGCGGCCCGAATCGCATCCTGTCTTTCAGTTGCGCAACGTAAGGCAGCGTGAACGCCTTTCGACTTTGGTGGCGTCTGCACCAAAGGAAATCTCGCTATCCGTGGCTGTATTGATCAGTGATGCTGATTACCTGTGGACTCGTCGCCTTCGATCGCGACAGCCGGGCTCAGGTGAAAACCCAAAGCACGCGCGCGGGCACATCGGCGAGATTGGCGTAGCGAAAGCGGCAACGCGCCGGCAACTGGAAGCTGTCGTTGGCCCGCAGCGTCACGGGTTCTTCGCTGTCCTCTACCCAGATCGTCAGCTCGCCTTCGAGCACGAAGCCGCCCTGCTCGTCGCTGTCGTCCACGGGGCGCTCGCCGCTCGTCGCGCCGGGTTCGAGCCGGCTCTCCAGCATCGAGAACCCCGACGACATGCTGGGCGAAACGAGCACGTCCGTAATGCCGCCGCCATAGTAGAGCGTGCGCCGCTCGCCTGGTCGCGTGACCCACGGCAGTTCGCGCGGCATGCTCACGCTATAGAAGTACGTGGTGGGCGTCTGCAGCGCCTCGCCGATGGACGTGAGATCCGCCACCGTGGGCCGCGAAAGCCCCCGCTCGACCTGCGAAAGAAAGCCCACCGAGCGGCCGATCTTTTGCGCGAGTTCGGCGAGCGTCACCTTCTTGTGCTTGCGCAGATCGCGAATGAGGATCGCGAGGCCTTCGATTTCGTCCTGCTGGTCCATGCGGTTCTCTCTGTCACACGACGTCGCGCAGGCGATACCACAGCTTACCGAGCGCCTCGAGCGGCGCGGCGAAGCGCTCGCCGCCCGGAAAGCGCGGATTATGAATGCGCTCATAGAGCGAGAGCAAGTGCGGTTCGCCGAGGATGGCGTCGGCAACAGCGCGCGCCGCCGCGAGCGTAGGCAGAATGCCGTGCCCGGAAAAGCCTTGCAGCCAGTAGCGATCGCGTTCGCGACCGACGTCGGGCGTGCGGCGGATGCTGATGTCGATATGGCCGCCCCACGCGTACTCGAATTCGATGCCGCGCAGCTGCGGAAACGCGCGCTCGAGACTCGGGCGGATCGCGGCGCCGATGTCCTTCGGGATACCGCCGAGATACGTGCACGCGCCGCCAAAGAGCAGGCGATCGTCCGGGCTCAGGCGAAAGTAGTCAGGCACGAACTGATTGTCGATCACGCAACTGTTGCGCGGCAAAAGCGAGCGGGCAAGTGCAGGGTCGAGCCTGCGCGTGGCGATCTGCCAGGTGCCCACAGGCAGCACGCGGCTTGCCAGATCGCTATCGAGCCGGTCGATGTAGGCGTTGCAGGCGAGCACCAGCGTGCCGGCGCGCACCGTGCCTTCCCGCGTGCTCGCCACGCAGCCGCCCGGCGTTTCGCGATACGCGAGCACCCGGCTTTGCTCGAAGATGACGCCGCCCGCGCGCTCAATGGCGTCGGCGAGGCCGAGCGCCAGCTTGAGCGGATCGAGATGCCCCGCCTCGGGATCGTAGAGCGCCGCGCGATAACGGCGACTGCCGATCCACTCCGGCATCTCCGGCTCGCCAATGAGTCGCAGGCGTTCGTAGCCCCACTTGTGCGCGGCCTCGTCGCGCGCGGCTTCGAGCATGGCGACACGCGAACGCCGCACCGCCGCCCACAGGCTGCCTGGCCGGTAGTCGATGTCGAAGCCGTGCCGCCCGGGCAATTCGCGCACTTCGGCGGCGGCCCAGCGCATGCTGTCCCACAGCTCCCGCGCCCCCGCCAGACCCAGCGCCTGCACGAACGGCGGCATATCGCACGACCAGCCGAGCAGCGCTTGCCCGCCATTGCGGCCAGAGGCGGCCCAAGCCACGCGGCTCGCCTCGACGACCGCGACGCGGCGCCCGGCGAGCGCAAGCCGCAACGCGGTGTGCAAGCCGCTGAAGCCTGCCCCTACGACCAGCACGTCGGCGTAGTAATCGCCCGCCAGCGCGGGGCGCTCGGGCAGCGCGCCGCTCTGGGCGAAGCGACGTGCGTAATAGCTTTCAATATGACGGGTCGATTCGGCGAACATGGCACGTCTGTGAAATTTTTCATGATAAATTTCATGAAAAACTAACACAACAATTTCACGCATGCAAATCGGCGTATTCCCGGTGGCGACGTTCCCCGGAACCGGCTTACCCGAGATCCAACATTTGTGCCCATCGTTAAAAGCCCGGCTCACGGCGCGCGAGGAACGCATTGGCGCCCCATTGCAACGCACCGCACAGCAGCAGATACACGAACCCGACGAACAGGAAGATTTGCGCCGGGTACACCAGCAGACGGTTATTGAGCTGATTGGCGAGGAAGGTGAATTCGGGCACGCCGACGATATAGGCGAGCGACGTATCCTTGATCAACGACACCCACTGATTGACGAACGACGGCATCATCACCCGCACGGCTTGCGGCAGGATGACTTCGCGCAATGCCTGCCAGCGCGTCAAGCCAAGCGAAAGCGCTGCCTGCCGCTGCCCCGCGCCAATCGACGTGATGCCCGCATAAACCGAATGCGACAGATACGCGCCGCCGATCAGCGCGAGCGCGCACACGACCGTCGCAAGACCAGGAACGTCGACGTGCAGCAGGATCGGCATCAGGAAGAAGGTCCAGAAGATCAGCATCAACACGGGTATCGCGCGAAAGAATGCGACCACGGCGGTCAGCACGAGACGGACGACGCCGCGCGTCATGGCGAGCGCAACGCCGAGCGCGAATCCGGTCAGCGCTGCGAGCAGAGCCGACACCACCGAGAGCGCGATCGTCAGCGCAACGCCTCCCAGCGGTCCCGCCGGAAACGCGCCGATCATCAAATAGCGCAAAGCCGGTAACCACGCGAACTCGTTCACGCACGGCCTCGCTGCAAACCGTGCAGGCCGGCACGCTGCCAGAGCACCAGCGCGACTTCGATAACTGCGATGGCGAGCACATAGAATACGGTCGCTGTGCCGAATGCCTGAAAGGTCCTGAAGCTTTCGGTATCGACCTGCCGCGACATGTATGACAGCTCGCCCACCCCTATCGCCATCGTCAGCGACGAATTTTTGATCACGTTCATGTATTGGCCAGCGAGCGGCGGCGTGGCAATGCGCAACGCCTGTGGCAGGATCACGTAGCGCAGGATCGCGTAGCGGCGCATGCCAAGCGCCGCAGCCGCCTGCCACTGTGCGCGGTTCACGCCGCGCATGCCGGCCAGAAACTCTTCGCCGATGAACGCCGTGGTGTAGCACGTCAATCCAACCCAGCCGGCGAACAGTTCGAAACTCGGCCAGCGCAGCGTAAGCGGCCCAAACGTCGCCAGGTGCGGCGTGTTAAGCCAGCTCATCCAGCCGGACGGCAGCACGGCCGCGACACCGAAGTACCAGAACAGCAATTGAACGAGCAGAGGAGAATTGCGGAAGACGAACACGTAGAGCGCCGCCGCGCGCGCAATCGCGCGAGTGCGGGCCGTGCGCGCAACCGCGAGCAGAAAGCCCAGCGGCGTCGCGCACGACGCCGTGCAGGCAGAGAGCATCAGCGTGACGAAGAAACCTTGTTCGAGCCACGCGAGATACTTCGGGTCAAGCCAGTTATGCATGAATCAGGCGCCGCGCTCAGCCGTTCTTTTGCGGGTCGCCGATCTTGAAGAGACGGGGCAGCGGCGCCGCACTCTTCGGGCCGAACCACTTGTCGTAAATCTGCGCGGCCTCGCCGTCGCTCTCCAGGTGAGTCAGCGTGTTGTTCACCGCATCGAGCAGACGCGTCTCGCCTTTGGGTACGCCAACGCCTTCGTAGTCGTTCGAGATCGTGAACGGGGAAATCTCGTAGCCCGCCTTGTCCGGCGCGCGTGCCAGCAGCGCGACGAGCTTCGGGCCGTCCTGCGTGATGGCTTGCACGTTGCCCGTACGCAGTGCGGCAAAAGCGAAAGGTGTGTCATCGTACGCGACGATGGTTGCACCCGGGAATTTCGCCCGCACCTGCTGTTCGTTGGTCGTGCCTTTATCCGCGCCGATACGCAGACTATTGAGCTGTTCCGAAGACTTCAGCACGCCCTTCTTCGCAATGAACTGGGTGCCCGAAGCGAAGTATGGCGTGCTGAAATCGACTTCCTTCCTGCGATCGTCGGTAATCGTAAAGTTGGCGAATACCAGATCGACCTTTCCCGACTTCAGAAACGCAATGCGATTGGCGGGATTGGTGGGCTGAACTTCGAGCTTCACACCCAGGTTTTTGGCGACGGCGCGCGCATAGTCCACGTCGAGCCCAACGATCTGATTGTCTTTCGGATCGACGAAACCGAACGGCGGATTGCTGTCGAATGCAGCGACGCGCAACACGCCCGCCCGCTTGATGTCGTCCAGACGATCCGCATGCGCGGACGTCGATGCCACGACCAGAAGTGCCGTCAACAGTGCGCCTGGCACTGCGCCCCAGATGCTGCTTTTCATTATCGGTTTTCCTTCTTTTCTCGTTGAGGTACGCAGCCTATCCGCATGACGGGTGCGAACGAACCAAGTTTTTTTCAGATCGAAAGCGCTGCCGGCGATATGGCCAACGGCACGCTGCAACGGTCGCTTATGCCTCGCTATAAGCGCCGAGATACAGCGATCCGATGCCCATACCCGCACCACCTGCCGCAAGTAATGTTGACGCATGCTTTTTTGCATGCAGCCTCGCGCTGCAACTCTTGCCGGGAAAATCCATAGGATGCGGTAATGTCGACTATCGCCAATGCCGTCGACGTGCATTTATTTCGCGCGAGAAAATTGAATGCGAATAGGTTCCGAGGTTCTTACAACTAAATGGGGTTATCACCCTTGACCTGGGCACATCGGCTGCTTAGCATCAACGTGGGACTTTGCATTGAGCTTCTTCATCGGTGAGCCGATGAGTCAGTTTCGGTCCTCAGCAAGGCTCGCTGCAAAGCCCGGTTTGTCTGCATTTGGGGGACCTTTATGTCTTACCGCCGCTGGACGTCTCCTGCCGAGACCGCAGAATGGATCATCCTCGTCGGCGCGGCTTTCGCAGTGCTGGGCGGGTGGATACCCTGGATGGGCCACGCGCCTTATTACTTCGTCGCCGGCGTTGCACTGATCGGCGCTGGCATCCTCATGCTATGGAACCGCTCGGCGGGACTGTGGTGGTATTTCGGCATGTTCGTTGCCGCCCTGGGCTGGTCGATCTTCAAGGTTGGGCTGGATGGCTGGAGCCTGCTGCCGCGACTCTTCGTGCTCGCCCTGATCGGCATCGGGATAAGCCTCGTCATTATCACCGGCAGTTCGGCAGTCGGCCGGCCGCTACGCGTGGCGGCAATCATCACGGCTGTCTTCTACCTCGTCGCAATCGCCAGCATGCTCTGGTCCGCCATCGCCTGACCGGGACCGAGCGACTACCCACAATCAAATCTTGCGGGCTCGGTAGTCGCCCGCGTTCGTCGTCGGTCGGATCTCCACCTGGTTGATCATTCAACCGACTAATCGAGCGGCAACTCATGCCGAAGGCCAGGCGAATTCATGCGATGGTGCGGTGCGTTTTACCGCACTTCCACATTCCTCTTACCGCGATTGCACCACGCATTAGTCGTCCGCCGCCAATTTCAAGCAATCGGAATACTTTCCCGCGCTGCGCGAGTTATTTCGATGGATCATATGGATATGCCTCCGATGATCATACGTATCTCTCGTTCGGAGTCCATAGCGATAAGGAAAATGTGAGATTGGCGCTCCACTGAATCGGACTACCGGGACAACATGATGCGAAACTCACCGACCGAGACTGCTTTCCTTCCCGACGTCACCGCCCGCGCGAACACGGGTAGTCTTCGCCACGAGATCCGCGTATGCAGCACCCACGCGGACTTCCTGAAACTGCGCTCTTCCTGGGAGGCCGTCTGCACGACGTGTCCGGCGACACTCGAGTTTGCCTATTGCGAACTTGCAGCCGCCAAGGCGTTTGCGCGCGGCGCGGCGGTCAATGTCGCGCTCGTCTACGACGGCGCCGCGCTCGTCGCGCTCTGGCCGTTGTGCATTGCGCGCGAAGGCGCATGCCGGATCGCGCGCGCACTCGGCTGCGGAAGCAACGAGGAATATGGCGGCCCGCTCGTATCCGATCGAGGCGACGGGCGCTTCTATGACGCCGCCGTCGATGCGTTGCGCAGCGTCGACGCCGACGTGCTGGAGATACGCTTCGTCGAATGCAACGGCCCCCTTCACGAGGCGCTCTCGCGTGCGCCTCTGTCGTGGGTCTTACGCGCGCTTCCGGAACGCTGGCGCCTGCTGTCCGGGTACTCCATGGAGCTGTCCCGGTTCCCCACCTTCGACGCCTTCATCGCGACGAGGCCCGACTCGCTGCGTCGCCCATTGAGACGTCTCGCAAGGCGGCTTTCGGAGGACGGCGCGGTGGAATATGGCTGGTGCAAGGACGTCGAAGACGCCCGAACGGTCCTCACATGGCTCTTTGCGACGAAGCGCAACTGGGTGCTATCTCGCGGCCTCGACGCGCCTTATCTGATGAACGACGACGTGCGCGACTTCTTCATCGAACTCGCCGGGCGGACCGATCTCGCTACGACTCCACTGGTCTCGTTCGTCAAACTGGACGGCATTCCCATTGCGGCATCCGTCAATCTGACCGGGCCGCGCAGACTGGAGTATTTCATCACGACCTATGACGAGGCCTATGCCGCCCGCTCCGTCGGCAACCTGCTGGTCGACAGCATGGCGCGATGGGCGCTCGCGAACGGCCGTGATTTCGACTTCCGCCCATACTTCTCGAGCTACAAGGAGCGTTGGTCGAATCATAAGAGCTGGTACGAATCGCATTTCGTCGTACTCACATGGCGTGGCAGGCTCATTGAGTTTCCTCTTGCCGCGGAGCAGGCTCGGCGCGTATTGCGCAGAGCGCGCGAATTTGCCATCGACCCGCTGCGCGCGAAGCTGCGCGCCCTCACGTCGGCGCGCTGAACGCCGCAATCCGTGGTCAGCCGTCCTGCCGGTTCGACCAGGCCTTGACGTAAGCCGGAGCCTCGCGCTCCGGCGTTGCGGTATCGGCTACGGGCGGCAACGGTGCGAGCGTCAACGGCAGCACACCTGCCCAGACCGGCCGATCCATGTCATCCTCGTCGTCCTTCGGGCCGCCCGCGCGGATCTTCGTCACGGACTCCGCGAGCGCAATGCGCATGACCGTGGTCGCTGCCAGTTCCTTGCGATTGCCCGCTCGCACTTCATGCCTGCGGCCCGGCGCGATGTGCTCCATGAAGGCATCGAGCACGGCAGCCTTGTGCTCTTCCGTCACCACCTCGAACACACCGTAAATCACGGCGGAACGATAGTTCATCGAATGGTTGAACGCCGAGCGCGCGAGCACGAGTCCATCGAGATGCGTGACGGTCACGCAAACCTCGGCGCCCTCGGCCGCCAGGCGCAGCATGCGGCTGCCGTTCGAACCGTGAATATAGAGATGATCGCCTTCGCGCCAGCATGCGGTGGGAATGCAATGCACGCCGTGCTCGTCGCTGAAGGCGACGTGGCAGACGTAGGCTTCGTCAAGAATCGCATTCAGCGTCGCCGCATCATAGTGCGCGCGCCGCGCGATCCGGCGCACACGTGTGCGTTGCGAAGGTGCTGCGCTGTCGGCGGCAGGGTCGTTGACGGCATCGGCAAGGGACATCGTTTGGCTTCCTCGATGGTTCGGGTTGAGATGCCGCCTACGATAGACAAGCCGTGGCCCCATGGGTAGATCCAGACTTGCCTGGTGCGGTGGAGCCACAAATCTTCCGCAAGACACCTCATCGAGATTTGTCAGGAAAAAGCTGCAGGATCAAAAAATCTCCTGTACAATCCGGCCTCCTTGATTCCCCGATAGCTCAGTCGGTAGAGCGCCGGACTGTTAATCCGTAGGTCCCTGGTTCGAGCCCAGGTCGGGGAGCCAGAGATGCGGGAGTAGCTCAGTTGGTAGAGCGCAACCTTGCCAAGGTTGAGGTCGCGAGTTCGAGACTCGTCTCCCGCTCCAGCATCCATTAAGGCCATCCGCCTGCGATCAGCACCGCGTCCAAGCGCGCGTGCCCCTGCCTCGAGGCAGCGAAAACCGGAAGCACGCCCCTTTCCCCTCCAGCGAAGTCGCTTCGATCTGTCCGCCGTGCGCCTCGACAATCGACTTGCAGATCGACAGTCCCATCCCCATGCCCGCGTCTTTGGTAGTCGCGAGCGAGTCGATCAGATGGGTGCGCGACCTTCGCGGCACCGATACATAGGAATACCTTCGTCGTTCAGTGCACACTGAATAGCCGCAAGCGGATTACCATAACGGCCTCGCCGCACGACGGCAACGCACGAGATTCATAGAGGGCCTTTCGATGCATCAGCGGCTGTATGAGGCCCCTGCGCTGATTTATGTCCCGTCTTTCGCTTTCGCAACTTCTTGTCCGGTACGCATTCATTGCGTTCACGCTAGCGGCATTTGCCGCGGCGTTCGCATGGACCGCGGGCTGGATACACTGGCCCGGCGCCCAGGCCGCGCTCACGCCTGACCGGCTCATCGACGTCTTCGAACGCACAGCCGGCAAGCATCCCGGATTTCGCCGCAATCATGCGAAAGGCATCTGCGTGAGCGGCTATTTCGACAGCAACGGCAACGGCACGGCGCTTTCTCGCGCGAGCGTATTCGAGCGCGGACGCACGCCGTTGATTGGTCGCTTCTCCGCGCCCGGCGGCAATCCTGCTGAAGACGACGCGGACACGACCGTGCGCAGCTTTGCGCTGCGCTTCGCGATGCGCGACGGCGAGCAATGGCGCACTGGCATGAATTCCGCGCCCGTATTCGCGGTGCGCACGCCGCAAGCGGTTTACGAACTGCAAGAGGCAATGGAGCACGACACGCTCACAGGCCGTCCCGACCCCGCGAGACTCGACGCGTTCTTTGCGAGCCACCCCGAAACTCGCGCACTGCGCGACTGGCTCGCCGCGCATGCGCCGTCCTCCGCGTTCTATAACGCGAGCTATTACAGCATCGATGCGTTTCGCTTCACTGACGCAAGCGGCAACATGCGATTCGTGCGCTGGAGTGTCGTGCCCGATACGCCTTACGCGGCGCTGGACACCCGGAACTCGAATGCGAGAGACCCCGACTTTCTCGCGCACGACCTGAAAGTGCAATTGAAGTCGGCTCCCGTGCGCTGGCACCTCATGCTGACGCCCGCGGGCGCGGGCGACCCGGTGGACGATGCCACCCGGACCTGGCCCGCCGAACGCGAGCAGCACCGCGTCGATGCGGGTACCATCGTCATCGAGCATGCACAGTCGCAGATCGACGGCCCCTGCCGCGACATCAATTTCGACCCAACGGTGCTGCCGGTGGGCATTGCGCCCTCGGACGACCCGCTGCTCGCCGCGCGCGCGGCCGCTTACGCGGTGTCGTTCGACCGCCGCACGAGCGAAGAAGCGCACGCCCGCGTCAAAGCCCGCTGAAGGCGGCGCAAACGCAACCCAAACGCAACCCAAACGAAAGCATGGAATAAAGTCCAACGGCCAGGTGTTTCGTTTCTAGTTCACCAAAATGGCCCGAGCCGCGCGCCCTTGACCAGACGGTCGCACACGACCGCAGCGCACGCCAGTCCGGATTGAACGGGGATCGTGGAGAAAACCCTTCGATGAGCGGTACAGACTTACCGGGCATGCTACCCGCCATGATTCCGCGGCTGTGGGCGTTTGCGCTGCGCCTGTCCGGGGACCAGCACGACGCCGAAGACCTCGTGCAACGCGCCTGCCTGCGCGGGCTCGAACGCGCTCATCAGCTTCGACCCGACACGGCTCCCCTGAGCTGGATGTACTCCATCATGCATTCCACATGGATCAACGAACTTCGAGCCCGCAGCGTGCGCAAGCGCGCGAGCTTCGAATGGGACGACGATTTCCTCGAAAATCTCCCCGATCCCGTCGATAACGGCCCCGAAACGCAACTCATGCACAGCCAGATCATCGAGGCAGTCGAGCGCCTGCCCGAAGCCCAGCGTGTGGTGATGCTACTCGTCGCGGTCGAAGGCATGACGTACCAGCAGGCCGCCGACGTGCTCAAGGTACCCATCGGCACCGTGATGAGCCGGCTCTCGCGAGCGCGGCAATCGGTCGGCGCCATGTTCAGCGGTGCAGCGCCCAAGGCGCCGCCCGCCCCGCAGCAGAAGGACTCACTCGCATGATTGCCGACGACGCACAGTTACTCGCCTATGTGGACGGCCGCCTGTCGCCGGACGAGCGCGCCGCGATCGAAGCGCAGTTGCGCGAGTCCGCCGAGGCGCGCAAGAAGCTTACGCTGCTGCGCACCTCGCAGGTCGATTTCGCCGGCGCCTTCGCTCAGCAAACGCTGCCGCCCGTGCCCGAATCGCTGCGCATTGCCATCGAGGATAGGGTGCGCGCACAAACCGCACAAACCGGGCAACCCGCGCAACCGTCTTCGAGCGCAAACGACGCGGCGATACCAGCCGCGGAACAACACCCCCCCGCGCCCGTGAGATCGCGCCTGCGCCGCGTGCCGGTCTGGCTCGCGGCGGCCTGCGTGGCGGGCGCGTTCCTGGCCGGCCAGTTCGTGCGCTTCGATGCGCTGTTCGGGCCTGCGGGCCAGGGCTCCGGCGCCTCGCAACTCGCGAGCGCATCGGACCTGTCGCCGTGGGTGAAGGCGGCGGTCGGCTACCAGAAGCTCTATACGCGGGAGACCGTCGCCTACCGGCAGGACGATCCGGCGCTCGCCGCCAGGGTCGTCGACGACATCCGCCGCGACGACCGTCTCGCGCTGCGCGTGCCCGACCTGAGCAGCGCAGGGCTCACCTTCAAGTCGGTGCAGCGCCTGCGCTTTCACGACAAGCCGCTCGTGCAGATCGTTTATCTGCCGCGCAGCGGGCCGCCCATCGCGTTGTGCGTGATGAAGGACGCGCGCCCGGACGAAGCGGTCGCCTCGCGCACCGTCGATTCGATGGGCGTCACCACATGGCGGCAGAACGAGCTGACTTACGCGCTCATAGGCCAGCCGGGCGATGTCGATCTCGCCGCGCTCGGCAAGCGCATCTCCAACCTCGATACGGCCGCGCTATTCAGCGAGGCGCAGGAAGCCGTACCGCCGCATAACGGATAAGCGCCAAGGCAGGCGCGGAATAATTTCGCCGCCGGGCTGTTGTGTTGAGGAACCCTCGATCAATGGCTCGGCATGATTCATCGTTTGCACCTCTGGGCAGCGGGCATCGTCATCGCGGCGGCGCTTGCATCGCCCGCGCACGCCGCCTGGCGGCTCGCGAGCAGCGATGCACCCATCGGCGTCGTGCGCGGCGCGAGCGTGACTTCGGCAGCGGCGGGCGACACCTTGCGCGACGGCGATCTACTCGAATCGCGTGATGGCGTTGCGCATCTGCAGGACGAGCACGGCACGCTCGTCGCGCTCGGTCCGCGAACTCGCGCGATGCTCATGGCCGACGCCCATGTGGCCTTGCTCAGCGGCTGGCTGAAGATCGCGGCTGCCGCGTGCGCAAGCGCGCCTTGTGCCCAGGTGCGCGTGGACACGGAAGCCGGATCGCTCGATATTGGAGCGAGCGCGGCGGCGATCATCGCAGCGCCCGATAACACGCAAACGGTCAGCGTATTCAGCGAAACCGGCACGCAGACATTAGCGGCTAAGCCGCCCACGTCGCTACCAAACGGCCGTTTCGCGAGCATCGACAGCACGGGCCGTGTGCAAATATCGGCGCGCCCCACCGACGCTTTCGTCACGACCATGCCGGTCGCGTTTCGCGACGCCTTGCAGCCGCTCGCCGTCGCCAGGCCCGCACACATTGCGCCGCCCTCGCACGCCGCGACTTACGGCGACGTCGCGCGGTGGCTGGACAGCAAGCTGCCCGCGCGCAAGAGCTTTCCCGCACGCTTTCGCTCGCGTCTGACCGATCGTGCATTTCGCCACGATGTTCAAGCGCATCTGAATACCCTGCCCGACTGGCGCGCCTTGCTCTATCCGCCAGCGCGCCCGGGCGTTCACAACGTGCGCTATCCCTAAGGCTCGATCCTTCACTGCCATGAAGCCCGGACTCTCGCTCAGCGTCAAATTCAACCTGGTATTCCTGATCATCTTCGCGATCGCGCTGGTGGTCATCGGCGTGGTCTCCGACCGTCTGCTGCAAAAGCAGGCGCTCGAAGAAACCGCGCACGACGCCAATATCCTCGCGAGCGCCGCATCGTCGATGCAGAGCTACACCGCGGCGCACGTCACGCCGTTGCTCGCCACGCAAATCAAGTACAGCTTCGTGCCCGAATCGATCCCCGCGTTTTCGGCTATCGAGATGCTCAAACTGCTGGGAAAGGACTTCCCGAACTTCTCGTACAACGCCACGATGCTCAACCCGACCAATCCGCGCGACCGCCCGACCGACTGGGAGACCGACGTCATCCGGCATCTGCACGATCATCCGGAACTCAAGGAACTGACCGGCCAGCGCGACGCGCCAGGCGGCCGTTCGTTCTTCCTCGCGCGGCCCAGCAGCATTACCGACACTGCCTGCATGCAGTGCCATAGCACGCCGAACGCCGCGCCCGCGACGATGATCGAGAAGTACGGCACCTCGAACGGCTTCGGCTGGGCCATGAACGAGGTGATCGGCGCGGAGTTCGTGTCCGTGCCGATGGCGCAGCCCATTGCGCGCGGGCGCGCCGTCTGGCGCACGTTCATGCTTTCGCTCACCGCCGTGTTTGCGGTCGTGCTGATCGTCATGAACGTGATGATGCACGTGCTGATCACGCGTCCCATTCGTGCGCTGTCACGCGCCGCCGACGAAATGAGCCTCGGCAAGCTCGACGCGACCACGCTGCCAACGGGCGGATCGGACGAAATCGCCTCGCTTGCGGTGTCCTTCGGACGCATGCAGACCAGCCTCATCGAAGCGTTCCGCATTCTCGACGAAGAGCAGACGTAAGCGATGTCCCACTCCGCCGACATCCCCGCGACCTTCGACCGCTATGTGATCGAGCGCGTACTCGGGCGCGGCGCAATGGGCGTAGTGTATCTGGCGTTCGACCCGCGCATCGAGCGCAAGGTGGCGCTCAAGACTATTCAGCGGCCTGCGGGCGGCGAAGCGGATCACGAACTCACCGCGCGCTTTCTGAACGAAGCGCGCGCCGCGGGACGTCTCGCCCATCCGCACATCGTTGCGGTGTACGACTATGGCGAAACGGGCGGCACCGCCTTCATCACGATGGAATATGTGCGCGGCGAAACCCTCGCTGCGCATCTCGCGCAGCACGCGCGCGTCGGCACGCAGATGAATCCGCTGGCCGCCCTGCGCTGGTTCGCGCAGTTGCTCGACGCACTCGACTACGCGCACGGCGCAGGCATCGTTCACCGCGACGTCAAGCCCGCCAATCTGCTGATCTCGCCACGCGGCGAATGCAAGGTCGCGGACTTCGGCATCGCGCAGCTCGACACGTCCAGGCTCACGCAAACCGGCACGCTGCTCGGCACGCCGAGCTATATGTCGCCGGAGCAGTTCACCGGCGACGCTGTCGACGCACGCTCCGATCTCTTTAGCGCGGCAGTCGTGCTCTATGAAATGCTCACCGGCATATGCCCGTTCACGGGAACGGCGGGCGCCGTGATGCACAAGATTCTCGATGAGATGCCGCCTCCCCCTTCGGCGCTCGTGCCCGGCCTGCCTGCCTACGTTGACGAACTGGTGATGAAGGGCATGGAGAAGCGCCCGCAAGGGCGCTACGCCGGTGCGCGCGAATGGCGCGATGCGCTGCTCGCGGCACTCGCTGCCGATGTCCATGAGGATGCCGAACGAACCGTGCTTGTGCAGGCGGCCCTCGAAGCGCCACTCCCCACGCCGCCAACGCAGACCCAGCTCGACCCCGAACTCGTCGCGCATCTGGAGAAGCGCCTGGCGAGCCATGTCGGGCCCGTGGCGTCGCTGCTGGTACGGCGAGCGTGCGTAGGGGCGACGAACATCGATACGCTGCGCGAACGCCTGAGCGCCCACTTGCCCAACGACGATGCGCGACGCGACTTCGATTCGCTATTGATTCCGGTAGGCGCGGGCGCGCCCCGCACGATCGGCCCGCAGACAGTCAGCGCCGAAAGCGTGAACGAAGCCGCCTCGCGCCTCTCGACGCTGCTGGGCCCCATCGCCCGTATCGTGGCGCGCCGCGCCGCCGATCGCGCCACCGATCTGCGCACTTTCCACACGCAACTGCTCGACGCGGTGCCGGAGCCGCACCGCGAAACGCTGCGTCGCGAATGGGATGTGGACAGCAACTAGCGTGCGATGTCGTACGCTTCGAGCAGGTCCAGGAACAAGCTCGGATCGAGCGCACCCTCGTGCCGATGCATCGCACTGTCTTCCTGAGTCCACCACAGGCTGGCGCCCTCGCACGATGCCAGTGTGACTGGCTGCTCGTGCAGCGTAGCAAGTTTCGACTCGAACGCCGTGAGCGAAAACGAAGGCGCCAGCGTCGAGAGGGCAAGCGCACATGCCTCGACGTGCCAGCGCGAATCGACGGCACGCGCTGCGCCTTCGATTTGCCGCGCGATCACGAATGGAAAATAGCGCCCCACGGCGTCGATGCCTGGCATGAGCACGCCGGTGCACGCGTAGTCGTCGATCACGGAGGGCGGAGCCGAAAAGCGCCACACGGGCATCTCCAGATAGCGCTCGAGCCAGCCTCCGGCATGGCGTTCGCGCGCGGCCAGCAGACCGCGTTGCAACCACGCGTCCCAACGGCCGACGAAAGCCGCGGAAAGGCCGCGTCCGACGAAATCGCCATGCGTGCGGACCTTGCCGTAAAAACCGGCGTCGATTCGAGATGCTGCGTTCATAGCGAGGCCGGGCAACGAAAGCCAGTGAGCACGCCCGCGCGCAACGGATTCTCCACGCTGCCGGCAACGAGCGCGAGCTTGACCTTGCCGTCGTCGAACGTCGCATTGAAATGATCGGCCTGTCCAGCCTGCTCGATACGCGCGGTGTCGAGCAGATGGAACAGCGCCCAGGGTCCGTCCGCGCGAGGCGGCGTCGTCATCGCGGGATCGAGTTCGACATGCGCCTGCCCCGTGCCCTTCCCGCTCGGCCACTGGAAGGCGGCGGTGGCGTTGGGCGCATCGCTCGTCGCGCTCAGTTGGGTGCCGTCGACATCGAGCACGAAGCGCTTCAGCGAAGGATCGAGCGAAACCACCTTCGCCGAGAAATGCACGGACACGTCGTGGCCGCCGTCGCGAAACAAAGCATCCCGCAACGTCGCCGCACGCTGGAACGCCACCGGCACGTCGTCGGACATGCCGAGGGCTTTCGCTTCGGGCCGCCACTTCCACACCGCGCCGGACGTATCCACCCGATTCTGCAGATTCTTCTGGAAGAACGCGTCGATCAAGCCGCCGGGCGCCAGCACGCGCGCGAAGTCGTCGGGCGCGGCGTCGCGCGTCGAAGTCCTCACGAGCGGGTAACGGCCGTCGAGCGCCTGCTTGCACGCGGGCGCGACGGTCGTGGCCCAAAGCGTTTGCAATTGCGCGCGCTGGCCCTGGATCTGCACGGTATCGGCGTCGCCCGCTACGCCTTGCAGCACCGCCGCGAGCGGCGCGGGCGCGTTCTGCGAGAGCAGCTTCAGGCGGTCGAGCGGGCCCGTGGCGGGCGGCGGCAGCGACTGCCTGCGCGCCGTGTCTTCCGCCTGCAGGGTCGCTGCGGCGTCCTTGAGCGCGTTGATGTATTCGTCCAGCGCCGCGCCGGCTAGATCGTGCAGCGCCTGAAAATGCGTATCGACGGGTGTCGGCGCGGCAGGCTGCTCCGCTCCCGCGCCGATGCGCTTTTCGAGCGCGTCGAGCTTGCCGGGCGCGGCGGCAGGCGGCGTGAAGGTCGTTTCACGCGCGACGGCCTGAATCAGCGCGCGCAACGGCGAAGTCGCCGAGCCGAGCAGGTTCGCGATGCGCGCGCCCTGATCCGGCGCGCTGAACGGCACGACGGCGATATCGGCAAGCAGCGCGTCCCACTGGCGCATCGCCTCCTCGCTGTAGAGCCGCGTGAGCGCCGCGCGCAATGCGTCGGTGCTTTGCGCATCCGTATGCGTCTGGCCCGCGCCGAGCACCCAGTCGTCCTTCGACAGATTGGCGAGCGCCTCTTCGCGCAAGCGCACGAACGCGTCGAAGCCCGCACGCGTATAGGCGCCCTCTATGCCTTGCGTGAGCGGCGCGCCGCTCCGTCTCACGAACACGATCTGCCCGCTCGGCCCCGCCGCTTTCGCCACGGTGAAATCCGGCAGGCGCAGCTGCGCGAGTTGCTGATCGATACGGCCGTTCAGGCGCTGCGCGAGCGGCACGCGATTGAGCACGGCGCGCGCCTGCGCGATGAGGTTCTGATCGAGCGGCAAGTTCGAATCGAACTCGCCACGCCGGAACAGCGCCTGCAAATGCTGCTCGATGTCCGCGCGCTGCGCGTCGCTCGCATCTTTCATCGAACCCGTTCGCCAGGTACGCAGCGCCCAGACCTGCAGCGCGTCCGGGTCGAAATGCGTCGGGTCGCCCAGCATCAGGTACGCGCGCAGGGCTTCATAGAGCGTGGCCGGGTCTTCCGTGTTGCCGCGGCGAAGCTCGTCCTCCATGCGTTGCACGACGATCGGCAGCAAGGTCTGCCGCAGCAGGCGCTGATACAGGCGCTGCGCTTCCAGGCCGAGCTTCCGGCGCTGATCGAGACCCAGGCCCGCCCACCACGGCGTGTCACGCGAAGCACGCTCCGCTTCGCCGCCGGGCAAATCGCGCGCGGCGTCGAGCAGCGGCAGGACCGCAAGCGGACTGTCGCCCGCACTGGTTTTCTTCGCAAGCTCGGCGAGCGCCGCGATCTGCTGACGGCTTTCATCGACGAAGCGGCGATTTGCGCGATCGCTCGCGATCAGGACGATCAGTCCAGCCGCCAGCAACCCGGCGATGCCTGCGATTGCGGCCTGCTGAAAGCGCGTGCGCCTCCGCACCGCGCGCGGGTCGCTCCCCGCGATGCCCTGTTCGGCGAAGATCACGTCGCGCAGCAGCCGCTTGACGAAATACGCGCGGCCGCTCGAGGCGTCCGCCATCACGACCTCGCGGCTCAAGCCGAGCGATGCGGCCATCGCGCTCATCATGCGGTCGAGTGGACGTCCGCTCTGCGTGCCGCTCGTGAAGTACACGCCGCGCAGCGACGGCGCGCGTGCGAAACGAGACTCGCCGAATGCCTCTTCGAGAAACCGCCGCAACGCGCGCTCGATGCCCGCGAACTGCTGCGGGAAGGCATAGATCAGCGCGCGCCGCCGCGGGTCGGTTTCCTGCTGCATGCGTTGCAGCACGCGGCCTTGCAGTTGCGCGTGCAGCAAGCCGAACTCTTCGGAGAACCGCGCGAGCGGCGCACTGCCTTCGCCCGCCTCGTTCTCCGATGCGAGCGGAAACGTCATACCCCACACCTGCTCGCGCTCGTCGCGCCCAAAGTCGTCGAAATACTCGGAGAAGCCTGCAAGCATGTCGGTTTTCGTCACGACGACATACACCGGCAGATGCACACCGAGTTGCTGGTTCAGTTCGGAAAGGCGCTCGCGGATTGCGGCGGCATAGGTGGCGCGCGCGGCGTCGGACTGTTGCAGCAGATCGGCGGCCGAAACCACGGCCATCACGCCGTCGAGCGGACGGCGCGGCCGGTACTTGCGCAGCAGCCCGAGAAAGCCGAGCCATGCGCCGCGATCGGCCTGCTCGTGGCTGTCCTGCGTGGTGAAGCGGCCGGCAGTGTCGAGCAGCACGGCGTGGTCCGTGAACCACCAGTCGCAGTTGCGTGTGCCGCCCACGCCGCCCACCGCCTGCGCGCCGAGCCGGTCCGCGAGCGGGAAGCGCAGCCCCGAATGCGCGAGTGCGGTCGTCTTGCCCGCGCCCGGCGCGCCGACGAAGAGATACCACGGCAAGTCGTAGAGCGATTCGTGGCGGGGCGCGAGCCACGCGAACATGCGCCGTATGCCGCGCGCACCGCCTGCTGGTGCGCGCGACTCGCGCAGTGTCTTCAGCGCCGCTTCGAAGCGCGTGCGCAATGCCGCGACGTCGGCGTCGGCGGACTTGCGCGCGGGGTCCGGTGCGTGTTTCGCGGGGTCGAGCGCATCAGCAACGAGGCGCTGCACGAACGTCGAACTGGCGATGCGTGTCTTTGCAAACCGGACGCCCCAATATAGCGCCCAGCACGCGAGGATGAGCGCAATCACGCTCCAGCGCCTGGCGCTGCTCTCGAACGGCGCCGTGCCGTTGAACGCCACGAGCGGCCCTTCGAACCAGACCAGCGCACAAAGCGCGAGTACACCCGCAAACGTGACGACAGCGGGCCTTTTGAACCCCTGGATCCACTTCATGGCGCGGCTCCCGGGGCAAGAATGGCGATCGTCACGCGGCGGTTGCGCGCGCGGCCCGTCGCGGTATCGTTCGATGCGACCGGCTCGGTATCGCCGCGGCCTTCGGCGCTCACGCGCGCAGGGTCCGCGAGATGCGCGGCGAGAATCGCGCGCACCGTCTCCGCGCGCGCCTGCGAGAGTGCGACGTTCGAGGGAAAGCGCGCCGACACGATGCGCTGATCGTCCGTGTGCCCGATCACGACGACATTGCCCGGCTTGTCCGCCAGCGCCTCGCCGATGCGCTGCACGAGCGGCACAAAATGCGGGTCGAGTTCGGCACTCCCGGATGCGAAGATTTGCGTGCCTTCGGCGCTGTTGTTGATGGTCACGGTTGTGCGGTCCCCCGATTCGCCCACCGTGACCAACCCTTGCGCGATCTCCGGCGCGAGAAAGCCATCGAGCGCCGACGCGAATTTCGGCGCGGCCTGCATCTTTGCCGCGAGTACGGGCGCAGGCGCCACGCGAATGCCGCGCATCGCCTCGAACACCGGGTCGGAGAACGCGTTGATGCGCAGCCCGAGCACGAGGCTCGTCGCCATCAACACGAGGGCCGCCAGCGCCAGCGCGACCCACAGCGGCACGAAACCCAGCGTGCGTTCGCGCGCGTGCTCCGCGGGTTGCCAGTGCGGCGACAGCGCGCGCTCGACCGGGCCGCGTTGCGCGCGGATCATCTGTTCAAGGCGTTCGCGAATCTCGTCGAGCTGCCGCTTGCCGCCTTCCATGAGCCGGTAGCGCCCGTCGAAGCCAAGCGCGAGCATCACATAGATCAGTTCGAGCAGGTCGATATCGGCAGCGGGGGTTTGCGCGAGCCGCTGCAACATGACGAAAAGCCGCTCGCCGCCGGAGGCCTCGTTGTGAAACGTCACGAGCAGGCTCCTGCGGCCCCAGACCCCTGCACCCCACGGCGTCGCCGCAATGGCCTCGTCGATGAAGGTGCACAGGCAATAGCGTGCCGGGCCGAGCTGCGTGTCGGGCACGCCGAACGCTCGGCCGTCGGCCTCGAAGCGACGCACCATCTGGATCAGTTGCGCGCGCAGCGCGTCGAGATCCGGATGGCTCGGCAGGCGGCGCAGCGGGAGCGCGAGTTCCAGCAGCGGATTGGCCGCCCGCAGCAGCGGGTTGCGCCCGGCGGCCGAGGCATCGAGCGGCGTGAGTGCCGGCTCGGCGGCTTGCGGCTTGGGCTGCGGCGTGGCCTGCGCTTGGGCGCCGCCTGTGCGTTCGCGCTTGCGCCCCGGCATCGGCATGCGGATCGTGCGCGCCGCGTCGAGATAGTCCGCGTCGTCGAGCGGCGCGTTTGTGCTATCGGTCATGGAAAGAGGTCCTCCACGCATGACTTCAATGACGGATGGCCCAGAGTTCCATCGTGAGCCCGGGAAACTCGCCCGCCACGTGCAGCGCCATGCCCGCCGAAGCGGCAAGCGTTGCCCACGCTTCGTCGTGGTCGTCGAGTTCGAAATAGCTGTAGCCCGCGTGGAACGGCAACTGGCGCGGCGCGACCGCCAGCGCGCGCAACGCGATGCCAGGCAGCTGCAGGTTCACGAGATCGCGGATCTTTTCGATGCTGCCGATCTTCACCTGGCTTGTGAACGCGGAAATCAGCGTGCCGGCCGGCACCTGCGCCCGCACCGCGAGGACGAAGGTCGCGCCGGCAAAGAGCGTGCGGTCCGCAACGCGCGCCACCCGCAATCCATACTTGCGTTCTTCGAGCGCAATCGCCACGACCTGTGGATCGGCGACGCGCGACAGCGCCAGCCGCAGCGCATCGATCACGGGTTCGAAGGTCTCCTTCAGCCGGTCGTGCCGGTATGCTGCGAACGTCGGTGGCCGCCGCCCAGTCTGGCTGAACGTAGCAAGCTCGCCCGCCAGCGCGATGCACGACTGATAGAACGCTTCGGGATGCAAACCATCCATGGCATTGAAGTGAGTGACGAGCGGCTGCGCGCGATTGACGATCTGCAGCAGCAGGAAATCGGCGATTTCGGCCATACCCGCGCCGTCGGGCTGGGCGAGACGTCCGGCGAGCGCTTCGCCGCGCTGCTGAAGCAGGCCGCCCAGCTCGGTCGAGAAGCGCGCGAGGCGCCCCGCCACGCGATAGTCGAGGCACGGCGCGCAATAGTCGTCGTCGAGCACGACGCGGCCGTCGCTGCGGCGCTCGATCACGTGCGCCACGCCCGCGCATGCATGCGCGTTGGCAACCTCGGGCGCGAGCGCGAGGCGCAGGCGCAGCTTGCCGATCTGCAGCAACGTGCTGGGCGCGTCGGCGTCGTTGCTGTCGTGCACTTCGAAGTCCCCCGCGCCGTAACGCGCGAGGTCGTCGCCGCCCGATTCGGACGCGCCGGCGCGGCGAACCGGCAGCGCGAGCATGACGGTCACGTTCGCGGCGTTTTCCGGGATGTCGAGCGGCTCGGGCAGATCGTCGTCTGCGGGCAGGTTGAACGGCGTGCCGTCGGGCAACACGCCTGCCGCCGCGCGCAACGCCAGTTTGCCGAGCTTGAGCAGCGCCTCGTCGATCTCCAGCGTCGTAAAGCCCCAGCCATAGGCGCGCAGGCCTTCCACGCGGCCCGCGAGCAGCGCATCGACGTGCCGGTCGTGCTGCTGGAGATGCTGCGGCTGAAGGAACATGCCCTCCGACCAGATGACTTTGTTGTTCCAGTACATGCTGTGACTCAATCCTTGGGAAATTGCAACGCGTCGAGCTGCGCCTGATAGGCCCGGCCGAACGGTTCGCCGAAGCGCTGCTGGAAATCGTCGCCCGCGTCGCGCGACACGTGCTCCCACGTCTTCACGAAGCGCAGCCACAGGCGCGCCCGGCGATTGCCGACGAGCGCCTCGAGGCCGGAGGGCGCGTCGAGCGAGCCCTCGATCGCGTCTGGGTCGAGGCGCGCCATGGCGTCGTCGAACGCGGCGCGCATGCCGGCGACGAGTGCGAGTTCGTGCGCCTGGATATCGCGGTACGCGGCGCGCAAGGCTTCGTCCGGCGCGAGATAGCCGCGACCGCGCGCGCCGAGCATTTGCGTCAAGGCGCGGTCTGCGTCGGGAAAGAATTTGAGCGGGTTGTTGTCGCGCGCCTCGATCATCGTCATCGCCATGCGGGCCTCGCGGCGCGCCATCGCGCGCGAGCGCAGCACGCTCATCGTGCCCTGCGTGGCTTCGCGCAACAGCGCGCCGGCGAGGCGCGCGACGTCCGGCGCGCTCAGGTGGGCGACATCGGTGGACGCGATGCCGAGACCCTCCAGCAGTGCGTCCAGCACTGCCGAATCGTCCGCGCGAGGGGCTGCGGGGCGGGTCTCCGGTGCCGCCGCGCGCGCCGCGTCCAACCGGTGCGCCGGTATGGCAGTCACGGCTTTTTCTGGCGAGACGTGCTCGAAACTGCGTGACGGCGCGGCCGGTTCGCGCTCCGCCGGCGCGGGGGCGTCGCGTAACGGGTCGGCGGAGCCCAGCACGTCCATTAGCGCCTGATTCGCTTCGCCGCCGAAATGGCCCGGTTCGCGCAGTAATGGCGTCGCGGCGAGCGGGTCGGGCGTGAACGGCGTTTCGTCGCGCACAGGCTGCGGCGCAGCGCAAGCGCGGGGCGCGTCCCAGTCGTCGGGGATGAGCGGCGCGCTCGGCGGCGCCTCGAACTCCGGCGTGCCCGGCAGGCTCGCTGCGGGTAGCCGCGCAGGCGGCGTGGCTTGCGTCATCAGCGTTTGATCGAATGGCGCCCGGCTTTCCTCGTCCTTTTCGATGGAAACCGCAAGCGTATAAGCGCCAATCCGGATCTGGTCGCCATCGGACAACACGGCCTCGTGCGCGCCGTTCAGCGCCTCGCCATTCAGCAGTGTCGGATTGCTTCCGGCATCGATTAGCACATAGATGCCGTCACGGCGCTCGATGCTCGCCTGCATGCGCGAAATACCGCGCTGCGCGTCGCTCAGCACCAGCGTGCTCTCCGGCGCGCGGCCAATCGTTGCGCGATCGTCGATCTCCATCGTGCGTGGCGCGGCGTGCTCACCGGCTTCGCCGCCCTCAACGGTCAGCGTCAATCTCACGGAGCCTCCTGATTGCGAATCTTGCTCGTGCCGTCGTCGGCGTCGCGGGGCGGCGTTGGCGGCGCGGGGGCCACGGAAAGCGACACCGGCGGCACGCCCGGGCCGAGCGGAATCGGGAAGCTCGACATCTCGATCGTTTCCGGACCGATGAGGATGTACGACGCCCCCGCACGCAGCGCGATGGTTGCGCTCGCCTCGATTTCCACCGCCGCGCCCGCCTTGATGTGCACGGCTGCGCCCGCGTCGAGCGAATACACCTCGCCCACGAACTGCTCGTGCGTCGTCATGCTGGCGGCCGAGACGGGGCCAACCACGCGCGACGTGCTGCTGCCCAGTACCGAATCGTTACGTGCGCCGCGCGTCTCGCGAAACTCCTCGCCGCCGATGCACAGATGCCGTTCGCCGGTGACGTTCATCAGCGCGTCGTGCTTGACCCACGTTTCGTGATCGCGCTCGGCGTGAAAGAACATTTGTTCGCCGCCCTTGCGGTCGTCGAGGCGGACTTCGTTGTAGCCATTGCCGCCCTTCGTCGACTGACTCTTGAGCGTGGACACCGCGCTTTGCGCGGGCAGGTCGTACGGCGGCATGTTGGTCGAGTTGTAGACCGCGCCGACGATCACTGGCCGGTCGGGATCGCCTTCGATGAAATCCACCAGCACCTCCTGGCCGATGCGCGGCAGGCACATCGCCCCCCAGCGCCGGTTCGCCCAGCCCTGCGCCACGCGCACCCAGCAGCGATCGAGCCGATCCGCGCCGCCTGCCTGCGAAAGCTGCTCCCAATGGAACTGCACTTTCACGCGCCCGTATTTGTCTGTGAGAATCTCTTCGCCCGGCGGGCCGATCACGACCGCCGTCTGCGGGCCCGCAGTGTGAGGAACGGGCGTGATGCGCGCAGAACGGAACGTGTTGTCGCTGCGAATCGCAGTGAAACGGCAATCGAACATCGGCTGTGTGGGGTCGCTCGTGGATACATAGGCATCCGATACGATTTCGGCCTGATTCTCGATCACGAGATACTGACGGTTCTGCGCGCCACCCGGATGATCGCGCAGCCGGAACAAGCCGCCCGCTGCGATGCCGCGTGAGGTGGCGCGCCCTTCCATCGCGTCGTTCTGCGTTTGATGGATCTCCACGTTGATGCGCGCGAGGCGCTCGCCGTCGCCCGCTTTCAGATGCCCGCTCAGATGTTCCTGCATCAAATAACGCGGCGGATCGTAGGGTGCGCTGCGTGTCGCGCGCGAAACGAGCCCTTCGCTGTTGCTCACCGAGGCCTTTTCGAAGTCGTAGTCGTTGACTTCGTAGCGCCCCGTTTCGAGCGTCGCGCCCGCATGCCAGCGGTAGACGCATTCTTCGTCGGGTTCCGGCGTGTCCCAGCCCTGAAACGGCACCGACTCATAGTGCGCGATGGGCCGATGCTCCGCGCCGGAATCGGCCAGCACGAGCGTATGCTTGCCGCCTGCGTGCTCGAAGAAGTAATGCATGCCTTCGCGCTCCATGAGGCGGCTCACGAAGTCGAAATCCGTTTCGCGGTATTGCACGCAATGGTCGAGCGCCGGGTAGCTCGCCGTACATGCGTTGCGAAAGTCGATGTCGCACGACTCCAGCACTTGCGCAACGATTTGCGGTGCCGTGCGCTGATGAAAGAAGCGCCGGTGCGAGGCGCGCGTGAGCAGCCACAGGCGCGGATGCACGACCGCCTCATAGCGCGCCATGCGGTTTTTCGTGGTGTCGCCGGGTGCGAGCAGACGCAGCGTCGTGACGATGCCGTTGAACTCGCGCGACCCGCCCGCTGGATAATCGAGCGTCACAGAAAGGTTCTGCCCGAGCACCGCGCCCGGGTCGATATCGTTGTGAAGGCTCAGGAACGCGATCTCGAAGCGGCTCAGACGTCCCAGCGCCTCGCTCGCCGACATGCGCAGAAACACTACGTCGTCGCCGAGCGCCGCACAGGTCATACGCACATGGCGACTAGTCGAAGGCATAGCTGAACTCCTCGTCCTCGACGCTCACATGCACACGCGCAAGCGTCTTTCCGTCCATCACGCGCGAAAGGAACGCCGTGCTGATGTGCGGCAGCACGCTGTTGGTGAGGATCGCGTCGATCATGCGGCCGCCGCTTTCCATGCGCGTGCAACGCTGTGCGATCTGCGTCACCACGGTCTCGTCATAGGTGAACGGCACGCCGTGCGTGAGCGTCACACGTTCGGCCACGCGGCCGAGTTGCAGCCGGATGATGGCGCTCAGCATCTCATTGGAGAGCGGGTAATACGGAATGGTCACCATGCGTCCGAGCAACGCGGCCGGGAAAGTCTCCAGCAATTGCGTGTGGAGCTCGCGTTCAATCACCTCCATCGGTGGGCTCGTTCGTGGATCGCGGCACAACTGCGCAATGCATTCGGTGCCCGCATTGGTCGTGAGCAGAATGAGCGTATTGCGGAAATCGATGGAACGGCCTTCGCTGTCGTCCATCCGGCCTTTGTCGAAGACCTGGAAAAACAGCTCGTGCACGTCGGGATGCGCCTTCTCCACTTCGTCGAGCAGCACGACGCTGTGCGGCCGCCGGCGCACCGCTTCGGTCAGCACGCCGCCTTCGCCGAAGCCCACGTAGCCCGGCGGCGCGCCCTTGAGCAGCGACACCGTGTGCGCTTCCTGATACTCGCTCATGTTGATGGCAATGAGGTTTTGCTCGCCGCCATAGAGTGCCTCGGCAAGCGCGAGCGCCGTCTCGGTCTTGCCCACGCCCGAGGTGCCCGCGAGCAGAAACACGCCAACCGGCTTATTCGGATCGTCGAGGCCTGCGCGCGAAGTCTGCACGCGCCGCGCGATCATTTGCGTGGCATGCTGCTGGCCGATGATGCGGCGGTCGAGCACCTCGTTCAGCCGCAATACATTGCCGATCTCGTTCTTCAGCATGTTGAGCACGGGCACGCCGGTCCAGTCCTGCACGACCGCGGCCACGGCATGACGGTCCACGCCCGGCAGCACGAGCGGCGCGTCGCCCTGATGCTCGGCGAGCTGCGCCTGGCGTTCGCGCAACGCGGCAAGATCGGCGTCCGGGGCGCCTTCCCGCAGCGCCTGGCGGCGCGCGAGGATGTCTTCGACCATCTCGCGCTCCACCTTCCAGCGCGCGTGCAGATCGGCAAGGCGCGCGGTCTCGGTTTGCAATGCCGCCGCCGCGGCTTCGCGACGTGTCGCCGTATCGACGCCGATCGCCGCCTCGCGCTCGATCACCTCCAGCTCCGTGTTGAGCGCATCGATGCGCCGTTGCGCGTCGTCGACGGCCGGCGGCGTGGCGTGCTGGCTCACCGCAACGCGTGCGCACGCGGTATCGAGCAGGCTCACCGACTTGTCCGGCAACTGCCGTGCGGGCAGATAGCGATGCGAGAGCTTCACCGCCGCCTCGATCGCCTCGTCGAGCACCTGCACGCCGTGATGCGTTTCCAGCGCGGCAGCGAGTCCCCGCATCATCGTCACGGCACGAGCCTCCTCGGGCTCGTGGACCTGCACGACCTGAAAGCGCCGCGTGAGCGCCGGATCTTTCTCGATGTGCCTGCGGTACTCCGACCACGTCGTTGCTGCGATGGTGCGCACACTCCCGCGTGCAAGCGCGGGCTTGAGCAGATTCGCCGCGTCGCCGGTGCCCGCCGCGCCGCCCGCGCCGATCAGCGTGTGCGCCTCGTCGATGAAGAGGATGATGGGATGGAACGCCGCTTGCACGGCTTCCAGCACCTGACGCAACCGCGCTTCGAATTCGCCTTTCACGCCCGCTCCGGCCTGCAGCAGTGCGACGTCGAGCGCCCGCAGGCTCACGTCGCGCAGCGCGGGCGGCACGTCGCCCGCCGCGATGCGCAGTGCGAGGCCTTCGACCACGGCCGTCTTGCCCACGCCCGCCTCGCCGGTGAGGATCGGATTGTTCTGCCTGCGCCGCATGAGGATGTCGACGACCTGGCGAATCTCCGCATCGCGGCCCACCACGGGATCGAGCCGGCCTTCACGCGCCTGGACCGTGAGATCGACGGTGAAGCGCTGCAAGGCGTCGTCGGTGCGATGCGGCGTGTCGGGCTCCTGCGTCACGACAGGCGCCTGCGTCGATGCTTCCGGCGAACCGTCGAGCACATCGGCGAAGTTGGCAACGAGGTCATCCAGCTTCACGCGATCGAACTCGCGCGAAATACCGCGCAATGCGTTGCGCAGCACGGGCGTCTGCAACACGCCGACGAGCACATGCGCGCTGCGCACCTTCTGCGCGTCGAAGAGCAGCGAAGCATAGACCCAGCCGCGCTCCACGGCCTCTTCCAGCTGCGATGAAATATCGCTGACCGAGGCCGCCCCGCGCGGCAGTCGGTCGAGCGCATCGGTCAGATCGCGCGCGAGCGCCGCGGGTTCGATGCGGGCGTGCCCGATGACGCGGTGCAGATCCGAATCGGGCAACTGCAGCATCTGATGCAGCCAGTGCGCAAGCTCGACATACGCATTGCCGCGCAATCGGCAGAACGTGGTCGCACTCTCCATCGCGCCGAAGCTGAGCGTATCGAGTTTGCCGAACATGACGGCGCGGCTGATGTCTGCCATTGCACTAGTCCTTTGCATGAGATGGGATCAACGGACGAAGCTCGAGTTGCGTCGCGTCGGCCGTGGCGGCGCGCGCGTGCAGCCAGGTCGTGTAGCCGAGGCGCTGCTTGCGCCCCAATGCGAGACGCGGCACCTCTGCGCGCCGCAATTGCAGGTTCACGTCCCATTCGAATGGGTCGCGCAGGTATAGACGCACCCAGTCGGCGAGCCGCGCGAGGCTCGTACCGCCCGGCAGGAAGCGCTCGTAATCGCTCAGCGAAAGCGGTCCGAGCACGACGCGGAACTTGTGCTGCCGATCGAACACGCGGCCCCCAAGCATCGTGCCGACACCCATGAGGGCGTTTTCATCGCGCGCGCCGAGGTGCGTCAGCGCAGCTGCGGGCAGCTTCATCCAGTGCCCCACGTTCTGCACGACTTCCACTGGCAAGCCAAAAAAGCGCGACAGCACGATCCGCAAACCCGCTGCGTGGCGCGTGGGCCCCGCGAGCAGCCCCGCGAAATGCAGCTTGGCGAAATCGGGGACGCTGTCGCGGTTGCGCAGCGCCGCTTCGTTGAGCCCGAACACGGTGCCCACGTATGCGGAGAATCGATCGTTGTCGTCGCGATCGAGACTGACCACCGGCTGCGCCGTGGCCCACGCGCGATAGAACAACGAGGCCATGCGGTGATGAAACACGTCGAGAAAGCGCGCGAAAGTCGGATCGCCCGCGTTACGCGCGCAATGACGCACGTATTCGGTCAGATGCGTGGGCATCGGGCCATTCGGGCCGAGCAGACCGAAGAAGTTCACGGCGAGCTTCGGCGCGGCGTCCTGCTTGCTGGCGAAATGGCGTAACGCAGTCGGAAAGAAGATCAATTCGGGTTCCTGACCGAATCGCACTGCGTCGTCACGCGGGCGCAGCGAAGCGCCCACGCGCGGCAACCCGCTATGCGCACATTCCACCAGCCGCACGGCCTGAAAGAAGTCGAAGCGGTTCGCCTCGGCAGAGAAGCGCTCGAATAGCATCACAGCGTCCGGCATTGCCCGCTCCCCGGCGCCCAGCGCATGATTTCACCGCGTGTGGTCGAAGACACGCAGGTTTCCGTAAACGAATTCATCGACACGTATTGCTCGAAGAAGCGCGCGAGCACCGCGCCGAACAGAAACGCGCTCGCACCTTCGAAACCGCTCTCGTCGAGCAGCACATCGAGCGCGAGGCCGCGGCCGAACACGATCGGCCCGCGCGACGGCAAGCGGCGCGTGACTGCGCGCGAGCCGATGGAGCGCAGACCTTCGATCTGCCGCGCGGCCGCGCCGTCGCCTTCGGGCGCGTAGAGCGCGAGCAAGTCGCGCATGGCGCGCGCGCCGCTCCCGTCCGCGTCGTCCACGAGCGACGCATAGTTGAGCGACAGGTGACTCAAGAGACGCCACGCCACCGGCCCTTGCGCATAGGACGGCAATGGGCGGCTCGGCCCGGCGACACAGCGCACGCCCGCTACCGGCGCTTCCAGCTCCAGGGTGAAGTCGGTTTCGCCGCGCCCGAGCGGCAACGTCAGCGTGAGGTCGCGGTTGGTGCACAGCACGCTCACGCCGAGTTGATGCAGATCGCCGGGATACGGCGCTTCGTGCGTATCCACCAGGGCGATCCAGGTTTCGCTGCCCGAATACGACGAACGCGTGCCGCGCTCCTGCTCGCGGGCGGATGGCAGACGTTTCTCGCGCCGCACCTGATAAAACGCCGTGTCGGGTTCGCCTGCGCCCAGATCGCGCATTCGGTAGAACGGCTGAAATTCGATCGGCGCACCGCCGCCCGAGCGATGGCCCGTCACGCTTTGCACGCGATAGACCTCGAAGTCGCGCGGACGCGTGCGGTCCGCCACCACATGATGTTCGAACTGCTCACCCGTCACCGCGATGCGATCGGCGCGGCGCGCAAAGAGATTGATGGCGGGCGTGCAATGCAGCGCGAAGTTTTCGTGGTCGACCCGTTGTTCGAGTGTGGTATCGCCCTTCGAAAGCAGTACCACAAGCTCGATTTCGTCGCTTTCGCAACGAGCGAAATGCGAGCGCAATCCATCGATGCCGATGAACATGAAGCGCTGGGAAAATGCGAAATACTCTTGCAGCAGCCGATAGCCGGGAAACGATTGATCGCTCACGGGCAGCAGGGCTTCTTCGTCGGAGAAGCCGAGCGGGCGCAGCGACGAAGGCGACAGCACGCCACCGGATGTCGCGATGCCAAGCGTCGAGCCGACCAGCAGTTCATAAAGTTTCGCCGCCGCGCCGTCGCTGCCGCGCAGGTAGATGGGCAGATGATCGATCGTCAGATCGCCGATGGTGCGCTCGCCGAGCGCGCGCAACTTGAGGCGCAAGCCTGCCTTCACGCCGCGCGGCACGGCGGCGACGCCGGGCAGCGCGCCGGTGTGAGTGAAAAGCCGCGCCTCCACCAGTTCGAGCGGAGACAAAGTCAGCGCGTGCGCCGTGCGGAACTCGCAGCGCGTCGCACGTTCGCCGTCGAACCGACCCTGCAGGGCCGTACCGCGTGGCACGGCAACGCCGTCCGCCAGTGCGGGGTGAGTCTTGTCGGGCTGCAGTTGCACGACCGTCATCGCGGGCGTCGGCGCGAGATAGTGCGGATACACCAGTTCGGCGAGATGCTGCGTGAAGCGCGGAAACTCTGCATCGATTTTCATCTGCACGCGCGCGGCCAGAAAGCCGAACCCTTCGAGCAAACGTTCCACATAGGGATCGGCGCAGTCGAAACCTTCGAGGCCCAGCCGTCCCGCGATCTTCGGAAACGCCTTGGCGAACTCGCCACCCATCTCGCGAACGTGCTGCAATTCGCGGCTGTAGTACTGGAGGAAGTCGGGGTTCATCTGGGCGTCACCTCTTCGTACACGTTTGCCTTGCCGGCTTCCAGATCGAGTTCCGTGCGCAAATAAAGCCGCTCGGGTACAGGGTGCGCATGGAGATCGCCTTCGACGATGAACGCCAGCGCGTTGTGTGCGATATCCACCCCACCGGACTCAATGGCGCGCACGCGCAGGGTGCCGCGCACGATGCGCGGCTCGAATGCGCCGATCGCCTCGGCAATCAGTCGTTCGATCCGACTCAGTTCCACGTCCGACGCGCTCTTGCCCGCCAGCTCCGCGAACCCGAAGTTGAGCACCGAGTCGGCCACGCACGGATAGCGCGCGATCTCCTGGGCCGACGCGATGCCCCGCGCATTGAGGAGCCAACCGATATCGCGCATGACGCTCAGGCGCTGCGCGCGCGCCGAGCTGGCGCGATGCTCGCGGACTTCGCTCGTGGCTTCGGGCGCGTGGTCGGTCAGCCGCTCCAGCAGCGAGGGCTGCACACGCTCCGCGTTTCTCGTGCGCATGTCCGCTTACGCCGTTGCGCTGGCCGGAATGTTCCACTTGCACTCGACTACGCCGCCGAGCGCCGAGCCAGTGGTCGGATCCTGCTGCTGGTAGGTCACGTGGAATTTCTCGAAGTTGAGCGTCACCGTTTCGGTGAAGCGGTCTTCGCCGTCCGATCCGCCTGTCGCGTAGTTCGTGACGAGCACTTTTTCCAGATCGATCGTGTAGTACTCCAACGGTTTGGTGCCGCCCGCCTTGCGCACGGTGAGTTTTCCGGTGGGGAAGTGCTTGCCCGTCACGCAGGCGGTCATGATGGCCGGCGTGGCGTGGTCCGTGTACTTGGTGATCGAGAGATCGTGCACATCGACCTTGCCGCCGCCACCGCCCGTGCCGAGGTGCATCGTGCCGGACTGGTCCATGCTCCAGCTCCACGAGAGCACGTCGATTTCGTCCTTGTGAGTCTGATCCAGCGACTCGCCCGTGACCGTGCCAAGTTTCAGAAAAATATCGACTGCCATTTGGATTCCTTATTGATCAGGTTCGTACAGGTTTGAAAAACCGCCGCGGCTCAAGCCGCTTTGGTCGACGGCAGCCGGGAAACGAGCCGCAACGAGACGGTCAGGCCTTCGAGCTGATAATGCGGACGCAGGTAGAACTTCGACGTGTAGTAGCCCGGATTGCCCTCCACTTCCTCGACCACGACTTCCGCGGCCGCGAGCGGCCGGCGCGACTTGGTCTCTTCCGACGAGTTGGCCGGGTCGCCGTCCACATACTGAAGAATCCAGTCCTGCAACCAGCGCTGCATGTCGTCCTTCTCCTTGAAGCTGCCGAGCTTGTCGCGCGCAATGCACTTGAGGTAGTGCGCGAAACGGCTGCAGGCGAACAGATAAGGCAGGCGCGCGGCGAGGTTGGCGTTCGCCGTGGCGTCCGGGTCTTCGTATTCGATCGGCTTGTTGAGCGACTGCGCGCCGATGAATGCCGCAATATCCGAATTCTTCTTGTGGACGAGCGGCATGAAACCGTTCTTCGCCAGTTCGGCTTCGCGGCGGTCGCTGATGGCGATTTCCGTCGGGCACTTCATGTCGACGCCGCCGTCGTCGGTCGGAAACGCGTGGACCGGCAGATCCTCCACCACCCCGCCCGACTCGATGCCGCGAATGCGCGAGCACCATCCCCACGTCTTGAACGAGCGATTGATGTTCACGGCCATCGCGTAGGCCGCATTGGCCCACGCGTATTTCGACGCGTCCGCGCCCGCGGTGTCTTCCTCGAAATCGAATTCGTCCACGGGGCTCGTTTTCGCGCCATAGGGCGTGCGCGCGAGAAAGCGCGGCATGGCGAGGCCGATATAGCGCGAGTCTTCGGAATCGCGCAGCGAGCGCCATGCGGCGTGCTCGGGCGTCTGGAAGATCTTCGTGAGATCGCGCGGATTCGCCAGCTCCTGCCACGAGTCCATCAGCATGACGGCGGGGTCCGCGCCCGCAATGAACGGCGCGTGCGCGGCAGCGGAAATCTTGCCCATCTGCGTGAGGAAATCGACGTCGGGGCCGCTGTTGTCGAAGTAGTAATCGGCCACCAATGCGCCGTAAGGCTCACCGCCGAACTGGCCGTATTCTTCCTCGTAAAGCCGCTTGAAGAGCGGGCTCTGGTCCCACGCCACGCCCTTATACTTGCGCAGCGACCGGTGCAGGTCGGCCTTCGAAATGTTCATCACGCGCAGTTTGAGGCTCTCGTCGCTCTCGGTGTTGGTGACGAGGTAGTGGAGCCCCCGCCACGCGCTTTCGAGCTGCTGGAACGGCGCTGCATGCAGGATGACGTTGATCTGCGCGCTCAGCTTTTCGTCGATGCGCGCGATCAGCGCTTCGATGGTCGCGAGCGCATCGTCGGACACGCGGTGCGTGTCGAGCAGCGCCTGCTCCGCGAGCGTGCGCACGGCGCTTTCCACCGCTTCGCGCGCTTTCTCCGTGCGCGGGCGGAACGCCTTCTGCAAGAGCTGTTGAAACTCGCCGGATGGGCTCGCCGCGTCGGCTTCCTGCCTTTCCGGCTGCGCGAACGCGGTTGGATCGAGTTGAGTGTCTGCCATCTTGGGTCCTTTATTCGGAGTCGGGCTCGCCCTGGGGGTTCGGCGCGGCGGCAAGCGCATTCATCAGCGCAGGGTCTTCGAGCAAGCGGGCGACGAGCTTTTCCGCGTCGGTCTTGCCGTCCATATAGGTCAGCAGGTTCTGCAACTGGCTGCGCGTTTCGAGCAGCCTCGCGAGCGGCTCGACGTTGCGCGCGATCGCGGCGGGCTCGAAGTCGTCCATGCTCGCGAAAGTCATGTCCACGCCGATCTTGCCCTCGCCGGTCAACGTGTTGTCGACCTGCATCGCCACACGCGGCTTCATGGAGCGCAGCCGTTCGTCGAAGTTGTCGATGTCGATCTCCAGAAACTTACGTTCCGCAACGGACGGCAGCGCTTCCTGCGGCTGCCCCGAGAGATCGGACAGCACGCCCATCACGAAAGGCAAGTTGACCTTCCTTTCCGAGCCGTACACTTCCACGTCGTACTCGATCTGCACGCGCGGCGCCCGATTGCGCGCAATGAACTTCTGACTGCTCTCCTTGGCCATTTGACCGTTCTCCTGGTTGAACTGCGTTGCAGTGCGGCTTAGATCATTCCGCCGGCATTTCGACGGCAGCGGTACCGATCACCTGGGTAAGTTGCGCGAGTCCTTCCGGCGCGAGGTCCTTCAAAAGATCGACAAAGGACTTCTCGACGAGGCCGCGCGCCCTTTCGAGCAGCAACGGCACCGGGCTCGCAGGTTCGTGTTGCGCGTACCAGGCGCAGATCCGCTGCAGCGTGGCGGCCACGTCGGCGCGGCTGCCTATCGTGCTGGATGATGCGGTGCCGGTGGCGGCTGCTGGCGACGCGACACCGGGCTCGTCCGCTTGATGCATTTGCGCCTCGCCCGGGTGCACGCCCGTCGCGAGCAGCGACGATGCGCGCTCCAGCAACGCCTTCAACGAAGCAAAATCGAGCGATTGGGTAGCGCCTACGCGTTCGGCAAGCGTCGCTTCGATTGCGCGGACGCTGGCGTACGCGGCATCGAACGCCCTCTTCGCGCTGCGCGCGGCATCGGGCGACACGGCGATCGACGCTTCGATTGCCGTGAGGCTCATCATCGTGTGCCCTTCTGGCGCGACGGCTTCGCCATTCGCATACGACCACTCGCGCAGCGTGACCGGAGAACGGCCTTGCAGCAGCGGGCTATCCATGAGACCGGCGAGCACGCCGCCGGCCGCCGTCCACGCGGCAAGCGCGTTGATGCGGGCCGTCGCGTCGTCGCCGTCGCTGGCGTCGAGTTGCGGGTGCACGTGCTCCCAATGGCGCTCCAGCAGCGCGGCGGTCAAGACGAGGCCGTCCGCGAGACCGGTAATGCCCTCGCGAACCCAGCGCGCTCGCGCTAGATGCATCACCACGCGAAGGTCTCGCGTGCGGGCCATCAATGCGGTGCCAAGCGCATCGGCGGCTTCCCAGTCGGGCGCAACGGCGGCCACGAGCGTGTCTCCGTACTCGGCTTCGGGACGTCCGCTGACCGCTTCCTCGAGTTCGCGAAATTGCGCGTCATATTCGAGGTCCGGGCCGCACGGCTGCGCTTGCGTGAGAGGTTCGAGCCACTCGGTCCAGTCCTGATGCGTGATGAATTCGATGATCATGGCGCTTTGACTGTTTTAAATTCGCATTCCGAATTAATTGCGGTGTCTCTTTCCAGAGAGACCGTTCTATGATCTGTCTTTTTACTTATAAAAGATGTAAGTCGCGATATAGGGCGAGCTACCCGTCTCGTGCTCGACTGTGCACGGCGCGGCCGGCTTCACACCGCCCACCGTCCTGACCCGCTGCACGTAGCGCACGGCTGCGAGCATGCCCGGTGATCCGGCGGAGTGCGCCTCGAGCAGCAGTTGCGGCACGCTGCCGGGCGTCCCGCTGGGTTCCTGCGCGACGACCTTTCCCTCGATGCGGCTGCCATCGTGCGCCTGCCACGACGGGCCGGCCGAATGCTCGATCACCTCGGCGCCGTGCGCGTCGTAGAGCGTGGCGCGCGGCTGCCGGAACACCCAGTCGAGCGTGTGATCCGCACCGTACTCGCAGGCGTAGATCTGCACCCCCGCTGCGGTCGTTTTCAGGAACGGCTGTACGCCCGGCACATCGATCGATTCGGCTTGCGCGGAAGCCCCACTCATCATCGAAATCAGCCCAGCCCCAATCGCAATATGCTTCCCGCGTGAGAGGTGATTCATGGAGAAGCTCCTTTAGCCCAGCGGGTCGATCCAGTTCGATCCGCTCTTCCACAACAGCCCGGCGAGGAGAACTATTCCATTTGTTTTTTGCAGCCTGTCGCCGTGCATGAGAGGGAATATCTGGAAACGTTCAGCTGTTATGGCTGCATCCCGAATTGCACAAAGGTGAGCCATGAAAGCCCGCATGACGATCTCCAATCTTGCTGTGCCCGTCGAACGGATCAAACCCATTGGCGGACGCTCTTCCACTGCCACCGCCGGTCATCAATTCGACCTGACGTTTCGCGCTGAGGTCAAGGCGCCCATGCTCGGCAAGCTCATGGCCGATGACATCGAATGCCCCCAACTGGAGTGGAACGAGTGCATCGAATGGTTCAGGTTCGACACCGTGATGCAGCAATGGGAGTTCGAAGGCAAAGTCGAGAGAAACATGTATGCGCACAATCGGGAGTCGAATACCTTCAGGAACTGGCACAAGTCGCGCTATACGATCGCGACCGATGTGACCAATCATCCGCCCGCTGCGCTCATGGCCATGAAGCGCGAGGAGGATGCAAAGAAGTGGATCGCGCGCAATGGCTTCAGCTGGAATCTCCACATACGGGATGTTCCCCAAATGGGCGTCCTTGGCGGGTCGGGCGGCGGGGGTGGCTTGAGCCTCGTCACCGGGGATACGCGTCGCCGCGTCATCTATTTCGATCTGGGCTTCAAGGGGCAGCGGGAGCGCGCACGGCTAGTACAGATCCTGGAGACAAAGCAGGGTCGGCTCACGATTCATCACCTGATTCGCGGCGACATCGAGAAGAAGACCGTGGATGAACTCTCGAATCTCGAGCGTTGGCGCTTTCAGTTGCGCACGAGTCACGGTTAATGCCCTTCGGGCTCCGCGTTCTTTCAGGCGTTAGCCTTCCGTGGGAGCAGTGCCGGCTTTCTTGGGGGTGGTGCGGGTAAAAACTGAATACCAGCGGTGTTCATCTTTCGTCTTCCAGTTTTTCGGAGTGGGCACGCCCTTATCGTCTTTGTCCTTCGTGTAGACATCGAGCCACGCCTGCACGAATCCCAGAAGGTGTTTCTCGTACGGACGAGATATCTCGTACACGCCGGCGTTCGGGTCGAAAAAATAGAGCGTGCCTCCCCGGCTCTTGTAAAACGCAACGGCGTGCCCGGGACCACCGGCCTCTTGCTTCAAATCGAGCACGATTGCATTGCCCTTGGGCAACTGCTCCGCGGCTCCGGCAATCGTGGCGTCGTCCAAGCGCTCGGCTACGAAACTCTCCTGGGGGCGGCTTGTGCCAACATTCTGCGCGACATGCTTTACCTTGCGCGTTTTTTCTTCTGGCGTATATCCGCCCGGATCGAGCTCGAGTTCAGCGACCAACCGGTCAGTGGTCTTGTAGCGGTTGTAAGTTTCCTGATTCTTCGCGCCCTCCAGCATGGTCGCTTCGTTGCGCGCCGCGCTCTTTCTGCCGCGTGGTTGCCCGGGTTCCTTGCCGATGAGTTTCCCCAGCGTGGAATCCGTGGGCGGGGAGATGCCGTTGCGAATGCGCGAAAGGGGATTGAGTGGATTTGAAAAATGCTTGACGGCCGAATTGCGCAGGGGACCATCAGGACGAAGCAGCCCGTTCGAGGTCGACAACTTCTCCTTGACCCAATTCAACACGACGCCCATGCACGCCCCGCCATCCATATCTGTCCCGTAGGTCTGCCTGACCTGACGATATGAATCGGCCTGAACGAATTTGTATTCGCGGTGAGCGTGCTTGTTCAGCGCGCTGAAATCCCTTGCCATGTCGAGTCCTTTCGGGCGATTGCCGACAATAGAGCAATGTGAAGCGACCTGTCTTCAATAACAGGTCACTTCCGGGATTATTCCGTGCGGGCGCGCGTGGCGGTACCTTCTGTGCGGCGTCGTGACGGCCAGCCATACTCGGCCGCCTGCCAGGCAAGCAGGCCTGGCAAATAGAACATCAGATCGCGCACGCGTCTTGCGCCCGCGAGCGCAAGGCATGTCGGCGCATCGAACCCCAGCAGTCCGCCAATCACGACGAAGCCGCCCTCCTGCACACCAAGGCCGGCCGGCACCAGAAACGCGATGCTGCTCAGCATCTGGATCAGGGCCTCGATCACGAACGCCTGCACGAAGGTCGCGTCGGTGCCGAGCACGCGCAACGCGATCCAGATTTCGAGCGCGTAACCGAGGCATTGCAGCGTCTGCCAGACGAGCACGTAGCGTACGATCACGCCGGTCTGCCGCCAGATCAGCTTGAGAGATAAATCGACGCGCGCGGACTTGCCCACGAGATCGACGACCTTGCCGCTCGTCACGCGGTTGAGCGTGCGTGCCGCGCGCTCGAACGGCCGAGCGTGCTGCACGAGTGCGAACAGCACCAGCAGCGGGATGAAGCCCGCGAGGCCCCATGCGAGCCGCCCCACGATCCGCGCGGTGTCGGAAGAGGAATGTTCGAGCAGGTAGCCGGCTGCGAGCAACGCAAAGAGCACCTGGCTGATCAGCGTGAGTTGCATGTCGGCGATGAGGCTCGCCACCGCCGTGGCCGGCCGTACGCCCGCACGGCCAAGCAGCCGGAACGAGACGAGTTCCCCGCCCACGCGCGCCACCGGCAGCAAGCCGTTGATCGATTCGCGGATCCACACGAGTTTGAGCATCGTCGCGAACGACGGCCGCTGCGCCGCGCGAATCAGGCTGCGCCAGTCCCATGCATTCGCGCACATCGGCATGATATGCACGGCCGCCGCCAGCACGAGGCCCATGCCCGCCCCGCGCAACAGTTGCAGCACCGCTGCGGGATGCTCGCGCCATACGAGCCACACGGCGATCGCAAGACCGACCAGGGCGGCGATACGTCCCATGTGCTTCATCTGCGGGTGCTCTCTAGTGGATGCTCCCGTCTCATTGTGCCCCCCATCTACTGTGACGCTCAGGTCTCGTGGACTGGCGAAAGCATGCCATTCCTGTCGACGCGAAAGCGCGTGCCGCGCCAAACGACGCCAGACGAACAAAAGCTCGCGACATAGATCGCGAACTGGACCATTTCCCAAAGGGGTAAGCATAACAGTCCGCTGGACTTGTCGCCGGTCGCGCGATCGGTCCGCCAGATCAGCCACGCGCGCGCGCACAGCGCCACGGCAGCCAATATCCACGCGGGCGCCGCGCCGCCGGACAAGGCCACGGCAAGCATGGCGAGCGCGAACGGATGCATCAGCACGGCGCCCAGATGCCCCGAGCGGTCCGCCGCGCGAACAGTGCGGCTCCAGCGCAATTCGTGCGCAAAGAGCTTGGCGAACGTATTCTCCACACACGCGTGCCGCACGAGAATGGGCGGGATGGACACTTCCGCACCGGCGCGGCGCACGGCTTCACCGATCGCGTGGTCTTCGGCGAGGTGATGCGCGAATTGCGCCAGACCGCCAATGCGGTCGAGCATTTCACGCGTCATGGCGATGGACTGGCCAAAGCACGGCCGCGCGCGCCCGATGGCGAGCCCCGTGACGACGCCGGGCAAGAAATGATAGTTGGTCAAGGCCGACGCGACGCGCGGCCAGAATCCGGGCGCGCACAGGCCCCGATAAACCGCGCTCACGAGGCCGACGCCCGGTTGCTGCAGCGCCCCGACCACCTGGCGCAGATAGTTCTTGTCGACGAGCACGTCGCTATCGGCGAAGCACAGCACGTCGTGCTCGGCCTGTTCGAGCATGTTCACGAGATTCGCGATTTTGCGGTTGGGACCGTATAGGCGCGAATCGGCGACGACCGTGATGTGCGCATCGGGATAACGTGTGCGTAGCCGCTCGATCGCATTGAGCGCTTCGTCACGCGCGTCGTGAACACCGAACAGATACTGGACTTCTCCAGGATAGTCCTGCTCGAAAAAGCTGGCGAGGTGCTCCTCGAGGTGCCATTCGTCGCCGTGCAGCGGCTTGGCGAGCGTGATGGCCGGGAAGTGCTGCGGCGTCGCCACCTCGCGCGCGAAGAAACGACCGACCAGCGCGCTCGCCGTGCAGGTATAGATAATGCCGACCACGGCGCAAAGACCGCTTAGGACCGCGAGCGATTCGAAGAGCAGGTGCGAAAAGCCAGGCAATTCGGCACGCATGACTTCGATTGCAGCAGAAGCGACCGCAAGCACCGTCACGGCCATCGCAACGATGGCGCCGGTTCGCCCCGTCGCATGCGAGCGGTCCATCATGCCTCGTGTGCGCGCAGGAAGCGGAAGAACTCCACGCCTT